>NZ_CP032869.1:0-310830 GCF_003576455.2 Mucilaginibacter celer
TATTGCATTTTTTTAATACTCACGCATGTGCGTATACGGATTTTTCATCGAAAAATGCAAATTGTTGATAAAAAACCAAATGTTAAAAAAGTGAAAATTTAATTTTTTTATAAGGTTTTTTTGGCAATATTCGATGTTCCGTAGCAGGGCCAAAGTTTGTTTCGCTGGGGGTTGGAAATCAATATTTTACTTTTATCTATATGGAAAAAACTTGTACGAACGTTTGGAATAGCTGCCTTCAAATCATCAAAGACAACATCCCGGCCCAGAGTTTTAAAACCTGGTTTGAGCCGATTAAGGCTTTGAGAATGGAAGGAAGCGTATTAACCATACAGGTGCCAAGTTTATTCTTTTACGAGTGGCTTGAAGAGCACTATGTAGGGTTGCTGCGCAAAACAATTAAGAAACAATTGGGCGATGAAGGACGTTTGGAGTATAATATAGTTGTTGAGCAATCATCAACTAAACCCTACACAACTAATATGCCTTCAAACGGAAATGGCGCTGATTCAAAAAATCAGAGTATGCCGATACCTATTTCTATTAACAAGGATATTAAAAATCCATTTGTTATACCGGGTCTTAAAAAGTTGAACGTCGATCCTCAGCTTAACCGTAACTACACCTTCGAAAATTTTGTTGAAGGCGATTGTAACCGTTTGGCCCGTTCAGCCGGATACGCTGTTGCTGCCAAACCGGGTGGTACTTCATTTAACCCGCTGATGATTTATGGCGGCGTAGGTTTGGGCAAAACCCACCTGGCACAGGCTATCGGTAACGAAATTAAACGCACCCTGCCCGATAAACTGGTGCTGTACGTATCGTGCGAAAAATTTACACAGCAGTTTGTTGATGCCCTGAAGCATAATAACATTAATGATTTTGTTAACTTTTACCAGGCCATTGATGTGCTGATTATGGATGATGTGCACAACTTTGCCGGTAAAGAAAAAACCCAGGATTTCTTCTTCCATATCTTTAACCACCTGCATCAATCAGGCAAACAGCTGATCATTACATCAGATAAAGCACCTAAAGATCTGGCCGGTTTGGAAGAACGCTTGCTTTCGAGGTTTAAATGGGGCCTCTCTGCCGATTTGCAGATCCCTGATCTGGAAACCCGTATGGCTATCCTGAAAAACAAAATTTACCAGGACGGTATCGAGTTATCAAACGATGTGGTTGAATATGTAGCTCACAACATTGATAACAACGTACGTGAACTGGAAGGTGCCATGGTTTCATTGCTGGCACAATCAACCCTTAACCGTAAGGAGATCGACCTGAACCTGGCTAAACAAATGTTGAAAAACTTTGTGAAGAACTCATCTAAAGAGATTTCGATGGAGTATATCCAAAGCCTGGTATGCGAGTATTTTGAAGTGCCTATCGAAATGGTAAAATCACAAACCCGCAAACGCGAAATTGTGCAGGCCCGTCAAATTTCGATGTATCTGGCTAAGGCGCACACCAAAAGTTCACTTAAATCAATCGGTCACTTCTTTGGCGGCCGCGATCACTCTACGGTGATTTATGCCTGCCAAACTGTTGAGGATTTAATTGATACTGATAAGAAGTTTAAAGGCTATGTGGCCGATATTCAGAAAAAACTGAAGATGAGCTAATTGCTGCTCTGTGCTAAAATATGTAAAGGCCGGTTGTTTATAACAATCGGCCTTTTTTGTCTCTTGGGCTTTTTGATTAGATTTGATTGGATGATGATTTTGTCGTAAGATAATTTTATCTTACATTATTTAAAATCCCATGAAACCTAAAATCCTGATCCTGTTACTCCTTGTAGCAACGCTGCCATTTTTAACTTCTCTTAAATTCTCCGACTACGAAATCACTGCCTATTTTAAGGCAATAGAAACGCCGCGGGATGCATTTTCGCTAAATACCGATGATGAACTATCCGAAACTAAGTTGCTGCTTGTAAAACAACAACTGCCCGAGGGGAAATATGTAGTTAAAGTTACCAAAGTAGCTAAGGATCTGTACCGGATAGACGGGAAAAAGATAGATGGTAAAGAGATTTACATTCAAACCAAATATTGCTATGAATATGCCTACGGCAAAGAGGTGATTTTGAAAGTGGATGGAAATTATGGTTTTTCGAAAGGGAGGTTAATATTTTAGTTGATGAATATCGGGTACTGTAACAGGTACATTTTGGTTTTACGCTTCGTGCACATTAACAATTTGTGATTGGCACCTATTGGTATTCATGTATTTGATTTATATTTAGATATGAAAAAACTTATCGCTGCCGCCCTCATCCTGATCTCCTTAAAATCTTTCGCTCAACAAACCGAGCAGGATGCCATCAAACAAACCATCAATACCATGTTTACCGCCATGCGTAAAGGCGATAGCACCATGCTACGCTCAACCTTTGCCAAAGGGATAGCTTTTCATAGCGTAGCCAACAAAAAAGATGGCTCGACAGAATTAGAGATTGAAAACCCGGATGATTTTGTAAAAATGGTGGGTACCCCGCACAAAGGCGTTTATGACGAGCGGATAACTTTTGGTGATATCAAAATTGATGGTCCGCTGGCCAGTGTTTGGGCACCGTATAAGTTTTATTTAGATGATAAATACAGCCATTGCGGTGTAGATGTTTTTCAATTGATGAAAACTAAGGATGGCTGGAAGATAATTTACATTGTAGATACCCGGCGGAAAGATAATTGCCCGGAATAGTTAAAAAGCAATAGTTAACGCTGTTTGGCTGATAACCATCTTTCCACTTGCCGAATCAGATTGTGTTTCATATTTGCCATTAACCAGCAAATAGTGCAGCACTTCTTTGTTATCGGCATCGACTACAATATATTCTGCCACACCATTGCGCTCATAAAGCTCAAACTTTTTCTCCTTATCGTAATTCTTGTTTGAGGAAAGGATCTCGATCACCAAATCAGGCGAACCAAAAATCCCTTTTCTTTGAATAAGGTTTTTATGATCGTGTCTGATAAAAATAATATCTGGTTGCACCACGCTTTGTTCCGCGTCAAGATAAACATCGCAGGGTGCGATAAAAACCTCTCCTAAACCTGTATTTGTTATTGCGGATCTGAGTTGGTACGCAAGGTCGAATAAGATACGTTGATGATCGGTAGTAGGCGAGGGCGACACATAAAGCGCATTGTTTATCACCTCACATAAAGTGCCTTCTGGAAGCAGCTTGAATACTTCCATAGTTGTTTTGGGTATATACGGAATGTTTTTCATTGTATCGTGACTTTGATATTTTTGCAAAGTTGTCCCTTCAATGCGAAGAGTTACAGATACAACTCAAGTATCCCCGATTCCCCATCCCCAACAAATTGCTTAATCAAATCTTCTGATTTTAATAACAAACTGGCAATGGCCGCAGTATTGCTGTTACCTGTCCGCAGCCATATTATTTTGGGCGGAAAAGAATTTAAATTCTGTAGGTCCCAAAATTCCTCGTCGAGCGTTAAAATCAGGTATTGATTTACCCTTGCATATTGCCAGATCTTGAAATCTATTAAACGCTCGCGTTGTTTAACTTCATTTACTGGCAAAATTTTCCATGCCGGAAGCAGTTCTTTTAAACGCCATGAAATGTTTTCGTCGGCAATGAGGCGTATCATGCAACCTTTATTATTCGTTCTTTATTAGCTGCATAAGCCAGGCAAGCCAATATGTGTTTGTCTTTTAACTGGGGGAAATCTGCAATGATCTCTTTATGCGTTAAGCCGGAAGCAAGCAATTGCAATACATCATACACGCTGATACGCGTACCTTTAATTACCGGTTTACCAAACCTCACCTCAGGATCAACCTCGATAAATTTCTTAAAATCAACTTGCGACATATTCAAATTTACCCAAATAGTTTAATATATAATACAGATGCAGAAAGTATTACAATACGCCCAGCTTCATCATTCCATAAAATAACCCCGCACAGTGCATCGCTTGTTTTATCTCGTTATCAAACAATAGCTGCTTCACTTCGTCGATGGTATATTCTTCAACAACCAGCTCTTCAAGCTCATCCAGGTGCTGGCCCTGTACTTTTTTGCCGCCTTTGGTAAAGTAGGTAAATGTTTGATTATTGGCCGTTGATGGATTACCGTATACGGTACAGATCAGCTCAAACTCATCAAACTGGTACCCGGTTTCTTCCAGTAACTCGCGGCGGACGGCATGTACCGGATCTTCGCCGGCATCAATAACACCACCCGGAATTTCGAGCGAGATAATGCCTGCCGCATGGCGGTATTGCTTTACCATAAGTACCTTGTTATCCTCGGTTATGGCTACGGCGTTTACCCAGTTAGGATATTCGAGCACGTAATAATCTTCAACTATTTTACCGTTGGGCATTTCGCATTTATCGATGCGCAGGGTAGCCCATGGGCCTTTGTGTATGTATGATGATGAAAGTAGTTTCCAGATGAGCATAAACCGTTGATTTGTTTGATTACGCCGATTGCGTTGATTTTTGATCGTGAATTTTTTTGATTGCGCTAATTTGTTGAATTTTTATTGCTGAGCGACTATGATTTTGACCGCGCGGGAAAACTAATTTTCGATTGCATCAGCGTAATCAACGAAATCATTTCCAGTCGGAAAAAATCAACGGTTACCAACTGCCGCTTGAGCCGCCGCCGCCGCCGCTACCTCCGCCAAAGCCGCCGAAACCACCGCCACCTCCACTGTCGCCTCCGCCTGAGAAGCCGCCCCAGTCACCTCCTCCGCGACCGCTGTTGCCCAGCATATTACCGGCCATAAACCACCAGAAGGGGCTTGCACCGCCACGGCGACCAATAATTTGCCCGCCGCCGCCACCGCCGCGCCTGCGAAATATCACCATCAGTACAATTACAATAACTACCAGGAAAATAAAGCCCGATGCGCCGCCGCCATTGCCTTGCTTATGCGCTTTCTTTTCGGCCTTGTATTCCCCCTTCATGGCTTTCATGAGGTTGGTCGTACCGGCGTCGAGGCCGCCGTAGTAGTCGCCCTGCTTAAAGTGTGGCTTAAAATCGTTTTGAATTATTTGTTGGGTCAAAATATCCGGCACTGCACCTTCGGCACCATAGCCGGTTTGGATAGATACCTTTCTGTCGTTAATGGCAACCAGAACCAGGATGCCGTTGTTTTTATCTTTTTGGCCAATACCCCATTTGCGCAGTAATTGCTGGGCATAATCATTAATATCATAACTCCCTACCGATTTCAGGATCACTACCGCTATCTGTGTAGAGGTAGAATCATTATAAGCCACCAGTTTGCTTTCCAATTGTTGTTTATTGGCCGGGCTAAGCGTATTGGTATAATCGGTAACCAGGGTATTTGATCGTTCGGGGAAATCCTGGGCAAACGCCAGCATTGCGTATAGCAGCAGCCAAACAGAAAATATGATCTTTTTAAACATGTTTTTTAATTTTTAATCGCCGTCCATAAAGGCGATGTCATCAGGCAGTTCGTTCTGATCGCCATCCTGGTGCGGAAAATACTTTTGCAGCTGTGCGCCGGCTATATTTAGGCCGGTAATAATTCCTTCCACAATATCGCCGTATTTAAAATGTTTCAGCATTTCGTCGCGCGTACTGTCCCAAAAGTTATCGGGTACAACGGCGTTAATACCGGCATCGCCTATAATAGCAAACTTGCGATCAACGGTAGCCACGTATATCAATACACCATGCCTTAGCCGGGTTTTATGCATATTAAGCTGCTGGAAATATTTTGCGGCACGGTCAAGCACGTTTTCGCTGCACCGCTTTTCGATGCAAACCCTGATCTCGCCCGATGAGCGGTTTTCGGCCTGTTCAATGCCCTGGCGGATGCGTTGTTGTTCCTCTTCGTTAAATACAGCCATGTGATTAATTAGTGAATTGTTGAATTAGTGATTTAGTGAATCAAATACTTTAATTGGGGGAATGAATTAACTTATTACACAACTTTACAATTCACTAACTCACTCCCTCACTAATTCACTAATTAAATTCTACCTTAGGCGCTTTGTCCGAACCCGGTTCGGCGGTAAAGTAGCCTTTTGCCGAGAAACCGAACATTTTGGCTGTTAAATTGGCAGGGAACGAACGGATTTTGCTGTTATATTCCTGAACGGCATCGTTAAAATCTTTACGCGAAACGTTGATCCTGTTTTCGGTACCTTCCAGCTGAACCTGTAGATCACGGAAATTAGAGTTTGATTTCAGATCGGGATAATTTTCGGTTATGGAAATCAGTTTTCCCAGGGCTGCCGAAAGCTCGCCTTGTGAGGCCTGGAATGCTTTAATTGATTCGGGGGTAAGTTTGGCCGGGTCAACCTGTACTGATGTTGCTTTTGCGCGGGCTTCAACCACAGCGGTCAAGGTGCTTTTTTCAAAATTGGCGGCACCTTTTACAGTATTTACCAGGTTGGGAATCAAATCGCTGCGACGCTGATAATCGCTTTGTACCGCACCCCATTTGGCTTTTACAGTTTCATCAAGCTTTACCATGCTATTGTAGCTGCACGAACTTAATGACATGGCTGCTACTATTACTAATATTGCTGAAAATAGCTTTTTCATTTGTTTTTCTTTGTTTTTGTGATGTTTTCGGGATTAGAGTGCAAATTACATACCGTTGTTACAAACGGACGGTTTAGATGACAACGTGTCAAGGTACGGAATTTTGGGAACATTTAGAGATTAGAGGTTGGAGATTAGAGATTAGTTTGTTGGCGGGTTTAACACAACCCGCTATAAAAGCAGAAAGCCCCATGCGGGGCTATAGCTTGTAAATGATCAGAAAAATCCCGGATGGGTAAGACTGGTTTATCCTGCCAGGCAATGCTCTTCGCGGATGGTGAGTTTGGCTACCATATCTTTTAACAAGGTGCGGGCACGGTGCAGGGTGGTGCGTGATAGTAGCTCGCTCATACCTAATGATGAGCCGATTTCCTGGTGTGAATAGCCTTCAATAGCGTACATATTAAATACCGACCGATAGGTTTTTGGTAGTTTTTGTACCAGTTTCATCAAATCTTTAGCTTCAAGGCCGTTATCGTTGTAGGCTTTGCTTACAGGCATGGCAGCGGCTTCTTCGCCTGCAAAATCATCAACCAAAACCATCGGTTTTAATTTGCGGTAGCGCGATATGGCGCAATGTACCATAATGCGGCGGATCCAGCCTTCCAGGCTGCCTTCGCCGCGGTAATTGTTCATATTGCGGAACATTTTAATAAAACCTTCCTGTAATATATCCTGTGCTTCGTCTTTATCGGTGGCGTAGCGCATGCAAACAGCCAGCATGCGTGGGGCTAATAACCTATATAATTGTTCCTGGCTCTTCCTGTCGTTTTGCAGGCATCCATCCCATATTGTGTGTAAGCGTTCGTCGGCGGTATTCATGTTTTTAATTATTTAAATACATGAAGGGCATGCCAATCTCAGTGCCATTTTGTAAGGTCTTGATTTTTAGGTAGATATTTTTTACGCGCTTTTAAAACTGTTCGATACCGTACGGTGATTGTGCAATGCCGGACGGTTTTTGGCTATCAAGCGGTCATATCATTTATTGATTTTGGAGACGTTTCCCGCGGCAAACACGAAGCCATGTTAAGCACTTATTGTAATTGAGCGTAAGGGGAAATGTACCATGTTGTAAAGACTTGTTTTTTAAAAGTCTTCCCCTTCAGGGGGAGATTTAGAGGGGGATTTATAACTTTGTACCATCCGGGATAAAAACCCGGCCATCGTTATGACAAAGGAAACAGAAATAGTTTGCCCTCCCGAACAGCACAATGATGAAGCCACTTTAAAGCAACTGGCAGCATCGGCTTTAAATATCCCCCTTAAAAATATAAACGCGCTTAAAATATTAAAGCGTTCGATAGATGCCCGCGGCCGCAAAGTACTGTACCGCATGCAGGTACGCGTTTTTGTGCAGGAGGAGTTAAAGCCCGAAGTATTTACGGTTAATTATCCTAATGTACAATTTGGCCGCCCTGTAATTATAGTAGGCGCGGGCCCGGCCGGATTATTCGCCGCCTTGCAATGTGTTGAACTTGGTTTAAAGCCGGTTGTTATTGAGCGCGGAAAAGATGTAAAGCAACGTCGCCGCGATCTGGCAAATATAAACAAGCAAGGTTTGGTTAACCCCGAATCAAACTATTGTTTTGGCGAGGGTGGGGCCGGTACTTACTCTGATGGTAAGCTGTACACCCGGTCAACCAAGCGCGGCGATGTTAACCAGGTACTTAAAATGTTTGTGGCTCACGGCGCCGACGAGGATATACTGGTTGATGCACGCCCCCACATAGGCACCAATAAACTGCCGCAAATTATTACCGCCATGCGCGAAACCGTGCTGAACGCCGGCGGAGAGATACTGTTTGATACCAAAGTAACCGAACTGCTGGTTGAGTTTGGAAAAATAAAAGGTGTAAAAACTGCATCGGGCGAAAAGATGACTGCCGATGCGGTGATCCTTGCTACAGGCCACTCGGCACGCGATGTGTTTGAAATGCTGCACCGGCAAAATATCCTGATAGAAGCCAAGCCATTTGCCTTAGGCGTACGGATTGAGCATCCGCAGGAAATTATCGACAGGGCGCAGTACCATTGCGATGTACGCGGGCCGTACCTGCCTCCATCGTACTATAGTTTGGTTGAACAGGTTGATGACCGCGGAGTTTTCTCTTTCTGTATGTGCCCTGGCGGTATTATAGCCCCCTGTGCTACCGAGCCCGACGAGATTGTGGTAAACGGCTGGAGCCCATCAAAACGAAATAACCCTTATGCCAATTCGGGTACCGTAGTGCAGATTAACCTTGAAGATATCCCCGGCAGCGATACCGATCCCTTTAAAATGCTTAATTTTCAAAAGGAAATAGAAAGAGCTGCATTTGTAGCAGGCGGCGGCAATTTAGTAGCCCCGGCGCAGCGAATGGTTGATTTTGTACAGAACAGGTTATCAAATGATTTACCGGCAAACTCGTACCTGCCCGGCACCAAAAGCATCGAACTAAAAAACGTGTTGCCGCAACGAGTTAATGAGCGCCTGCGCAAGGCCTTGCCGGTATTTGGTAAAAAGATGAAAGGATATTATACCAACGAGGCTATTTTAGTTGGAGTAGAATCGCGCACTTCATCGCCCGTAAAAATTCCGCGCGACAGGGAGACTTTGCAGCATCCGCAGGTTGCCGGTTTGTTTCCTTGCGGTGAGGGGGCGGGCTATGCAGGGGGGATTATATCGGCCGCCATTGATGGCATTAATTGTGTATTAGCAGCAAAAAAAATATTATCATGACCAGATCCGAAAAATTATACACGCAATTGCAGGATGTTTTGAGCGGCGAACCATGGTACGGAGATTCGGTTTATAGTATTGTGGATGGCATAAGTTTTGAAGCGGCTTACGAAAAACCGGCTGGCTCGATTCACAACATCGCCGGCATTATCCTGCACATGACTGGCTGGACCGAAGAGGTAATGGACCGCATGAATGGCATGAACGCCCAGCTACCTGTACGCGGCGACTGGCCCGAACCCGGCTTGCCCGACGAACAAAAATGGAAATGGATTGTTGAAGATTTAAAACTGGTTAACGTAAACCTGGCCGGCTTTATCCAGAATTTCCCGGAAGAAAGATGGGATGAAGCGGTAGCCGGTAAATCTGGCCAGGGCGAAACTTATGAACGTGAGGTGAGCGGCTTGATACAACACCATATTTATCATTCGGCTCAGATTGCTTTATTAAACAGGATGATTAATGGCTGATAAAAAAACACTGATATTAGGTGCTACACCCGATACCAGCCGGTACGCAAACTTTGCTGCACATAAACTGGTAGGGCAGGGGCACACCATTGTAAACGTGGGTATTAAAACCGGCGAGGTTGCGGGTGTACCTATCGAAAAACCTGAAACTATTCATCATGATATTGATACCATAACGCTGTATGTTGGCCCTCAAAATCAACCGCCGCTTTATGATTATATTTTGAACACGCATCCCAAACGGATCATTTTTAATCCGGGTACTGAAAATACCGAATTGAAGCGTAAAGCCAATGAGCAGGGAATTGAAACAGAGTACGCTTGTACGTTGGTGATGCTATCAGTAGGGGAATATTGAAATTGAAGTCGAAAGTCTTTAGTTTTAAACTCTTTGGACTTCCGACTTAAGACCTAAAATTTATTCATCCTCTCCGCTATTAAACGCCTGCATATCAATCAGCTTTTTATAAAGCCCGTTATTTTGCAGTAGTTCTACGTGCGATCCGCGCTCAACAACCCTTCCGTTTTCAAGCACAATAATAATATCGGCATTTTGAATAGTGCTCAGGCGGTGAGCTATAATCAGCGAAGTGCGGTTTTTCATCAGGTTATTCAACGCATCCTGCACCAGTTTTTCCGATTCGGTGTCAAGCGCCGATGTTGCTTCATCCAGCAGCATAATTGGTGGGTTGTTCAGCACCGCGCGGGCAATACAGATGCGCTGGCGCTGGCCGCCAGATAGTTTGGTACCGCGATCGCCGGTATTGGTTTGGTAGCCGTTAGGCGTTTCCATAATAAAATTATGGGCGTTGGCTATGCGTGCCGCGGCTTCAACTTCGGCCTGGCTTACGCCTGTTTTACCAAAGGCTATGTTGTTAAAAATGGTATCGTTAAACAGGATCGATTCCTGGTTTACTATGCCCATTAATGATCGCAGCGAATCGGAGGTAACATCTTTAATATCATGCCCATCTATCGAAATCACGCCCTGCTGCGGTTCGATAAACCTTGGCAACAGATCCATAAAGGTTGATTTGCCCCCGCCCGAGGGGCCAACCAGGGCTACGGTTTTACCCTTAGGGATCTCCAGGTTAAGATCATGCAATACGTACTTTTCTATTAAAGGCAAAGGTTTATCAGGATCTGTATCGTCCTTAGCATCGGGTTTGATAACATAAGCAAACGATACGTGTTCAAATTTGATCTTATCCTCAAATCCTTTAAGTTGGGTAGCATTGGGTTTATCAACAATTTGCGGTTTCTCGTCAATAAGGCTCAACACCCTTTCGCCGGCGGCAATACCCGAGTGAATGTTACTGAACGAATCAGAAATGGCCTTGGCCGGGCGCATTACCTGCGAGAACAGGGCGATATAACCCACAAAGGCCGCAGCGGTTAATGAACTTTGATGACTTAAAATGAGCGAACCGCCATATAGTACAATACAGGCTACCATCAGTACCCCCATAAACTCGGATACGGGGGATGCCAGTTGCTGGCGGCGAGCCATGCTTTTGGTGATGTTTGAATAGTTTACGTTTTCATCATCAAACCGTTTTTTGATAAAGCCGGTTGCGTTGAAAGCTTTAACTATTTTAACGCCCGATAAGGCTTCATCCAGGTAACTGATCATGTTGCTGTATGATTTTTGCGAAGCGATGGCCTGTTCCTTCAGTTTCTTCACTATCCTGGATATAATAAAGGCCGAAACCGGTATTACCAACATCGAAAACAAGGTAAGTTTATAGGAGATCCAAAACAGCGTTGCCAGGTAGGCTATCAATTGCAGCGGCTCTTTAAACACAACTTGTAATGTTCCGGTAACCGAAAATTGCACCACCTGTACATCGGCAGAGATTTTGGCAATGATATCGCCTTTGCGCTCGTTGCTAAAGTAGCCTGTGTGCAGGTCCATTACATTATTGAATACCGTTTTGCGTAAGTTTAGCAGGGTATGGATCCGCAGGTTTTCCATTATCCGTTGTGCCAGGTACCTGAAGATATTGCTAAGCAATACCGAGGTTACTATAATAAGGCACACAAACTTTAATGCCCCGTTTTGCCCGTAATTGTGGTTGGCCAACATGGCATAATAATCAAAATTGGCTTTTAAATCTAACCAATGCTCGGGCTTCACCAGTTTAACGGCAGCTTGCTTTTCATCAAATAAAGTTGAAAGCAGCGGGGCAAGCAAGGCGAGGTTAAGCGTACTGAATATTACGGTAAATATGGTGCAAATGGCGTACGGAACTGCAAATTTGCCCAGCGGGCGTGCAAATGAAAGTAGCCTGAAATAGATCTTCATTAATTAATTTTAAAAGGTGCAAAGCTAATGGTAATTAGCCAATTGTGCAGGGTTAATAAATTACAGCTCCCTACAGGCTGTGTTTTATAATAAAACCGGCTAATACACAACAGGTATTAACGGTGGTTGGGCTTTTTATATTTTGCGGCTTTGCCGTATTTCTTTCCATCGCCTGGTTATCAGCTTGCGCCACATTTTAAAACCGTGATACCTGAAAACCAGTTTTAGCCTGTCTTTTTCAAAGCGTTCATCTTTAATTACTGATGATATGCCGGTATGGTTATAATTGGCGATAGTCAGATCTTGATAACAAAACTCAAGGCTTTTATCTGCCCAGCATCTAATGTTCAATGCATAATCTGCGGCTATTGGGTAGGTAGTGTCATACCGGTATTTTTTGAATACCCATGCCGGGTAAATCATGGCCTGCTGGCAAATATTGTGCATGGTATGGGTAAGTGCGTTGGTAGGGCCGCCATTTTTTTCGTTTTGTACCAACACGTTACCGTAGTAAATACAATTGGTGTTATCAAGTTGCGCTGCCATGGCCGAAAACTCGGGCAGCAGCTCATCATCGGCACCAATAAAGTATATCCAATCGGTTTTAACATGGTTAAGCGCCTTGTTCATGGCATGGTAAATACCTTTATCCGGCTCAGTTTTCCAAAATGTAATGCGGTTGCTGTTTGCCTTCAATATATCAATTGTTCCATCAACACTGGCACCATCCATTACTATGATCTGCAGCTTCGGATAGGTTTGCCGGTAAATACTGTCGAGGCAGGCCTGCAGGGTATCTGCTGCATTATAGGTTACGATGATTACCGATATTGATTTGTCGTTTTCTTTAGCATTGCTCATGCTTCGTTCTGCCTCTTATTAATTATTGTTTTTCAGTTTAAACCTGATCTCTTCGGATGTTTTAATAACCCGCCTGAATACCCGTGTATCAAAAAGCCAGTTTCTGAGCTTAGAACCTGATATATAAAACCGCTTTATAGTAGTGTTAACATATCTGCCGCGCATAAAATGGGTGTATCTGGTTTTTGCCTGCGCCAGTATCTCAAAATATGATTGATTTACATTGCCTTCGCTTTTATGCACCAGCAAAAAGTCTATCACCCAGGCGCTGTATCCCAATAATTCGGCCACCATGCACAGGTCGAAACCATATAAATGATAACCGCTTAAATCGCCGGAGAGGGCCAGGTTTGCACCGTTTTTTACCAGCATAAAGTTTTCGTCAATACAACCAACTTTTTGCGGCACGGTTCCCTGTATATCGATAACACCGTTTGGGTAGGCAATTTTTATGGCCATACGCTTGTACAGGCGGGTAGCTCCGCCGGCATTGCCAAGTACTCCCCAGTTTGGGTCGCGGGCATCCATTTCGGCAAGCTGTTTATCAAGGGCCTGGATATTGCTTTGCCCTTCAATCAGCAAGATATCCTGGTGGCATAAAATAATGTATTCGCCCTGGGCCTTTTGCAGCAACGAGTTGATGCCCTGGTACGCATCCATTTGGTTAACTGCACTGTTATCAACTATTAAATACTCGCAAATATCGGGGGTAAAGCCCCCTTTAATAAAAGTATCAAGCATTTCCAGGTATTCCTGCTTGCGGGTTACCAGCGTACATATCGAGTACCGGTAAGGGTATTTGGTTTTTTCAACCTGTTTTATAAACGCAGGAAGTTGGGTCATTTTGTCTGTATGTTTAAAACCTCGTCGAGCTTGGTTTTGATATTGTTTTTTACGGTGACGAATGGAACGTAACGCCCTTTTTTTATCGCATCCTGTTTAAAAGTGGCTTTGTATGTGCGCATAACTTTTAACTTTTGCAGGTAAAGCCTGTAAGCGGTTACATAGTAAGCCTTGCCTGCAAGCAATTTAAAAGGCAGCGATAAAAACGTAATTACGCGCCAAAGATACAAAGTGCTACTATCGAGGTGGAAATAATGCAGCAGCAGCCGGTTGCGGGTACTGATGGTTTTGATCCTTTTTTTTGAGCTGTGCGATTTGATGGTGGATGATACCGCGTGTGTACAAACAGCTCCCGGTTCATAGTAACATCTCCATCCGTTTTCCCAGGCCCTTAACGATAGGTCGAGATCTTCGTGGTAGAAAGGTGAAAAGATTTCGTTAAAGCCTCCCAGTTCGTTCAGTTTCTCCCTGCTTACTAATGCATTTGCTCCGCTTAAATAATAGGAATAGGCCTCAATGCCCGGGTTAATAGCTATGTTTTTAAAATGGTTAATTTTAAAAGCCGACGGCAGAGGATATTTGCACGATTCGGCAACCTTACCGGTAGCCTCATCGATAATTTTACCCATTACACCAAAAGTATCGGGCTGCTCAAAATATTTTATTTGCGATTCGAAGTAATCGTCATTCAGTTTGATATCGCTGTTAAGGAGCAGTACCAGATCATGCTTTGCTGCCGCTATGCCTTTATTTATATTGACAGAAAACCCACCATTGGTGCTGTTACTGATTAGTACAACATCAGGATAGTTTGCTTTGATAAAGGCCACGCTATCATCGGTAGAGGCATCATCGCTTATAATAACCTCATAGGTAAGCCGGCTATGTTTTAACGCAGCATAAACCGATGGCAGGTTTTTAGCTAATAGCACAGCGCCATTATAATTAGGTATTACTACAGATATCGACTTATTACTGTTGATATTATGCATTAATAACAAATTTATTATTATACCACATATCAATTTTTTGCATCACCATTCGCGTTGTAATACCATCAAGATTGCCGCCGTCGCTTTCAAGATATCCCGCCTTTTTACCCAGCGGAGCCCAACGCCCCGGATGAATTGGCCTTACCGACGGGAATAATCCCAGGGTATTAATGCCTGCTGCGGCGGCCACATGAAGCGGACCGGTACCCGAAGCCAATAATCCATCGGCATGAAAAATAAAAGCGATAAACTCATGCAACTGCATTTTGCCGGTCATATCAACTACGGTTGGTGGTAGTGTTTTGATCCATCCGGCCAGCAGGGCTTTTTCCTTATCCGATCCGGTGATGATGACATTATATTTTTCGGAAGGTAATTCATTGATAAGCTTTGCAAAATTATCCAAGCCCCACTCCATACCGCTGCCGTGTGATTTTGGATGGATGATCAGATTAAATTTATCTGCCAAAAGGTTGTTTGCGAGGGATTCGGGCAGTGGGGTTTTACATTCAAAATGATAGTGATCAATTACCTCGGGCAGGCTTTGAGCCTCCGTTAATCCAAACGGGCGCAGCAGGATGAGGTTGAGCTGAGCCTCATGCAGATCTGATTTTTTGCGGCTCAGTTTTACCAGCCTGTTGCAGGTGTGCCAGTGAAATAACCGGTTAGTAGTGCCGATGCGCAGCTTTATACCGGCCTGGCGCATAATAGCAGCCACATGTTTATTGGGGAAAACATGAATAACCGCATCGATATTTTTGCGTTTTAAAAAGGCCGCCTGCTCATCGGCGGGCAGGTTTTTCAGTTCGTCGTAATTAATGAATTCATCAACCGCCGTACAGGTTTCAATTACCGGTTTGGTATAGGTGCGGCCTAAAAAGGAAACGCTTACGCCCGGGAGCAGCTGTTTTAAGTAAGCCGCCATGGGCAGCGTAAGCACAACATCGCCAATGGCATCAACCCTGCTTATCAGTACATGCTTTATAGTAGTATGATCAATTTGCCGCATTATGCCTTGCCGTTACATTTGTATAAAACTGCAAAATAAAGATATATTAATTGATGTATTGATAATTTTTATTGATTTGCATTAAAAGCATTCGAGGTGGCAACACATTTAAACAATTACGCGGCTATTAATAGCGGTAACCCCCGGTTGCTTGCCCGTGCATTAACCCTTGTTGAAAATGGACTTGCCGGCAGTGAAGAATTGCTCAAAAGCCTTGAATTTAACCAAAATTGCCCGGTTATTGGTATTACCGGCCCTCCCGGTGCGGGTAAAAGTACACTGGTTAATGCGCTTATCAACGAGTTTTTAGCCGATGGAAAAAAGGTAGCCGTACTGGCTATCGACCCTACCTCTCCGTTTAATTTCGGCTCGTTACTGGGCGACAGGATCAGGATGTCGCAGCATTTTAACCACCCGGATGTTTTTATCCGCTCTGTAGCTACACGCGGGTCATTAGGCGGTATTTCGTCAAAAACTATCGAAATGGCGGACGTGCTGCGGGCTGCCGGGTTTGATTATGTGCTGATTGAAACCGTGGGCGTTGGGCAAAGTGAGGTTGAAATAGCCGGCCTTGCAGATATTACGATAGTGGTTTTGGTGCCGGAGGCAGGCGACGAGATTCAGCATATCAAATCGGGGTTGATGGAGATTGCCGATATTTTTGTCATCAATAAAGCCGACCGTCCCGGAGCCGATGCCTTTGCCAACAATCTGCAAAAAATGATGGGGGATAAAGGCAACGGGCAGCCGCCGGTTTTAAAAACCATAGCCGAACAAAATAAGGGAGTACATGAGCTTGTAACCTCAATAAACGAGCCGGTGTTAACAGAAAATAACCGGCGCAATTTGCTTATGACCGAAAAAGCATACAGACTTATCCAGCAAAAAATGATGAAAAGTATCGACAAAAAAAAGCTTCAGCAGGATATTGCCGAAGCTTTGTATAGTAGAAATTTTAACCTGTATAGTTTTGTAGATACTTATGTATAGTTAATTGATTAGCTTAATGTAAATAAATGGAAAAACTTAACCATTTTGTTCATATAAGCTTAATGTAGCATGCTGTTTAACTATTCATAATCTCTTCAATATGATCGGCTTCAACCGGGATGTTACCCATCAAATCGATATTGCCATCTTTGGTTATCAGGATATTGTTTTCAAGGCGGACGCCTAAGCCTTCTTCAGGTATGTAGATGCCTGGTTCGCAGGTTAGTATGTTTCCAGGTTCGAATGGTTTGTACCGGCTGGCATAATCATGCACGTCCAGGCCAAGATGGTGCGAGGTGCCGTGCATAAAGTATTTTTTATATAACGGGGCGTTTTTATCCTGTTTTTCAACGTCGTGCCTGTCAAGCAGCCCGATATCAATGAGTTGGCCTGTCATTATTTTGCCAACCTCTTCGTGGTAGTCGTTCCAAACAGTACCATCAATCAATAGTTTTGTAGCTTCGCGCATTACGGTTAAAACAGCGTTATAAACCTGGCGCTGGCGGGTGGTGAAGCGGCCGTTTACGGGTATTGAGCGGGTCATATCGGCATTGTAGTTACCATATTCGGCACCAAAATCAAGCAGTATCACGTCGCCGTCTTTACATACCTGGTTGTTGTCGTTGTAGTGTAACACGATAGCGTTTGCGCCAGAGGCTATAATGGGGTTATAACCATGGCCTGTAGCACGTTGGCGTATAAATTCGTGAATAATTTCGGCCTCAATTTCGTACTCGGTTACCCCTGGTTTTGTGAACTTTAAAACACGTCTGAAGGCATCGTTGGTAATATCGCAAGCCTTTTGCGTGAGCTCGATTTCAATGTCGGATTTTACAACACGGAGGTCGCGCATAATGGGGGCCGAACGGGTATAATTATGAAGCGGATATTTTAGTTTAAGCGCTTCGTACATACGGTAATCCCGGTAAGGAACCGTGTGTACATAGCGATCATTTTCGTTGGCGTTAATGTAAATGTTTTCGGCGTAGTTAATAATACTGTGCAATATGGTATCGTACTCGCTCAGCCAAAAAATGTTTTCAATGCCCGAGGCCTCGCGGGCTTCCTCTTTAGTATACTTGTGCCCCTCCCAAATAGCTATATGTTCGTTGGTTTGTCTTAAAAAAAGTACTTCCCTGTACGCCTTATTAGGACAATCAGGGTACAAAATCAGGATGCTTTGCTCCTGATCGATGCCTGTTAAATAAAAAAAATCGGGGTTTTGCTTAAACATAAAAGCCTGATCACCACTGCGCGGGAACTCATCCGCAGCGTGAAAAATAGCGATTGAGTTGGGTTTTGTTCGCGAAACGAAATTTTTTCTATTATTTGTAAATAAGCTATTTTTTATCGGCAGATATTTCATATTTTATAGTCGATTATTTTCGTAAGTCAATTTTTTTTAGTTATTTGTGTAACTATTACAATTTTTGGAACAATGTTTGGTCATGGTTTCAAACATAATTACTAAATTTGAAAAAAATCACAATTAAAATCGTTTAATCTTAAAAACTATGAATTATTCTACATTAAAGAAAACAGTCGCATTGTCTTTTGCTTCTTTGATGGTTGCCGGTTTAGCTCAGGCTCAGTCGGACTCAACCAAAATGGCAACTACAACGTCATCTGAAACCTCTACGGCCAAAGTATTTGGCGGTTTAGGTCAGTACAGGAAATTTAGCATTGGTGTTAACGGTGGTATTACATCACAATCGTTAGCTACAGGTGGCTCATCTGATTTCCAAAAGAAAAAACTTAGCCTTGGCTACGGTATTTCATTGAAAGAGCAATTAGCTCATTCATTTGCCTTACAGTTAGACCTGAACGGCGGTAAAATTAAAGGTGAAAACCCTGTACGTGCCAATGGTACTTACCGTGACACTTACGTTAGCTACGACACCAAATTTTGGCAGGCAAGCTTAAGCGCGGTTGTTAACGTTGCTACTATCGACTTTATCCGTCGTAAAAATGCTGTTAACTTCTACTTCAAAGCAGGTGGTGGTATCGCGTTTTATGATCCAACAATTTCTCGTAACGATGGTGCAGGTAACACTTTTACCGGTCACTTCAAAAACAACAACACCAGCGGTACCCACTACGTAAAAGAATTGGTTATCCCTGTAGGTGCAGGTGTTAAATTCCGTTTAAGCGACGCGGTTGCTTTAGACCTGGGTTACACTCAAAACTATGTTGACGGTGACAACCTTGACGGCTTCAAAAGAGCATATCCAACTAAAGACCACTACTCATACGGTTACGCTGGTTTAGAATTCACTTTGGGTTCAAAATCAAAACCGGTATTGGAGTGGGTGAACCCGGTTGCTATGATGTATGACGAACTGTATGATGCAGCTTTACGTCAGGAAGTTGAAGCTTTAAAAGGCCGTGTTGCTAACGTTGAAACTGCTGTTAACGACCTGAAAAAAGATTCTGACGGTGACGGTGTTGCTGATCAGTTTGACAAATGCCCAGGTACTGCTGCAGGTAGTGTAGTTGATGGTTCTGGTTGCGTTATCGTATTCCCTAAAGCTGCAGCCGATAGCGTTCCAACAGGTACTGCTTACTCAAACATCCAGTTTGAATTTGACAGTTCAGTATTACGCACTTCATCTTACCCAGTGTTAGATGCTACTTCAGCTGATTTACGTTCATCTGGTGCTGCTGTAGAAGTTGACGGTTACGCTTCATCTGAAGGTACTGCTGCTCACAACTTATCATTATCTAAAGACCGTGCCAACTCAGTAAAAACTTACTTGGTTAACTCTGGTGTTGATGCTAAGAAAGTGAAAGTAAAAGGTTACGGTGAAACTAACCCAATTGCTGACAACTCAACTGAAGAAGGTCGCGTACTTAACCGTCGTGTACAATTCAAAAAGAAATAATATCTGATTAAATATTATTTGCGAAGGCTCCGGATAACCCGGAGCCTTCTTTGTTTTATGGGTTTTTGCTTTAAAACCTACACGTTATATACGGGTACGGTTTTAGGGCGAAAAAAAATATGTAAGTTTGTGTAATGTATTTTTTCAGAAAGAAAGACCCCAACAGGCCCGATAGTTTTAATTTACGGGTGATGCATTTTATTAATGCATTGGCCATTATCATGTTTCTGGCAGGCATTATCTGGAAACTGGTACAGGCATTTATACTAAAAAAATGAAAACAATTATCAATACCAACAATGCACCTGCCCCTATAGGGCCATACAACCAGGCTACTTTTGCCGGCGGATTTTTATTTGTATCGGGCCAGATCCCGATGGATCCGTTGAGCGGCGAAATTATCAGCAGTGATATTAAAGCCGAAGCAACCCAGGTGATGGAAAACATCAAAGCCATTTTAACCGAAGCTGGTTTAAGCTTTGACAACATTGTAAAAACCAGCATTTTTTTAACCGATATGCAAAACTTTGCACAGGTTAACGAAGTGTACGGAACCTATTTTACTGCCGATTTCCCGGCCCGCGAAACCGTACAGGTTGCAGGTTTGCCTAAAGGGGTAAATGTGGAGATTTCGGTTATTGCGGTTAAGTAATTATTGATTTCGGATTTCGGATTTTCGATTTCGGATTTATTTTTGTCTGAACCGGAATTAATCGAATTATTAGAATTTATTGAATTTGATAAGCATTCTGACAATTTCTTAATTCATTTAATTCCGGTTCAGACATTATTCTGCTAATCCTCAAATTCTGTAAATTCTGATTCAGACAAATCGAAAAGCAAATTCCAAAAATTCACCAAATTCGTTTAATTCCGGTTCAGACAAATTCTGATTCAGACAATCAATGGATCCTTTTCAAACGCCGCTTGTTTATTTAAAAGGTGTAGGCCAGTCAAGGGCCGAAGTGTTGAAGAAGGATCTTGAACTGCATACTTTTGAGGATTTGCTGCGCCATTTTCCGTTCAGGTATATAGACCGTACGCGGTTTTATAAGGTGCGTGAGATAAAGGAGGAATTGCCTTATGTACAGGTGCTGGCCCGCGTAGTAAGCAAAGAGATCGTTGGCGAAAAGCAAAGCCGTCGCCTGGTGGCTAAAGCTAAAGATGATACCGGAATTATTGAGCTGGTATGGTTTAAGGGCATTAACTGGATTGAGAAAACCATTATCCCCGGCAATGTTTATATATTATTTGGCAAGCCAGGTTATTTTAACATGATGCCCCAGATGGCGCATCCCGAAATGGAGCCCTATGTACCCGGTGCCCAAAAGCAGGGAAACCTGGCTTTGCAGCCTGTTTATAATTCGACAGAAAAGCTTAAGCAATTTCAACTGGATAGCAAGGGCATTCAAAAACTTACCGCTGCTTTACTGGGTTTGCACGCTAAAGATATCCGCGAAAACCTGCCCTTGTACATCATTAACCAGTTTAAGCTGCTTAACCGGGCGGATGCTTACCGTAATATTCATTTTCCGGGCGATGCTACTTTACTTAATGAAGCCCTTTACAGGTTAAAGTTTGAGGAATTGTTTTTTTTGCAATTGAAGCTGCTTAAAAACAAATTGCTGCATACCCAAAAGTTTAAGGGTAATGTATTTGATAAGGTAGGTAATTACTTTAATGATTTTTATCACCATAAGCTGCCTTTTACATTAACCGATCCGCAAAAAAGGGTATTGAAAGAGATAAGGCAGGATACCCAGCGTGGTGTACAAATGAACCGGTTGTTGCAGGGCGACGTAGGCAGCGGCAAAACCGTTGTGGCGCTGATGAGTATGCTGATAGCTATTGATAATGGCTTTCAAACCTGTATTATGGCACCTACCGAGATTTTGGCCAATCAGCATTACCAAACCATTAAAAGTTTAGTGGGCGATGATTTTATTGAAGTGGCCCTGCTAACCGGATCGACCACGGCAAAGGCCCGCCGAGTGCTACATCAAAAACTGGAAGATGGTGATTTAAAAATACTGGTAGGTACCCATGCACTTATTGAAGATAAGGTGCAGTTTAAAAATCTGGGTTTTGTGGTGATTGACGAGCAGCACCGCTTTGGTGTGGAGCAGCGCGCCAAGCTCTGGCGAAAAAACATTATTCCCCCGCACATACTGGTGATGACGGCCACCCCTATTCCGCGAACATTGGCTATGACTTTATACGGCGATCTGGATGTATCGGTGATCGACCAGCTGCCCGCCGGACGTAAACCTATTGAAACCCGGCATTTTTATGAAAGCCAGCGCCTGCGCATGTTTGGTTTTATGAAACGGGAGATAGCTTTGGGCAGGCAGGTTTATGTGGTTTACCCGCTGATACAGGAGAGTGAAAAACTCGATCTGAAAAATTTGCAGGATGGTATAGAAGCGATGTCGCGCGAATTTCCGCCGCCTCAGTATAATTTGAGTATTGTACACGGCAAAATGAAACCTGCCGAAAAGGATTTTGAGATGCAGCGTTTTATTAAAGGGCAAACACAAATTATGGTAGCCACTACGGTTATTGAGGTTGGGGTGAACGTGCCTAATGCATCGGTAATGATTATTGAAAATGCCGAGCGTTTTGGCCTCTCACAATTGCACCAGTTAAGGGGCAGGGTAGGGCGTGGTGCCGAACAATCATACTGTATTTTGATGAGTAGCCATAAGCTGAGCCACGATGGTAAGATCAGGTTGGAGACGATGGTGAAAACCAATAACGGTTTCGAAATCTCGGAGATTGACCTGCAATTGCGTGGCCCCGGAAATATTGAAGGTACCCAGCAAAGTGGTGTGGTTGACCTGAAAGTTGCCAATCTGGCTACCGATCAGGAACTGCTATTTAAAGTGCGCAAATTTGTTGAAACTATTTTTGAAAAAGATCCTCAATTGGCACACCCTGAAAACCAGGTACTGCACCATGCTTTTGAAACCAAGGGTATGGGGTTGAGTTGGGATAAGATATCGTAAGTAATTCATTTACCAACACGTCATTGCGAGGTACGAAGCAATCCCCGATTAGCAAATCGACCATGAAAATCCGCCCTGTATAGTTTGGGATTGCTTCGTGCCTCGCAATGACGTTATTTATAGTGTATTTTCCCCCTCAAATACTATATTTGGTAAACTGATCTTGTTATCCACATGAAGAAATTTACCCTCTTATTTTCTGCGGCGTTACTGTGCACGCAAGTTAAAGCACAGGATTCATTAACTATCCGAAAAATATACGACGAAGCCCTGGTGAACGGTCAGTGTTATGAAAACCTGCGTTACCTGTGCAAAAATATCGGTCAGCGGATAAGCGGATCGGAAGGTGCGCAAAAATCTGTTGATTGGAGCAAAAAGTTGATGGAGGGCTATGGCTTTAATAAGGTGTACCTGCAGGAAGTAATGGTGCCACATTGGGTACGCGGAGCAAAAGAAGAAGCCGCCATTATTGATGGTAAGACCCGTATCCCCGTGCCAATTGTTGCTTTAGGTATGAGTATAGCTACACCTAAAGCTGGCATCACCGCCAATGTTATCGAAGTTAAAAGTATTAAAGAACTGGAAGGGCTTGGTGAAAGCGTTATAAAAGGTAAAATAGTTTTCTTTAACCGTGCGTTCGACCCGCGTTTTATTGAAACGGGAATGGCTTACGGTACCGCCGGCGATCAGCGTTTTATGGGGCCTGCTGTTGCTGCCAAATTGGGCGCTGCTGGCGTTATTGTACGTTCGCTTACCGAAATTATAGACGATTATCCGCATACCGGTGCTACCCTGGCTGCTCCCGGCAGTAAAATGATCCCGGCCGCGGCGATCTCGACCAAAGCGGCTAATAAACTAAGCGCCATGTTAAAAATGCGCAAGTTCCCGGCGGCTAAGTTTTATTTTAAGCAAAACTGCCAGTTACTGCCCGATGTAAAATCGTACAACGTAATAGGCGAGCTCACCGGTACCGAAAATCCTAATAAATTCATCACTGTTGGCGGTCACCTCGATTCGTGGGATTTGGCCGAAGGCGCGCATGATGATGGTACAGGCGTAATGCAATCGGCCGAGGTGCTGCGTATTTTTAAAGCGGTAGGTTATAAACCTAAAAACTCGGTACGCGCAGTGTTTTTTATGAACGAAGAGAACGGCCATAAAGGTGGTTTAAAATATGCCGAACTGGCCGCGCAAAACAAAGAGCAACACATTGCCGCTATCGAAACCGACGAAGGCGGCTTTACCCCGCGCGGTTTCAGCTTTGCCGATGTATCAAAAGAATTTATTAAAAACATAAACGATAAATACAAAGCTATTTTAGAGCCCTACGAGGTGGATAAATTAACCATTGGCGGTGCCGGTACTGATATCGAACCAATGAAGGAAACTTTACCGGGCGTTGTTTTAATAGGCTTCCGTCCGGATTCGCAACGGTATTTTGATTTACATCATACTGCCAAAGATGTTTTTGAAAATGTAAATAAACGCGAGTTGGAATTAGGTGCAGCGGGTATGGCAGCGTTTATTTATCTGATAGATCAGCACGGGTTGTAAACTTTGATGTTGTCTGAATCAGAATTTACAGAATTTTAAAATTTTCAGAATTGATAGAATGGCTATTCTGTTAATTCTCGAATTCTGTAAATTCTGATTCAGACAATCTCATGTTCATGCTCTAAGCCTACCAATCAAGGTTCTTTTACTACCTTTGCGGCACATCATAAAAACCACCTACCGTGACCGAAGAAGGCGATAGTAAACCCCAAAAAGTAGATTCGTTTGCAGCATTGCGTTATAAAGATTTCAGAGCTTATATAGGCATGCGTTTTTGTTTCACCCTTGCATATTCCATGCAGGCCGTAGTGCTCGGCTTTTACATTTACAGCATTACCCACAGTAAAATAGCCCTTGGTTATATTGGTTTGTGCGAGGCTATTCCGGCCATCGGTATAGCGTTGTATGGCGGCTATATTGCCGATAAATCTGAAAAGCGGAAAATGCTTTTACTCATTTTTAGTGGCGTGTTACTTACTTCATTAGTGATGTTTACCGTTACGCTTAAAAGTATGAGTAATGTGATACATGCAGGGTGGATAGTGCCCATTATGTATTCCATGATATTTTGCAATGGTATAGCACGTGCCTTTTACGGCCCTGCCACTTTTACTATTTATGCCAATAGTATTCCTAAAGAATTATACCCTAATGGCAGTACCTGGAGCAGTAGCAGCTGGCAGGTAGCAGCTATTTTAGGTCCGGCAGCAGGTGGTTTAATTTACGGTTATACTAATAAGATTATTCCTGGATTAATAGGTATAACCGCGGTGTTTGGCTGTATCTTGTTTTTACTGGTAATATCGTTAGTGCTGGTTTTCATGCTTCGTAAATATCCAGCGCAATACGTTCCTAAAGAAAGTATCTGGAAAAGCCTTTCGGAAGGGATCACTTTTGTATTTAGTAATAAGATGATGATAGGTGCTATGAGCCTTGACTTATTCTCGGTGTTTTTTGGTGGTGCCGTTGCATTGCTTCCTGTTTTTGCGAATGAGATATTGAAAGTTGGTGCCGAGGGTTTGGGTATCATGAGGGCTATGTCATCATTAGGAGCAGTGTTAACCATGCTGGTAATGACCCGCTTTTCGCCCATGGGTAAGCCGTGGCGAAATCTGCTTGTCGCTGTAACAGGTTTCGGTTTATCAATTATCTGTTTCGGTTTATCAACCAATTTTTACCTCTCGCTGTTGTTCATCTTTACCGAAGGTGCTTTTGATAGTATCAGCGTAATTATCCGCGGTACATTGATGCAATTGTTAACGCCCGATCATATGCGTGGCCGGGTATCAGCAGTTAACCAGATGTTTATCGGTTCATCAAACGAGATCGGTGCTTTTGAATCAGGCACGGCGGCGCAGTTGCTTGGTACTGTACCATCAGTGATTTTTGGTGGGAGTATGACGATGCTGATTGTGGGGATTACTTATCTTAAAACTAAAAAACTGATCCCGTTGTCGTTGCAGCAAATTCACGCACCGGGTGAGGACGGAATAAAAGAATAGTAAGATTATTATTTTGTCACCTGAGGAACGAAGGATCTTCTTCAATAAGCAAACCCGCTTTACAGGGCGAAGAAGATGCTTGATTCCTCAGCTTGACAAGTCTGTACTCTATTTTTAACTGCATGTTTATTATCATGAAGTTTTCATGTAGCCAATATTATTTTTACCCTATCCCCTTGTTTTGCTGCCTTATAAATTCACATCTTTACGCTGCCTAAAACGGCATAATCAAACCAATACAATACTTTAAACAAAACTCACCCTTACAAACAATGAAAAAGGTAATATTAGTAACAGGAGCATCTTCTGGTATCGGCTTAGCCTGCGCCAACGCCCTGCACGCCGCCGGACACACGGTTTACGGCTCATCGCGCGATCTGAGCCGCATGACATCAGTAGCATTTAAACCTGTTCAGCTTGATGTTACCGACGATGCTTCGGTAAAAGCCGCCATTGATACCATTGTTAAAGCCGAAGGTAAAATTGATGTGCTGGTTAACAATGCCGGTAACGGCGTAACCGGTCCGGCTTATGCCATGCCTGTTGAGAGCGCTAAACAACAGTTTGAAGTTAACTTTTTTGGTGTGATCCGTGTTAGCTCTGCAGTATTGCCGGGTATGATCGAAAAAGGGCAGGGCCTTATAGTAAACATCAGCTCGTTGGCCGGTTTATTCGGCTTGCCATACCAGGGTATGTACAGCGCATCTAAATATGCTATTGAAGGCTACTCACAAAGTTTAAGGATGGAGCTACGCAACACCGGCGTTAAAGTAACCCTCCTAAACCCGGGCGACTTTAAATCAGACTTTAGCCAAAACCGCGCTAAAGTTAAATTCCCAATCAAAAACGATAAACTGGAAACCGAATACAACGCCGCCGTTGCCGCCATGGAAAAAGACGAAAGCATCGCCCCAAGCCCGGAATCGTTAGCTAAAAAGCTGGTTTCGATAGTAGGTTCGTCAAGCCCTAAACACCGTTATTTGGTTGGGCAGGTTGGGCAGACTATTGTGCCTACGTTGAAAGCTATTTTACCGGGTGGATTGTTTGAGAAATTGATGAATGATCATTACGGGATAAAGTAAAATTTGGGTATCCATATAACAATAAAGCCACTCGACATGAAGTGGCTTTATTGTTTAAATATTTTATTCAAACCATTCTCTGCCGTTATCGAGTCGAATCACCATATCCAAAAAGGAAGTTCCTATCTCAATAAAATACTCCCGTTCCATACTAATAAGGTCTGAAAGAATTATGCGATGAGTACCATCGCTTAAAAAATCGATCCCTATAAACTCGCTCGCACCGTTACTCCCAATGCCGAAAACATCAGGGAGATATTCAGTATGCCATATCCCTGGTTGTTTTCTAAAAGTTCGTCGGTCTTCCAAAATTGTACATACTGGCTACCCATCGGGCCTTCAAATGGTTCATAGTTTTTTAGGTAGAATTTGTAATCGCCGGGGAGTTGAAAGGGGATAGCTTCTAATATACACTGTTCCAAAGATTGAGACCTTCGTTCAAATCTGTATTTATTTAATAGCAGTTCAAGTTGTTCCATTTTATCATTAGATAAGGTTTTACGCTCAATAATATCAACGCTGAACAAGCCTTTGCGTAAAACCGATTTGAATTTGTCAACGTTTAGGTAATTGAGTTCAATGAATAATAAATACAGTTTAAGGATTAATAAATCCACCTATAGTATCGTCCTGATATACTATGTCGAAACCCCAGAGGCCCTTTCTTATTGGTAAAGTGACAGTTTTATGCCCGGCCACCAACGTGCCACAAGCATATGATAGCTGCTTATCCAGTCCATGGTTTGTTACTACAATGGATGGTGGAAGGCATTTACCGGGACCTGTACTGCCATTATCGGTGGATATCACTGTAAAAGTCTGTTGTGTTGTTTTCTTATTGGCGCAATAGTAATTTGTTGCCATAAAAATATAGAGAGGGATTGCGGCAGAAGCGTAGCCGTAAAATGCAGAAAGCCATAAAGCGTTAAACGCCGAATAACGTGTCCAAAATAAGCGTATATGTATTACTGAGCTGACTATAGCGAAGGCTGTCCATATCTGCATGGCAGCAGACAGAGGTATAAAAGTAAGATCAAATAATCCAATTTCAGGAAATAACGCAAACACTCCGGCAAAGAAGGCAAGAAATATAAAAAATCGTGTTCTTCGTGATAGTTTAGGTTCAATTGGAGGCCCGTAATAGTTTCTGATCATTTAAACAGAATATTAGCAATTTACATATATTGGGCAGCATAATTTTTAAAAGCCTCCCCGTTAGGGGAGACTTAAATGAGGCTTTTTACGCCGTCAACTTCTTATACTTAATCCTTTTCGGCCCAACATCGCCCAGGCGTTTCTTTCTGTTTTCTTCGTAATCCGAATAGTTTCCTTCAAAAAAGTAAACCTGCGAGTTGCCTTCAAAGGCCAGGATGTGGGTACAGATACGGTCGAGGAACCAGCGGTCGTGGCTGATCACTACGGCGCAGCCGCCAAAGTTTTCCAAAGCTTCTTCCAGCGCACGTAAGGTGTTTACGTCGATATCGTTGGTAGGCTCATCCAGCAGCAATACGTTCGATCCTTTTTTTAGCGTTATGGATAAGTGCACACGGTTACGCTCACCGCCTGACAGTACACCTACTTTTTTCTGCTGATCGGCACCGTTAAAGTTAAAGCGCGATACATAAGCCCTTGAGTTAAGCGGACGGTTACCTACCATAATGGTTTCCAAACCACCGGTTACGTTTTCCCAAACAGATTTATTAGGGTCAAGGTCATCATGCATTTGATCTACATAACCCAAAGCAACGGTTTCACCAACACGGAAAGTTCCGGCATCAGGTTGATCCTGCCCGGTAATTAAACGGAACAGGGTAGTTTTACCCGCACCGTTGGGGCCGATGATACCGACGATGCCCGCCGGAGGTAAAGAAAAGCTCAGGTTATCAAATAGTAATTTATCACCGTATGATTTGCTTACGTTATTAGCCTCGATCACCACATTGCCCAAACGCGGGCCTGGTGGGATAAACAACTCCAGTTTTTCTTCGCGTTCTTTGGTTTCTTCGGATGCCAGTTTTTCGTAGTTGCCTAAACGGGCTTTTGATTTGGCGTGGCGGCCTTTTGGTCCCATGCGTACCCATTCCAACTCGCGCTCCAGGGTTTTCTGGCGTTTGCTTTCGCTTTTCTCTTCCTGGGCTAAACGTTTCGCTTTCTGATCTAACCATGATGAATAGTTGCCTTTCCACGGGATGCCTTCTCCACGGTCAAGTTCCAGGATCCAGCCTGCAACATTGTCAAGGAAATACCTGTCGTGCGTTACAGCTATAACGGTACCTTTATATTGCTGTAAGTGTTGCTCCAGCCAATCGATAGATTCGGCATCTAAGTGGTTGGTAGGCTCATCCAGCAACAATACATCCGGTTCTTTCAACAACAAACGACACAAAGCCACGCGACGGCGCTCACCGCCCGATAGTACCGAAATTTTGGTATCAGGCTCAGGGCAACGCAGGGCATCCATAGCACGTTCAAGCTTGGTATCAAGTTCCCATGCGTTTACGGCGTCAATTTTATCCTGCAATTCGCCCTGGCGGTTCATGAGTTTATCCATGGCGTCGGCATCCTCATAATATTCAGGAAGACCGAATTTCTCGTTGATCTCTTCGTACTCTTTTAATAAAGCGGTTGTTTCGGCAACGCCTTCTTCAACTATTTCGCGTACTGTTTTTTCGGGATCAAGCTCCGGCTCCTGGCTCAGGTAACCTACGGTATAGCCAGGCGAAAAAACAACCTCGCCTATATTAGTTTTATCGATACCCGCAATGATCTTTAACAGCGATGATTTACCGGAACCGTTAAGACCGATAACCCCGATTTTAGCGCCGTAAAAAAACGAGAGGTAGATGTTTTTTAATACTGTTTTTTGCGGGGGATAAATCTTACTAACCCCGGCCATTGAAAAAATTATCTTTTCGTCTGCCATTATAATTGATCAATAAATAGAAATTCAAATATGGATAAAATAGCTGGAACAGCCATAGTAACTCAATGTTTAAAGGTTAGTAATTTTTTGCGCCGAAATGAGTTTATAGTGTTAAATTTATTTTAACCGAAGTTTAGGAACGCGTACAACTAAAGCGGGTATTTTGACGTATATAAGTTATATGACGATTATTACAGGCTAATGCCTAATTGTCATAGTTTATGACGAAATGCCCTGAAAGGTGGAAATGTTATAAAATATCCAAAAAATGTTTAAACTTTTTTAGCAATTTTATATCAAACAGGTACGTTTCGTTCGTATATTGTAAAAAAATAGCTTGTTAGCATGCTTTTCAGATAAAAACTATTGATTGATGCCAAACTTTGATACATTGCGTATCATAACAATGTCTGTTTCTGCAAAGCTTAAAATGTTGGCAATATTGTTGATGACAGTTTAAACAGACGTTGGCGTTTTTAAAATCTAATTTAACAACAAGGGCGTTCAATAATAAGAAAGGTATATATGGAAGCTAAATTTTCGCCGAGGGTAAAAGATGTTATTCAATATAGCAGGGAAGAGGCATTACGTCTTGGGCATGACTATATAGGTACTGAACATCTCTTGCTTGGGCTTATCCGCGATGGGGATGGTGTAGCAATTAAATTGCTGAAGGGATTGAACGTTGATACCGCAAAACTTCGCCGCGCCGTTGAGGATGCAGTAAAGGGAACTATTGGAACAAACGTACATATCGGCAGCATCCCGCTAACAAAACAGGCCGAGAAGGTATTGAAGATAACTTATCTGGAAGCCAAAATATTTAAAAGCGATGTGATTGGTACAGAGCACCTGCTACTGTCAATCCTTCGCGATGAAGACAACATTGCCTCACAGATACTGGTGCAGTTTAATGTAAACTACGAGGTATTTAAAGGCGAGGTTGAATCGCACAAAAACGATGTTACCGACGAGATGCCGGGTTCACCTACAGGCGGCGACGATGATTTTAAAGAAGAAGAATCATTCAGCCAGCCTAAAAAAGTATCCGACATTAAATCAAAAACACCGGTGCTTGATAACTTTGGCCGTGACTTAACCCGCGCCGCCGAAGATGGTAAGCTTGACCCGATCGTAGGTCGTGAAAAAGAGATCGAAAGGGTATCACAAATTTTATCGCGCCGTAAAAAGAACAACCCTATCCTTATAGGTGAGCCGGGTGTAGGTAAATCGGCCATTGCCGAGGGCCTTGCATTACGCATTGTTCAGCGCAAAGTATCACGTGTATTGTTCAATAAGCGTGTAGTTACACTTGATTTAGCCTCGTTGGTGGCAGGTACCAAATACCGCGGCCAGTTTGAAGAGCGTATGAAGGCTGTGATGAACGAATTGGAAAAATCACCTGATGTAATTTTATTTATCGACGAGATCCATACTATTGTAGGTGCTGGTGGTGCTTCAGGTTCGCTTGATGCTTCGAACATGTTTAAACCGGCTTTGGCGAGGGGAGAGATACAATGCATTGGCGCTACTACTTTAGATGAGTACCGTCAGTACATCGAGAAAGATGGCGCTTTAGATCGTCGTTTCCAAAAAGTAATGGTTGAGCCGGCTACCCCGTCTGAAACCGTTGAGATCCTGAACCGCATTAAGGAGAAATACGAAGAACACCACGGTGTTACCTATACTCCCGAAGCGATCAATGCCTGCGTTAACTTAACCACCCGTTACATTACCGACAGGTTTTTACCGGACAAAGCTATCGACGCGCTTGACGAAGCTGGTTCACGCGTTCACTTAACCAATATTCACGTGCCTCAAAACATTCTGGATATTGAGCAAAAGATAGAACAGATCAAGATCGAGAAAAACAAGGTTGTTCGCAGCCAGAAATACGAAGAAGCAGCACAGCTTCGTGATACCGAGAAAAACCTTTTGGTTGAGCTTGACCAGGCTAAAGCAGTTTGGGAAGCCGAAACAAAATCAAAACGTTACACTGTAACCGAAGATAACGTTGCCGAAGTAGTATCAATGATGACCGGCATCCCTGTACAACGTGTAGGCCAGGCCGACAGCCAGAAACTGTTACACATGACAGATACTGTTGCCGGTAAGATCATTGGTCAGGATGATGCTATCAAAAAGCTAACCCGCGCTATTCAGCGTACCCGTGCCGGTTTGAAAGATCCTAAAAAGCCAATCGGTTCGTTCATATTCTTAGGCCCTACAGGTGTTGGTAAAACCGAGCTTGCCAAAGAGCTTGCCCGTTTTATGTTTGATACCGAGGATGCCCTGATCCAGATTGACATGAGCGAATACATGGAGAAATTCGCAGTATCCCGTTTAGTAGGTGCGCCTCCGGGCTACGTAGGTTACGAAGAAGGCGGTCAGCTTACTGAAAAAGTTCGTCGTAAACCATACGCTGTTGTGTTGTTGGATGAGATCGAAAAAGCTCACCCTGATGTATTCAATATCCTGTTACAGGTATTGGATGAAGGTCAATTGACTGACTCATTAGGTCGTAAGGTTGACTTCAGGAACACCATCATTATCATGACATCGAATATCGGTGCACGCCAGTTGAAAGATTTTGGCCAGGGTGTAGGTTTCACTACCAGTGCTAAAACTTTACAGGCCGAGAACCACTCACGCGGCGTGATTGAGAATGCTCTGAAACGTGCTTTCGCTCCGGAATTCCTGAACCGTATTGATGATGTGATCGTGTTCAACTCATTGGGTAAAGAAGAGATCTTCAAGATCATCGATATCGAACTGGCAGCTTTATTTAGCCGTGTAAACGGTTTGGGCTTTAAAATTGAGCTTACCGAAGCAGCAAAAGAGTTTATTGCCGAAAAAGGTTACGATTCGCAATTTGGTGCACGTCCGTTAAAACGTGCCATCCAGAAATACCTGGAAGACCCAATTGCCGAAGAAATCCTGAAAGGCGAACTGGTTGACGGCGACGTGATGGTAGTTGACTTTGATAAAGAAACCAACGAGATCAAAATCACCGACCGTAAAGGCGAAAACAAAAAGCCTGAGCAGGAAGAGCAGAAATAATCAAGTATTTGATTGAATATATAAACGCCCCGTTTCAAAAATTGAAACGGGGCGTTTTTGTCTGAACCGGGATTTGGGGGGATTTTTGGGATGGGCAGGATTTTGATTTTGTCTGAACTGGAATTTGGGGGAATTAAAGAATTAACAGAATGCTAATCAAATTCGATAAATTCCTGAATTCGTTTAATTCCGGTTCAGACAATATTCTTAATTCTCACATTCTGTTAATTCTGATTCAGGCTACTTCTTCACAGGCTCATAATCGACAGGCAACAAATCAGCTACCCGGCTTCCTCCCCAATCACCCTCATATATTACCGAATGTGGGTTTGCTACAATGCCATTGCTATCAAAAAACGCATGAGGTTCATCAAATGCAATAATAGAAGTGGCATTATCAGGCAGATCTATAGGTTTGTAAACGTTATTTGACGGATCCTGGCCCTTTTTGGTATACATCACATACAGGCAGTCTGTGCAACCTATGGCATATAATCCTTCTTTGTCAGTAAACATGAAAAACTCCGGCCGCTGCAACGGAGTACTTATCAAACTTTGCAGGTATTTATTGTTAGGCCCGCCGCGGTAATCGGGGTTAGGTTTGCGGATAAGCCGCCGTATTACAAAGTTTTCACTATCCAGCGTGCCTTTAATGGCCGACCGGTAAAAATGCATTGGCGAGCCGAGGTAGGCGTATTGCCGCCGTTTGCCCCATTTGCGTTTTTGCCTGGCCGAGCCTTTCATATCTTCGAAGGTTGACATGCCCTCGTAATAAAGCATTTGCATCGGGCCATTGAAATTGAAGTTGGTGAGCTTATATTTAATGCGGTACCCCAGGGCCTTATTCTCAATCTCCATAAAATCGTGCGAGGTAGCTTTTAAAACGTGGGTACTTTCGTCATAATCAAAATCAAGCACATCCGAGTTTAGTATTTTGCATTCTTCGGCATTTGCCGAAGTGCCTAAAAACTGCCGTCTGAAAATGGCGTAGTATCTTTCCCTGTTAGGATCGGGCCTGATTTTTACCTCGTTTAGCTGGAAAGTTTTTGGTATGATGGTAATAGTACCCAGATCAACATTGGTATTATTTACCTGTACGCTGTAAGTATAGGTTTCGTAGCCTATTATAGAGATGATAAAATCGTACTTACCGGGTTTTACATTGCTGAGGGTAAAGGTGCCATCGTCGGCAGTTTTATTACCTACCTGGGCATTGTTTAAAAATACGCTGGCGTTAGGTACCGGCTTAGTATCGGTCATGTTAATAACCTTTCCGGTTATTTTAAGCTGTGCTAAGCATATGCCGGGTAAAAATAGCAATAACAAAAAGAAGTATTTAAGCATGATGATAAATTTAAACTAAATAATTAGTTAATCAAAATGCACGTAATTATCCCCGGGAAATAAAATAATTGAAATTTCGTTTAAACCTTCGAACAAAAGTTTGTTCATACAGTTATAATAACTAACGCAATATTTATGAAAAAAATCCTGACTTTAATTTGCTGCACTATAGTACTTGCTGCAACATCATGTAAAAAGGAGTATGTTACCACCGCTCCAAGCGCTACCACCATTTTTGATACCACACCGGCTTTTGTACGTGATGCCGACGATCCAAACAGGTATACCACAACTTTATCGGTGCCCGAAATTACAGACTATTACAATAATCATGGCGCTGTTTTGGTTTACCTGGAAGATAATGGCACTTTTGAGCAATTGCCGGATGTATATGGAGGAGTAAGCTACAGGTTTGTATATGAAACAGGGAAGCTGTACATCGATGCTCAGAGCTCAGATGGTTCGTTACCGGCAAAACCAAATCCATTGAAGATTAAGATAGTATTGGTGCCGTAATCCGATCTAATTTAGACAAAAAAGGAGCTTTACGATATATTAAGCTCCTTTTTTGTTTATTGGATATTTTTGAGATTACTTACCCATCTGGTCAATAACCGCCTGGGTTACGCCAGTGAACGAGAAGCCTCCATCATGAAACAGGTTTTGCATAGTAACCATTTTAGTCAGATCGCTGAACAAGCTTACGCAGTAATCAGCACACTGATCTGCATCGGCATTACCAAGCGGGCTCATTTTCTCGGCGAACTCAATAAAGCCATCAAAGCCTTTTACACCAGATCCTGCAGTGGTGCGGGTTGGTGATTGAGAAATGGTGTTAACACGCACTTTTTTAGCCATACCGTATTCGTAACCAAAGTTACGGGCAATGCTTTCTAATACAGCTTTGTTATCGGCCATATCATTATAGCCAGGGAAATAACGTTGAGCAGCGATATAGCTTAATGCTACTACCGAACCCCATTCGTTAATGGCATCATGCTTCATGGCCGCCTGTAAAATGCGGTGAAGGCTTAATGCAGATATATCGAAACCTTTGTGGGTAAAATCGTAGTTGTTTTCGTAGTAAGGGATGTTTTTGCGCACGTTAACGCTCATACCTATCGAGTGCAGGATGAAATCAACTTTACCGCCAAAATGCTCAAGCGTTTTGGTGAACAGGTTGTTAATGTCATCGCCATTGGTAACATCGGCACCAATAACCGGCGCGTTACATTCTTCGGCCAGTTTATTGAGTTCGCCCATGCGTAAAGCGATAGGGGCGTTTGATAATACAATTTCAGCACCTTCCTGTACGGCACGTTGTGCTACCTTCCAGGCTATTGATTGCTCATTTAGCGCACCGAAAATGATGCCTTTTTTACCTTTTAATAAATTATAAGCCATTTGTTAAGTTTTTATAATTGCAGCAAAGTTATAATTTTATTTATCAGTTAGTTTATATTCAACCGAAACAGTTTGAGCTACAACAGCCGGTCGGAAGCCTTCAATGGCCGGTCGCCATTTATGAAGGGATTTTATAGCCGCGATCAGCGCTTCTTCGCAGCCATAGCCTATGCCTTTCAGTATTTTAAAATTAACCAGTGCACCATCCCGTTCAACCTGGAAACCTACCGTTACTGTGCCCTCAATATTATTTTCGATGGCTTTTGCGGGATAACGCAGCCGCTGTTTTAACAGCTCAACAAAATGTTCGTTTCCCCCTTCAAATTTAGGCGGCACCTGAACGCTAAATTTATCGATGTTAGCAGTATTGTAAATTACGTTAAACATAGGTGTAACTTTTTTGCGTTTACGAATGGCGGTAATGGCGATAGGATTTTGAGCGGTTATATCTATTGGGGGCAAGGAGGCCAGGTAAATGATCATATACCTGCTACCTTTATTATAAACGGGTACAATTTTGTACAATACACTTTCATCAAAAGTTAGCGTATCATTAAACTTAGCGCCTTGTAGTACAAAATAGCCGGTACTATCTGTTCGGGTACCAACGTGCAATGAAGGGTTTTCCATCCATGGATTAGCTGATTGTACAACGATGTTCTTAACAGGTTTGCCCAACTGGTCATAAACGTATCCCCTAAGGTTAATGGTATCACGTTTAATAACAGTATCCGGTTTGCTTTTTTGAGCCAGCAAGTTAAACGATGCTAAAAGCAGCATCGCGCATAAAAATGTTTTCATGATGGTTTAGGTTATATGTTAAATAACAAACCTAAATGCTCAGCAGTTCCCTGGCGTTTTGTAAAGCGCTTTCACCCGGCTTATCGCCACTTAGCATCTTGGCAATTTCTAAAACGCGCTCATCTTTATTTAATTGTTTAATGCGCGTAAAAGTAGCCGCCTCGCTATCATCCTTATAAACAAAATAATGGCTTTGTCCTTTGCTGGCAATCTGCGGCAGGTGGGTGATGGTAATTACCTGCAGGTTTTTAGCCAACCGCTCCATAATGATACCAACCTTATTGGCCACCTCGCCAGACACACCCGTATCTATCTCATCAAAAATAATGGTAGGCAAAGCAGTGTATTGCGCTACGATAGATTTAATGCTCAACATCAACCGTGAAAGCTCACCGCCCGAAGCCACCTTGCTCATCTCGGCCAAAGCATGCCCCTTATTAGCCGAAAACAAAAATTTAATATTATCAATCCCCGTAGCGGTAAGCACAACAGCTGCGTTATCAGTCCCCCCTTTAGGGGCCGGTGTGGCCACTTGTTCGATTTTTAGGGTTGAATTACTCATTCCCATTTCGGCCAGCGTTTCCAAAACCTGCTTCTCGATATCCGGAATAGCTTTAAGCCTATTTGTTGATAGCTGAGCCGCCAGTTTCTCTAACTCAGTTTTATCGGCAGCTATTTGTTTTTGCAATTTTTCGATGGCCTCATCGCCAAACAGGGCCTGCTGAACCTTTTCAGAAAGTTCTTCCTGGATCTGCAACAACTCGGCATTGGTATTTACACGGTGCTTTTTTTGCAGGTTATAAATCATGCTGAGGCGGTTGTTCACTTCTTCGGCACGGGCTTCATCAATAAAAGTATGCTCTTCAATGCCTTCAATTTCGGCGGCAATATCTTTCAGTTCAATAATTGCGCTGTTAATACGTTGGTGCAATTCAGCAACTGCCGGGTTATATTTTTCTATCGAACCTAAAGCCTGGCCTGCTTCTTTTAGCTGGATCAATGCGGCTGCTTCGCCATCCTGTAAAAGGTAATTGGCGTTTAACAGGGCGCGTTTAATTTCTTCGGCATTGTTTAGTGTGCTTAATTCCAGTTCTAATGGCTCCTGCTCATCGGCAACTAAAGCACCTTTTTCCAGTTCGTCAAACTGAAACTGGAAATAATCAAGATCGGCTTTGGCTTTATCGCTTTCGGCAATGAGCTGGTTTAGCTTACTTAATGATTTTTTGTAGGCTTTGAATTTAGTTTGATAATCAAACAAAAGATCAGCATGGCGCGCCACCGAATCAACTATCAATAATTGAAATTCCGGATCGTTGATCTCGAGCGTAGCGTGCTGCGAGTGAATATCGATCAGCTTTTCGCCCAGTTGTTTCAGCGCGGTGAGGTTAACCGGGGTATCGTTTACAAAAGCGCGCGATTTTCCATCGGCCGAGATCTCCCGGCGAAGTACCGTTTCGCTTTCGTAATCCAAATCGTTCTCTTCAAAAAAATCAGCCAGGTGAAAACCGCTGATCTTGAAAACGCCTTCGATAACGCATTTTTTTTGCTGGTTAAAAAAATATTTGCTTTCGGCCCGCTGCCCTAAAATGAGCGAGAGGGCACCCAGTATGATCGATTTACCCGCACCGGTTTCGCCGGTTAATATGTTCAGGCCGCTATCAAAACCAATCTCCAGGTTATCAATTAGCGCATAATTATTAATGGTTAGCTTTTGAAGCATAAAAAAATGTCCTCATTTTATTGAGGACACTAAATTACAAATTAAGGTTCTTTAAAAAATAATTTTTAATGCTAATTGCTAATATATTTAGTTTGTAGCTGTATCAGTTTTTAAATCTGTCTTGTCATCGGTATCAAGCTGATAATCAAACTGCATGTCCATTTTATCCCGGTATTCCTTCATTTTTTGTTTAAATGCAGGGGTTTTCATGTATTCTTTCAGTTTTTTGCTGGCTTGTTTCAGGCGTTCCTGCGCGGCTTTCATCTCGGGGTTGTTTTGGTAGCTGCGCATCTGCTCGCCAAGTTTCCGCATATCATCCTGCAATTTTTTCATGTCCGGGTTGTTGTAAGCCACGCGCATGCTATCGCCCATAGCTTTCATTTTATCGCGTTTGGCAATAAAATCAGCCGATTGGTAGCGGGTACGCATTTTTTCGCCCATTTTTTTCAGCTGCTCGGTTTGCTCTTTTACATCAGCCGGGATTTTGCTCTGTAGCTCGTCCTGGTATTTTTTGTAGTTAGGATCCCTGTCGTCATTATAGCTCTGGTAGCCGCGGTTGTGCGGAATGCCGTATTTTTTCTCCAGTTCCTCATTCATCTTTTTAAACTCGGCACTGTTGTAATACGCACCGATCTTAGTGCCCAGTTCTCCCATTTGTTCGCTGTTTTTTTGCAGATCAGACGATGCACCGAAGTCTTTCTGGAAATCCTCGCCGGCTTTTTCCATGTCGCGTTTCATTTTTTCCATCGCCTCGGTATTGTAATAAGCCTGTAGCGCCTTGCCTTTAGCCTCCATCATGGCGGCTTGCTTTTTAAAATCGTCGCTGGCGTAAAACTTACCAATCAATTCGCCTTGTTTACTCACTTCGGCAGTTAGTTTATCCAGTTCGGCATCGTGAAATGTGCTGTAATCAAACTGGTCAAAATGCTGTTTATTTTTAAGTACGTTGGCTTTGTTTTTTGCCACTGCTTTTTTGCCTTTAACAGGGGCTTTGCGAATGGTATCTTCAACAAATAAATTATGTATAGCGGCGGGTGCTGTTATTTTTTTAACGGTTAGCTTGCCATCTTTAATAGTTGGGTTAAGCCAGGCCACGCTGCTAACGCCCGCAGCGGTTATAGCAAGTGCCACAAGCAGGTGGCGTACATTGCCTATAGGTTTCTTTGTTTTCATGATGCGTTCAATTCTGTTTAATAAATGATATTTTTTGCCGTTTGCAGCCAGGGCCAGCTGTAAGTGCTGTTGCCTGGTTTGCTCAAGCTTAAGCAGCGCGTGGGCGTAAATAAGTGGTTGTTGCGTAGTTTGCACAACCAGATCGTCGCAGCTGTTTTCGCGCTCCTGGTTAATAACTCTGTTAATTAATTGGGCAAAGGGATTAAAGAATAACAGTATGGAAATAAATTGCTGCAATAAATTGAGCAGGTAATCATTGCGTTTAATGTGCGATAACTCGTGCAGTAAAATGGCTTCAACTTCGGTTGCCGATAAATAAGTAGTAAGGGTTATCGGCAATAAAATAACCGGACTTAAAAAGCCTATCATGCAAGGGGCATCAACCATACGGCTAAAATTTACCCACACAGTTTTAGTAATACCTAACTTTTGGCAAAGCTCATCGGCAAAGGTTTGCAGCCTGTCGGCAGGTACCATGGTACGTTTTATCAGGCTGATACGCTGCCAGCTTAAGCTTACTTTAAGCAGGTTAAACACAAGGCCCGCAAGATAAAGGGCTGTTATATAAGGCAGGTAGCCTTTAATAACGTATTCGTAATAATTGTTTTGCGGGCGGGCGGCTACTTCACGCAGCGGCAGGTAGAAACGTGGTAATAAAGATGGCGCATTAGCAGATGTATAATTAACCCACTCATGCAGCCCAAACTGATGGATAAACGTGTATATAAACCAGGCGCTGATAACCAGCATGGCCGCCATGGCCCAGTTGTGCTTTTTAATGGCCGATAAACGCGGCGCGCAAATAAACACTAACCTTAAGGCAAACCATACCAGCAAACCCTGCCATAACGATTGCAGAACGGTGATACCCAACACCTGGCTTATATTATAGAATAAATTTTCCATCACGTTTATTTTTTGTCCTGATCAAATTGATTCAAAAAGTTTTTAATTGCGTCTATCTCGTCTCGGGATGCCCGGTGCTGGCCAAGCGCCTGGATCACCAGATCGGAAGTGGAGCCTTTAAATACAGTAGACAAGATTTTATCCAAAGCGTTGCTTTGCGCCTGCTCCATAGTGAATAATGCCTTGTAAACATGGGTTTTTGAAGTGGTGTCGCGCTCAACCATTCCTTTATCGTGCATTATCTGCATCAGTTTTAAAGTGGTGGTGTAACCGGCATCCTTGTTTTTAGCAAGCTCGTCATGAACTTCACGTACGGTGCATTGGCCCTTTTTCCAAATCACCTGTAAAATTTCAAGTTCGCTTTCTGTTGGTTTAATTTCCATCTGTACCTCTCTATTACGAATTTCTTCGTACAAATATCTACGATGGATTTCGTATTTGCAAGAGGTTGGTGATTTTTTTAACATTTTTTAACGGGGGAGAGGAGTGAGTGGTTGATTGGGTTGATTAGGTGAGTGGTTGGATGGGGCTGAACCGTGATTTATGGGGAGATTTTTGAGATGACAGGTTTTTTTGTCTGAACCGGAATTTTTTGAATGAAGGAATGACCAGAATTTAAAAGCGATAAGCAAATTCTATAAATTCTTTAATTCCCCCAAATTCGAGTTCAGACAACACCATGCAAGCAAAATCCAATAAATCTTAAAAATTCCGCCAAATCACGGTTCAGAAAAATCAGCGGAATCAACGTAATCATCCCCAATCAACGGTTCATACTTTTAGTTACTTTTGCACCGAACATCCGAAATCAACACCCATGCTTCAAATCCAACAAAACGTATCCCTCAAAAACTTTAACACTTTTGGTATCGATGTAAACGCCCGCTACTTTATCGAAATAGTCCGCGAAGAAGAACTGAAAGAACTGTTTGCCGATCCGCAATGGAAAACTTTGCCTTTGTTAATATTAGGCGGAGGCAGCAATATGTTAATGGTTAATGATTTTGACGGGCTGGTTGTGCGGATGAATATCCGGGGGATTGAGCACCGCATCATCCATGATGATGTGTTTGTTGAAGCAGGCGGGGGCGAGGTATGGAATGATCTGGTAAACTATTGTGTAGCCCGTGGCTATGCCGGGGTAGAAAACCTGAGTTTGATCCCCGGTTCGGTAGGGGCGTCGCCTATTCAAAATATAGGTGCTTATGGTATCGAACTGAAAGATGTATTTCATAGTTGCCGCGCTTTTGAAATAGCTACCGGTACTTTCAGGGAGTTTAGTAAGGAGGATTGCAAATTCGGCTATCGCGAAAGTGTTTTCAAAGCCGAGCTGAAAGGACAGTATATTATAGTATCGGTTAAATTTCAATTATCGCTTTCGGCAAATATCAATACCCGCTACGGGGCCATCGAACAGGAATTACAAAACAGGGGCATCTCAAACCCTACTATAGAAGATGTATCGAAGGTTGTGGCGCACATCCGGGTATCCAAACTGCCCGATCCGTCAACCATAGGCAACGCAGGTAGCTTTTTCAAAAACCCGGTTATCAGTGTCGAAGATTTTGCAGCAGTACAGGCCCAATTTCCGGATGTGGTGAATTACCCGGCCGCCGATGGCGGCGTGAAACTGGCTGCCGGCTGGTTGATTGAACAATGCGGCTGGAAAGGAAAAACCATTGGCCATACGGGTACCTGGAAAAACCAGGCGCTGGTATTGGTGAACCATGGCGGGGCTACCGGGCAGGAGATTTTTGATTTTTCGTCGCAAATCATAGACAGTGTGTACACTAAATTTGGCGTTATACTACAACGTGAAGTGAATATTATTAATTAAAAATTTTCATTAAAAGTAAATTTTAGCTTGAATTGAAAATTATTCTAAATAAAATTACAGTTGTTATTTGAATAGGGTGTATTTGGTTTGTTGGTGTTAAATGCTTGTTTTTCAGTATTGTTATTGTAATTAAAGTGTAAAATATACACGATTATTAAACTTTATTGTTGCACTAAAAACTAAACTTTTTTCTGAACACTTTGGGTTAGTGGCATTATGCTTGTCTAATTGTTAACACAAAACTTTAACAAAATGACAAAGATTGAGTTTAACACCCTTGTACTACGTCAGGCGACTTCATTAAGATCATACGCTTTACACTTCACGCACGACGCAGACGATGCTAACGACCTTGTCCAGGATACAATGTTGAAGGCCATAACTTATTACAACAAGTTTAAGGAAGGCACCAATTTAAAAGGGTGGTTATACACCATCATGAAAAACACGTTCATCAACAACTATCGCCGTTTTGTTAAAATGAGCACCTTCGTTACCAAAAGTGATGAAATTTCATCGCCAAACCTGGTATTCAGTTCGACCAAAAACCAGGGCGAAGCCAAATTTGTAATGGATGATATTAAAAAAGCTTTAGACAGGCTGCCTGAAGACTATTATGTACCTTTCACCATGTATTTTGAAGGCCATAAATATCACGAAATTGCCGATCACCTGGATATCCCGATCGGTACTGTAAAAACCCGCATCCACGTAGCACGTAAGCTGCTTAAGAAAAACCTTAAAGCCTACGATAACGGCATCGCCAAACCCGTTTACGCAGAGAACGAATAATTAAACTCCATCATATACCTTTATAGAATGAAAAACCCGCCTTATGAGGCGGGTTTTTTGTTGGCTTAATTTTTAGGATTACCTTAAAAACGGCACTGCCGGCTGATAGAATATTTTGCGGGTATTGTACACCAATATGCTGTTGAAAATGATGTACATGATATTTGCGCCATAAAAAAGCGGAATGCTTAGCAATATCCATTCGGCCATCCCTAAATTTAGAACAAAATGGGGGAGATGAAACATTTCACTATTGAGAAGCAGCACCACAAAAACTACAAACGACAGGCACCACGAAATTTGGAAATTAATAATCCGTTTGCAAGGCTTGTCTATTCCCTTTAGAGTTTTTCTGTTTGATAGCCATAAAGCTAAAGGTAGCGCAATACCCAGCAGCGGAAATATGATAAAGCTTAAAGCTGATAAGTTGATGGTTGCGAGAAAGCGACGGCTATCATCAGGCATCGATTCTATTAGTTCATCAGACGTTTCAGTTAAAAATTCGGTATCTACGCTAAGCGCGGTCGCCAATCGTTTAAGTGTATCGCCCCTGGCTTCGGTTTCGTCATTTTCTATTCGTTGTATGGTTCGTAAACTTAGTTGGGCTTGTTCGGCTAACTCTTCCTGGCTTAAGCCTTTGCGGGTGCGCAGTTCCTTGATTTTTTTTCCGGGGTTATAGGTTTTCATAATTTTATATTTTGCTCAACAAATGTAAAGCTCCATAAAGATAAAACTTGCCGACTTGTTTGCGTCATGTTTATGACATTGGCTGCTTTTGATGGCTACGACAGATTGTTTAGCAACTTTATAGCCTCCCCGGCCACCACCTGCCCCGAAATAATAGCCGGAGGCACACCCGGCCCCGGTACAGTGAGCTGACCTGTATAAAGCAGATTACGTACATGTTTAGCCCGCATGGCAGGTTTAAAAAAGGCGGTTTGCGCAAGTGTGTTAGCCAACCCGTAGGCATTTCCTTTAAACGAGTGATAATCGGCCTTAAAATCATTAAGCGCATAACTTCGTTTTACCACTATCGCATCACGGATATCCTGCCCGGTTATTTTGGCAAACCTGTTCATCATCAAATCAAAATATTTTTCGCGGATGCTTTTATCATCATTCAATCCAGGCGCTACCGGCATCAGAAAAAACAGGTTTTCACCGCCTTCGGGCGCTATCGTAGTATCTGTTTTTGAACTGCAGCATACATAAAACAGTGGATTGCTTGGCCATTGCGGCGAGGTATAAATCTCTTTGGCATGTTGCTCAAAATCTTCATCAAAAAATAAATTATGGTGTTGTATACCATCAATCTTTCTATTGGTGCCGATATAGAACAACAGGCTGGAGGGCGACATAGTGCGGCTGTCCCAGTATTTGGCGGTATAGTTTCGGTGTGGTTCATCAAGCAGATGCTGGTCAACATGCTCATAATCGGCACCGGCAATCACTACATCGGCGGTAAACACACCATTATTGGTTTGGATGCTGCTTACCTGCTCATTATTAACTTTAATTTTGGTTACTTCGGTATCCAATTTAATCTCTACGCCCAATTCGGTAGCAAGGTTTACCATGGCTTTTACAATTTCGTTCATGCCGCCCATGGGGTACCAGGTACCGAGGGCCAGGTCGGCATAGTTCATCATGCTGTACATGGCCGGCGTGTTTTGTGAGGTAGCGCCTAAAAACAAAACCGGAAATTCCAGGAGTTTAATCAGCTTAGGATTTTTAAAATACTTACCTACATGCTTGCGCATATCGGTAAGCAACTGGATGCTGAAACTTTTTTTAATGAGGTTAAGATCAATAAATTCGGTAATGGAGTGGGATGGGCGGAACACGTATTCGCCCATGCCAACCTTGTATTTATATCCGGCCTGGCTTAAAAACTCTTTTAATGCTTTGCTGCTTCCCGGTTCTATCTGCTCAAACAGGTTTTCCAAATCCGTCATATCCGCGGGCACATCAAGTACCTCATCTTTACCGTAATAAATACGATAGCCCGGATCGAGCCTTTTCAGCTGATAATAATCAGAAGGCTTTTTGCCAAACAGGGCAAAGAAGTTTTCAAAAACATCGGGCATCCAATACCAGCTTGGTCCCATGTCAAACCTAAAGCCGCCCTGCTCCCAAACCCTGGCCCGGCCGCCGGGCTGATCGTTTTTTTCGAGGATGGTAACAGGGTATCCTTCTTTAGCCAAAACACAGGCTGCTGATAACCCCGCGAAGCCCGAACCGATAATAATGATCTGTTTGTTTTTACTCATGATAAAAGTGAAGCCCAATGTAAGCAAATTGTTTTAGTCGCATTGAAAAACAATCTGGCTTTGAATTTGTACTTTTGAGAAATGACCACGCCAGTGCCAATGACTAACCTGTACGATGAAGCCTGTTTTGAATGCAGTAAACTGATAACCCAAAAATACAGCACCTCATTCAGCCTCGGTATTAAAACCTTCGATAAAAGTTTTCGTTACCCCATTTACGCCATTTATGGTTTTGTTCGTTATGCCGATGAAATTGTAGATACTTTTCACAACTACAATCAACAGCAACTGATTACCGATTTTGGCCGGGAAACCTTCCGCGCAATTAATGAAGGGATCAGCACCAACCCGGTTATTCATTCCTTTCAGCAGGTGGTTAACCAGTATAAGATAGATCCCGACCTGATTCGTGCCTTTTTAGTATCGATGGAGATGGATCTGGATACCAGGGCCTATGATAATGAGGGATATAAAACCTATATTTATGGCTCGGCAGAGGTGATTGGTTTAATGTGCCTGAGGGTTTTTACATGCGATGATGCCCTATATCAGTCGCTGCTTCCGCAGGCGCGAAGTTTGGGGGCGGCTTTTCAAAAAATTAACTTCTTAAGAGATATCAAAGCCGATTACCTGGAACGCGGTCGCACCTATTTTCCGGGAGTAAACTTTGTTAACTTTACCGAGCAGGATAAAAAGGCCATAGAAGCAGAAATAAAGGCCGATTTTGATGATGCTTTTGAAGGCATAAAACGCCTGCCTAAAGGTACGCGCCTTGGTGTTTATATTGCTTATATATACTACCTGCAGTTGTTTAAAAAAATTAGATATACCCCGGCTAACGTTATCTTGCAAAAACGCATCCGTGTATCAGATGCGCGCAAAATGAGTTTGTATGTTAAGGCTGTATTGCAGCAAAAATTAAATGTTATTTAATGTTCAAAAAATTACTGTTCATGGTTGGCCTGACAACGCTAACCCTATGTTATACGCAGGCAAAAGCCCAACAGCCCGATTTAAAAATATTGCGCAAGCAAATGGTTATTGCGGTTGAGAAAAGTAAAACCACCGACTCATTGTATAAAAGCCTTAACAGCCTTAAAGAAAAAAACGGAATTACCAATGGTTTCATAGCTGCTTTGCTGGCCCTTAAGGCTAAACATGCCTGGAATCCATACTCGAAAATAAAGTATATCAAAAATTCTGAAAAATTGTTCAGGCAGGCCGTAGCGGCCGACCCGCACAATATCGAGCTTAGATTTATGCGCTTTTCTATCGAACATAGTGCACCCTCTTTTCTGGGTTTCAATAAAGAACTTACTGCCGATAGTGAAGATATTATAGCGCAGTTGGAAAAAAGGAATTTTGGTACCGCCGATAAGGATATGACCATAGCAATTATCAAATACCTCATCCATTCCAAACGCTGTACCTCTGCTCAAAATGATGTTTTAAACAAACAATTATCCGAACTTTCGTGAAGTACAGTTACCTGCTTATCAACCTGTGTACCGTGTTTTTCCCGGTAGTACTCTCGTTTGATAAGCGGGTGCAGTTTTATAAAAGCTGGAAATTTATCTGGCCAGGCATGGCCATTACGGGATTTTTCTTTTTGTTTTGGGATGTGCTTTTTACGCTGAAAGGTGTATGGTCGTTCAACCCGGCTTATATTATCGGGATTAATTTTTTCGGTCTTCCGCTCGAGGAGATCCTGTTTTTTTTAACTGTCCCCTTTGCCTGTATTTTTATTTATGCCTGTTTAAACTACTATGTAAAGTGGTTGATGCCTCATAGGCTTACTGGCATCATTAGCAGTATGATGGTGTTGCTGAGCTTGTTGATGCTGATATTTTTTTACAGCAGGTTGTATACTGCCGTTACGTTTGGCTTGTTGCTATTACTGGTTTTGCTGCTGCAATATTTGTTTAAAGCCGAATGGCTGAACCGGTTTTATATAGCTTACGCTGTAGCGCTGGTCCCGTTTTATTTGGTAAATGGTATGCTCACTTCAATACCTATAGTATTATACAATAACGCCGAAAATATCGGGCACAGGGTTGGCACCATCCCTTTCGAGGATCATTTTTACCTGATGACTTTATTGCTCATGAATATTGGTTTTTTTGAATATTTTAGGCGGAAGGAGATAGCCAAATGAGCGAATTGCCGGTTTATACCAAATCACAACTGGCCCTGCGCAATGGGCAGGATAAACCCCAAATTTGGGTGGCTTACAAAGGTGATATTTATGATGTTACCGAAAGCCGCCTGTGGCGCAACGGTAAACACTACGAACACTGGGCCGGGCAGGACTTAACAGCCGAACTGGCCGATGCCCCGCATACCGAAACCGTATTTGAACGATTTGAAAAGGTAGGAAAACTAATAAGCCCCGCGTAAATAAATTACGAGGGGCTTGTCTTTTAAAGTCCTCTCCTCCAGAGAGGATTTAGGTGAGGCCTATAACTCAAACTTAGCCAGGCCTACAAACTCCTGGATGCGGTTTGCAATTTCTTCTTCGCTTAGGTTTCTCAACCTTTCCGAACCAAATTTCTCCACACAGAATGAAGCCAACGCCGAACCGAAAATGATAGCATTTTTCATATTGTTAAAGTTAACGGTGCCAACTTTAGCCATATAACCAATAAAGCCGCCTGCAAAAGTATCGCCGGCGCCGGTTGGGTCAAACACCTCGGCAAGGGGCAGGGCAGGGGCACTGAAAATTTTATCTTCGTGGAATAATAAAGCGCCGTGTTCGCCCTTTTTAATGATGAGATATTTAGGGCCCATGGTTAAGATCTTGCGGGCCGCTTTAACCAGCGAAAATTCGCCTGATAACTGGCGGGCCTCGGCATCGTTAATAGTCAAAACATCTACCAGTTGAATGGTTTTCAATAACTCGTCAAGAGCTATATCCATCCAAAAGTTCATGGTATCCATTACAATAAGTTTCGGGCGGTTTTTAAGCCTGGCAATAACGGTTTGCTGTACCTGCGGCGACAGGTTGCCCAACATCAGGTATTCGCAATCCTGGTAGCTGTCAGGAATGATGGGGTCAAATGCTTCCAGTACATTTAGCTCGGTTACAAGGGTATCGCGGCTGTTCATGTCGTTATGGTAACGACCGCTCCAGAAAAATGATTTTTCGCCCTGTTTTATTTGCAGGCCTTCGGTATTAACGTTGTGCTTTTGCAGATCTTCAATTTCGTGCTGCGGGAAATCGTCGCCAACAACGGCAACAATTTTTATTTTATCGTAAAAATAAGAAGCGCCCAAACTTGCAAAAGTCGCCGAGCCGCCTACTATTTTATCGGTTTTACCAAAAGGGGTTTCAATGGCATCAAAGGCCACGGTGCCAATAACTAACAAACTCATGTAAAGATATTTATATTTTTTCCGGCGCAAATATTGCGAAAATTAAGGGATAAATAGGTATCGCTATTCAATTGTACCGCCAATTTTTACCTTACCAAAGCTTATTTTGGGCAGATTTTTACCAGGCACTAAGTATCATCTACAAATTATAGCCACTTATATCGGTATTAAATGAAATATCGATAGGCTTTAAAACGCAAATAGCACATAATCAGCAGGTAAAATTGAGCTTTAAAAATATTTGAATTTTTTTTGAATAAAAATTGTGAAATATCGGTGGAAGTTATACTTTTGCACACTCCAAACCGGATAACACTCCTGAGTAGCTCAGCCGGTTAGAGCATCTGACTGTTAATCAGAGGGTCGCTGGTTCGAGCCCAGCCTCAGGAGCAAAAAATAATGAAAAAGCCCACTTCCCCGAGTTGGGCTTTTTTATTATGTATGATGTGCTCAATTTCGTCTCCTTTAAATTATCCTTTTTTCTTGATCTTCAGGTAAATAAATATTTTTTAACCTCGATATTTATCACTATTATTATCTAAAAGAAATCACATGCAGAAAAATCTGATTTTAATGTTTGCCTGTGTGATGATGGTACTTTAGACGACTAAAGTTATAGCTCAGCAAGATAATGTAGCAAAAAAAGGGCGTGATCAAGATGCCGGTATTATACCCGGCCGCAGAGGGTAAAACTTTTGATATGGATTACTACATCAATAAGCATATCCCCATGGTTAAGGAGTTATTGGCCGCCGATTTAAATCTCACAGCAATTGATAAAGGGATAGCAGGCGGCGCGCCCGGTGCTCCGGCCCGTTTGTATTAATCTGCTACTTATATTTTGATTGGGTAGCGGCATACCAAAATGCAGTGGAAAATAATGGAATGAAAATTGGGGCGGATGATTCAAAATATGCTAATATTCAGTTGGCTATTTAAATAAGCGAGGTGGTTGAAAAGTAGTATCTGCGTTATAACTGGTTCGAGGTTAGGGAATCACGAAGTAAAGCCATCTAAAAATAAAATAGTAATAACATTGTGCAAACGGTGAGAATTTTGTCAATTATAACTGTATTATCAGTGCTTTTATCAGCTGATATGTACCGGCCATTCCTACCAAAAAAAGGCGATACACCTCACGTTTTGGTAATTGGCGTTAATAACGTCCGGCACTTAAAGCAAACAGATCAGGCTGCTTTTATCGAGTCGACATTAAAACTGGTAAATAAGGTCAGGGCTAATGGCTGTTCCTGCGGGGTTTTCGAATTGCCGCCTGCAAGCCCTTTCACATGGAATGATACTTTATATAATGCAGCCCTTGCTCATGCAAATGATATGTTAAAGCAAGGGTATTTTAGCCATACGAGTAAGGATGGCCGCAAAGCAGCCGACCGTATAAGGCAGGCCGGTTATACCCAGGTAGGTTTTAAAACGTTTACGGTGGGAGAGAACATTGCCGAAGGCCAGGATGGTTTGAAGGAGGTAATTGCCGACTGGTTTAAAAGCGAAGGACATTGTAAAAACCTGATGAATCCCAAATTTCTGGAATTGGGGTTGGCGCAGGCAGGCGGATATTGGGTAATGGAATTTGGCGGCCGAACAATCTTCTCGAGGACCGAACAGGAGCAGATAAAAAATGGCGAGCTTAAGATTGAGGAAAAGTAGCCGTTGGTTATTTGCCAGTTAAAAAGCTGCCCCGTTAGGGGCAGCCTTATCACAATTAAAATCAGGATACCAGTTGTTTAAAAATACAAAGGATGACGGCATCCTTTATTACGCCCTTTTCCTCTTATTAAATTCATTAATCAACTGTACACGGCTATTGATTTGCAGTTTTCGATAGATGTTTTTAATATGCTGTCTCACAGTGTCGGGCGAAATAAATAACCCGTGTGCTATTTGTTTATAGGTGTCGCCTTTTATCAGAAGGTTGGATATCTGAATTTCACGATTAGTTAAACTTTCGTGTGTTTCTGCATAAACTGTAGAACGGTTGGCCGAGAAAAAAGACAAAACCTTTTTTGCTACCGATGCACTCATTGGCACACCGCCCTGGGCCGCCTCTATAATTGATGCTTTTATTTTATTTAACGGGGTGCTTTTTAATAAATATCCGGTTGCTCCGGCTTGCAAAGCTTTAAACACCCGCTCTTTATCTTCATAAACTGTAAGCATTAAGATATTTATGTCAGGAAATTTTTGTTTAATTAAAAATGCTCCTTCTAAGCCACACATGGCGGGTAATTCAATATCAAGCAGTAAAACGTGGGGTTGGCTGGTTGTATTTTTTAAAAAATCATTTACCGTGCTAAAGCCGCTTTCAACATGCAATTCGGGTTGCATTTGTAAATAATTTACAATGCTTTTCAAAATAAAGGTATCATCTTCAATTATTGAAACACGAATCATCAATCAAAGGTTGTTAAAAATAAAAACAGTGTGTATAGCATATTTGGGGTATTTATTTACCACCGCCGTGTTTTTATCGTAACTGTAAAATACTCGTCGGTGTTAGCGATGCTAAGGACCGCTCTTATCCTTTCGGAACGCATTTTCATGTTTTTTAAGCCCTGGCCGGAATACGCGCCGGTAGGTTTTTGGTCAAGCGTATTTTTTATGATGATCTTCATTCCGTGAGGCCCGTTATTCAGCAATATCCAAACACGGGGATGGCGGTTATGCCGTACAATGTTGTTAACAGCTTCCTTAAAAATAAGGTAGATGTTTTGTCTTAGCAGCTGAGGTAGCGTGCCTACTCTTTCCAATCCTACGGTTTCGAATGTAAAATCGGCGGTGTCAGACAGCATAAAATGTACGTGCTCCTGCATTCTGAAAATCAGGTCTTCTCTGTTATCGTTACGTGCATCTACAGACCATATGATGTCAGATATAGAAGCGATGGCATTTTTACTTTCTGTTGATATTTTTTGAATAATTTCCTGATCCGGTGTTTGTCGGGTATACATAAGTTCGCTGCTTAGCGATATTCTGGTAAGCGTGCTGCCTATTTCGTCGTGTAAATCGCTGGCGATATTGGTTCGTAATTCCATTTCGCGTTTCAGTTTTTGTACACGGGATAACCACAACTGGCAAATAATTAGTACGATAGCTATTGAGACGATGATTTTAAACAGCCATGTTTCATAAAAAGACGGTTCTACAACCAGGGTTTTAACCAGCCAGTATTTGGGGTCAGTATTTGCAGGAAAACGGGCCTGTAAAGTATAAACACCCGGCGATAGGGCATAAAAACTTATTTCGTTAAACAATTTGCTCTTTCGCCATGTTGCCGACATCTCTTTTATCCTAAACAGTATATCTTTTTGTTTAAACGAACCTGCAAATTTAAGCGCCACCAGGTTTTCTTCGGGTTGAAGCGTTATGATTTGTTCTGAGTTGGCAAACAGATCAATTTGTGGGTCAGATGTGATGTTTGAGCTTTTTTTTACATAGGATAAAGTTAATTTCTCGGCCGAATTGCCGCGTAATGACCTGTAATAATCTACATCCAGAAAAACAAGCCCCTGTAACCCTCCCATTATTACCCTCCGGTTTTGATTGTCGTAGTACATGGCCGAGTGGTTAAATTCCTGCGTATACAGGTCCTCGTAACGACTATCATCCGGGTTGGGCAAAAACTGCATCGATTTCAAATCCAATACGCTAAGCCCGCCATTTGTTCCGGCAAAAAGCAGTCCGTCAACCTCCAGCAGAGAGTAAGCAAAATCTCCTGCCAGGCCATCGGTAAAGGTGGTTTTCCATAAAAATTTACCGGTGTAATCTATTTTAACAACACCCTGGCCCAATGTGGCCAGTAACACGCCACCATCTACCTTTAAAAGTGCATATACCGGAATTTCGGTTAAGCCTGCTATCTCCACTTTAGCAAATTTATTACCATCTAACCTAAACAGGCCTCCCTCGCCAGCCACCCAAAAATGATTGTTTATGTAAGCAATATCTTTTATAATACCGATGCGCTCATCGGTTAGCAACAGGTGGTGCAGCCATTGCCCACGGGCATCTTTACTCACAATGTATAACGAACTGCGCATACCGGCAATAAAACCGGTTTTGTATTTCAATAATTTGGTTACTCCAAGATTACCATGCCCCGGATTAGGCAAAAAACTAACAAGCTGTTTATTGATATCGAAGGTGGCAAATCCATCGCCGCCCTCAACACCGATGAGCAATTGGTTATTGCCCGAGCGCTCCATTGTGTAACTGATTATCGGGAACACCGTTGGGCCATGATCATCAAAAATATAAAAGCCGCTATAAGTGCCTATATAGTACCGGTTAGTATCTTTATATATACCGCGGATGCTTTTATTATGAAAGAAACGCATCGCCTTGTTACGGAAACTCGTGTCTTTAACTGTATTATTGGCCCCCGAAATAAGGAACAGATGATCATTGGTTGTGGCTATATACCCCCCGGCCATTGAGTTGAAGGGCCATATCCTTTTAATGTCTGAAAAAGGTTCGATATTTTGGCAGGATTTAAAATATGGAGACTGTGGGAGTTTAAAACCTTTGGTATGCCCCCTGAAAACAGCCACTATAGTATCTTTAACCGGAAAGGTGTAAGAAAATTCATCGTCGTTATAATACTCAACTTTCTTTTCAAGGGTGTTTTTGTCATAAACGGCAAAGCCACGGGCGTAGCGTACCACTACATATTTGCTTGTAGAGAAGGCATCAGTAATAAATGTGGTATTTAAATCATAATGCAAGCCACTATTTTGCTGTGCGCCGGGCCGGTTGTTTGTTTCTTTTCCAAATTTTGTAACGCCGTTTGCTGCAGTTGCAATATTTGTTCTAAACAAAAGGAATAATTTACCGTCGGGATCAAAAAAATATTCATCCGGTTCGGGATAAGTGGGCGGCGCTTTTGTGATATCCAGCTTAAAGCTTTTTGCTAATCCGTTTTCCTTGTCGAAACTAAATGCCTGTCCATCTTTTGTAAACAACATTAACCGATGCAATTTCGGGTTTACCGCGAATTTCGACACCCCCGTAACTCGGTATTTATACAGCTTATGTATCTCGCTATCATAGCAGTACAAAAGGTCGGGGTCGTTTTTAAATCCTAAAAAAATGAACTGCTCATAACAAAACAAACGAGATACTAACGGAGATGACGGCAAGATTATTCCCGGAATATTGAATGGCTGTACGTCGGTTCCGTCGTATCGCCAAATCCCCTGGTTAGTGGTAAAATATATAAACCCGAACCTATCTCTCGATACATTCCGAATGAATGCATTGGTAAATGGTTTAGGCATATCAATTTTTTGAATGCCGAAGTTCAATTGTGCGTAAGCAACTTGTTTCAAAAATACCACAAACAGCAGGCAAATAAATTTATGTAAGTGTTTTTTCATTAAGCTGATTTTTAAATATTGATGCTGCGTGGTTTGAATTGCACTACTTGTAGTGCAAGCCCTGGTAATTTTTGTTGTGATGTTTAGATATTTTCAGCCTTAAAAGTGTGTATCAACCACACTATCCTCAAATCTAATATTCCTGTAAGGAATAAACAAGGAGTTCCTGGCTTTTTTACGAGGTTTTTAGCCCTCTTATTTACTTAAATAACATCCCACCGCAAAATTGCATCGGTGTGCAATACTAATAATCGGTTTGGGCCACCGTACCCGCCGATAAAGGGTTTGAGCAGTAAAAAAAGCCGCCTAAAATACCCCAAACATGCTATATCATGCCGGGGTACATACTACTACTTTTGATTAACATACCGTATGATACGGTTTGTGTAATCCGGATGCATTTGGAGAGGTGGCTTAAAAGTGATAACACGCCCTGAGGCGGGTTGTTACCGGCCAGAGCAGAGCGGACAATTCAATAATAACTTCATGAAACATGAAATGAATTATTGAAGCATCTAAACCAACAATCACACTCAAAAACAAATAAATATGCACTCCAATAACTGCAGGCAAAGCAATTACCTCCCTCATTTGCAAAACAAGCAACGGCATCTGGTAGTACAACGGCTTAAACTAACGGCGAAGATTGCCGCATTAGTTTTAACAATGTGCTTTTGTGTAACTAAGGCAAACGCCCAAACAGATTTTGAAGGCTCGGTTGCGCTAAAGTTCGATTCCCTTTTTAGCACCCAAAAACTATCTGCAAGCAAAGGTGTACTATATTACAACTCTGCACCTGGCAGTTTAATGATTCCTACCGGGTTTGGAGGCAGTGGCACTTATTTATATGGCGGTGTGGGCGGCGTTTATCCAGAATTATATCGACATAACAAGGCTGACCTGATAGCTTTTGGCGGGCTTAGCTTTGGTAATCCCATTAAATTTGTAAATATTTCACTTAGCTTAAACATGACCGATGTGCATCGGTTCCAGAATTATTCAGGAAACTTCGGCGTTAGCCGTATTTTACCCGGCGGTAGCAGCGTTTCTGTTGGAGGGCTACAGTTATTTGCCGACAAAAAATTGTCTGACTCACCGCATTCAACTTTTTACACAGCATTTAGCCATGCGGTGCAAAGTTTACCCTCAAAAAGTGGCGGAGCCTCGGCATTGGTTTATACCATTGGCATTGGTACCGGACGCTTTAGAGATAAGAGCCGGGCAGATGTCCAAAACGGTAAAGGTCGTTATGGTACATCTGTATTTGGCAGCCTTTCTTATGAGCTGTTTAAGAAAGTTAACATAAATGCCGAATGGTATGGCGTTAATCTCGGGCTTTCGGCTGGCGTGCGTCCGTTTAAAAGCCCGCTTTCATTTAGCATTGGTGCATCTAATCTAATTCCTTCTTATTCGGGAGACAGGGTAAGCATGGTATTTATGGTAGGCTTACCGCTATCGTTAAACAGGTTATTGTTAAAATAAGCTACCCTAAACGTCATGTATCTGAACAACCTATTTTGATGATCAATAAATGCACACAAATATGAAAAAAACTAACTATCTACTACTTGTCATACTTTTCGCCCTCAGCATTAAGCCTGCTTTTTCGCAGGTTAAAAGCCTATCCGACTGGCGGGTACCTGTCCCTTCCAGCCTTTCTGACTGGCGGGTGCCACCGCCGCATGGAGACTATGGCCTGCGGCGCACATATTCATCAACTATATCCCAGCCGGAAATGATGGAGAGCTTGCCATCAATACCCGACGGTGGGCCGCCAGGTGCCCCCTCACCATCTCTTACAGATCAGCTCAAAAAGATTCCTAAAACTAAACAGGTAAGCAACGCCGACGAAGATTATGTAGCAAATCTTGTTAAAAAAGCACTTGCAAAAATGGCTCCATGCTGCTGTTGTTGTACTCCTACGGTATATAAGCCGGCACCAAAAAGAAAAAAGACACTAAAATCGGCCTCGTTAACACATCGTAAAAAGTTGGTACGACCGATAAAAAAATCTGCCGTAAAACCTAAAATAGCGGCTGCTCATAAAGTAAAAACACGTTACGTGGTAAAGTATAGGTATCTGCCGTACCGCTGTAACTGTACACCTGATATGGCCGATACAACAAAAAACAACAAGTAATGCATTATTACAAGTTACAGACAAATTTTAATAACATGAACAAGCTAATTGTTACAAATAAAAGTATCCTGTGTGCAGCGGCTTTATTGCTTGTCTTTTGCTTACGGGCATCTGCTCAGCAAACCACCGCGCCTCCGGCAATTTCGGTTGGTGGTAAAACCTATCTTAAGCAAACCATTGTGCGTTCAGAAAGTATGCTGCAAAATGGCGCGGCTAAACTTAACATCAATTCCGTATCGTCGATTAGTAAAACCTGCAAATTCGACAACGCGCCCGATAATGCATTTACAGCCACATTAACTATTACCCGGTTAACCGATTCAATTACGTCGGGCGATCAGAAGTTTTATTTTAGCTCGGCCGGAACTGCCAATAGCCAGAGTAAATTATCGCAGGCACTGGCATCTATGGTTGGGAAAGTATACTCGTATGCGGTTGATAAAAAGGGTGCCATAACTTCGGTGATAAAAAACTATCCCCCTTCACCGGCCGATTCTGTTTTTAGTTTTGCCGGCCTTGAACAGGAACAGTTGTTTGTAGGTAAAACATTTCCTTTTGTTGCCGATATTGCCACGCTAACAACATTGGAGACAGGTAAACGATGGGGCGATACTACTGTTACTGCAAAAGGGCGCGCAATAGGCGAATACTGGCTCGAAAAAAATGAAGGCCCGCAAACAGTTCTGGCCTTTATCAAAACAATTAACGATGGGGGATTGAATACACAATCGACCGGAACCTATACCATTGATAATGCTACAGGTGTAATAGTAGGCAGGGAAATAAAAAATATTACTACCGGGTATTTATCATTTAAGGGTACACCGTACATCTCAACACGGCGGTCAACAATTACCGAAACATGTAGCCTTGCCGAATAAAAGTAAAATGCTTTAGCTAAGCAAAGGCTATTTTAATAAAACTACGGTTGGTTAAAATTAAAAACAAAAGCCTCAATAAAAGGCACGAATGGTCGGAAGAAATTCCGGCCATTTTTTATGTTTTAAAAAAGAGTCCCGGATCACCACCACATTGAACAACGATTAAAGCAATGGTCAGATCTCTGACTTCACCTTTCATGAAAATAAAAAGTTTCAGCTTCAATGGTCGGGTGTGTTTGGGTATAATGAATGGTTTGTTGGTGAATACGAAAAAAAGCAGGATACGCTTTTTTTAACCTATCACAACGATAAAAGACCTGCTCGCTTTGGTACTAAGATATTGATAAATAACGGAGAATTGCGTTCGCTGGATAAGCCAAAGGATAGTGTGATGCAATTCTTACCCTTTAAAATCCGGTGAGCGTTAAAAAAACGTTTCAGCGGTGCAACGTTTTGGTGTTTTAACCATCTTATTTAATGAATAATCTAAACACGCTATCATGAGAAAGTTTTTATCTGTTATGCTTTTATGCCTGCCGACGATATTTTTATCTGCCCAAACAAAAAAATTATCAGTACCATCACAAGCTTTTAAAGATTATAGCATCAAGCTTGAAGACAACCGCCGGGCTGCATCTGATAAAAAAGATTATTTGCGCGCCGATACCCTGCTAAAACAATGGACGCGTACCTATGACGCCTTGCCCGATAGTGTTAAAAATGATTTCAGAGGATGGGAATCGGGCATGTATTATAATATAGCCTGTTACGATGCATTGCTGGGCAATAAAAAGGATGCCCTTACAGCTTTTGAAAAATGTGCCAAATTGGGTTATAATAATTACACCAATACCATTGCCGATACCGACCTGGAAAGCCTGCATAAAGAAAAACGCTACCTGGCCGCGCTGGAGCTGATCCGCGAGCGCGGGGATATGGGTTATGTGCTGCGTAAATCGGGAACTTACAATCACACCGTTAACAAAGATTTGCCGGTATTTACTTACCAGGAAGCTAACGATGCCGATTTGATAGCTTTTAAAAATAAATTTAAACTCGATTCGGTTGCCGGGAATAGAGATGAGATCAGCAAAATAAAAAATTTGCTGCTGTGGGTACACAATACCGTAAGGCACGATGGCAATTCCAACAATCCGGCTTTAAAAAATGGTATCGACCTGATTGAGGTTTGCAAAAAAGAAAACCGCGGCATCAACTGTCGTATGATGGCCACTATATTAAAAGATGCCTACCAGGCCGAAGGCTTTAAAGCCCGCATGGTTACCTGTATGCCCAAGGATACATTGGATAACGATTGTCACGTAATAACGGTTGTTTGGGCCGGCACGTTAAATAAATGGGTGTGGATGGACCCTACCTTTAACGCCTATGTTACCGATAAAAGCGGCAACCTGCTTAATATTGAAGAAGTACGCAATAAATTATACAACAACCAGCTTACCGACCTGGTGCTGAACGACGACGCCAACTGGAACAACCAAAACAAGCAAAGCCGAGAATATTACCTGGGCTATTACATGTCAAAAAACCTGTATTGGTTGCAATGCTCGGCCAAAAGCGAGTGGAATGTTGAAACAAACAAACCCGATAAACCTGCTACAGAATATATCAATTTATACCCAACGGGTTACAATAATATCAAAGCGCCCAAACGGATGGTAAGATCAAGCATTCAGTATGCCACCAATAACCCCGAAACTTTTTGGCAAAAGCCGGTGGCTGTTAACTAACCGGTTGTAATTGCTGTTGTCAATAATTAATCGGTAGTTTTTATTGCGGTAAAGGCGTAAAAGATTGTTCTGCATTTTCGGGACAATCTTTTTATTTAAACCCGGTATCTCCTCGCTATGGTGGTTATAAATGGTATGCAGGAATAACTGTTATTTTTTGGTGGACGTAGCCCAGCTATTATAGCATCCTGATAACCGGCCGAAAGACTGTCTGTACTGTTTTTTGCTATCTTAAAAGCGTTAAGTACCCCGCAATTTTTTCATGATTTTTTCCAGGCACAATTAAATAGTAGTATACACCTGCAGGCACCTCCTGGTCGTTATACCTTCCGTTCCATGGCCTGGTATAACCTATTGAATGAAATAACTCTGTTCCATAGCGGTTAAATATTTGTACAATGGCCTGGGGATAATTTTCGATGTTTTCTATAGTCCAAAGGTCATTTACGCCGTCAGCATTTGGGGTAAATGTATTAACAGGTTTAATTGCCTTAAATACGGTAATTGAAACCGTCGACTGGCTTTCACACAATCCGTTAGAAACTGTTAACGTGTAAATTGTATTTTGGGTTGGCCTGGCTACAGGCGCAGCAATATTATCGTAATTAAGGCCATCAGACGGTTGCCACTTAAAGGTAAGCGCGCTGCCCGAAACAATAGGTTTCAGGGTAACTGATTCGCCTTGAGTAATCGTTATGGCCGCCGGCATCGTGAGAACGGGCTCAGAAATAACAGTTATCTGGCGCGATGCAAAGTTAGGGCAACCATCGTTTGATATAAAGTTGTAGGTAAGCAGATGAGAACCGATGCCCGCTTTCATGGGGTCGAAAAAATTATCTGTTGTTACGCCCTCTCCGCTATAATAGCCACGTCCTTCCAGTCCGCTTGTCTCTTTGCCCTGGGTTAATTGTATAGGTGCCGCATTTTCACAGATATCACCAATTGGGTCGAATGAAATAGTAGGCGAGGTAGATAATTTGAAGGTTTTACTTACATCATAAAAGCAATCATCGGTAACAAATATTCTTAGTTTTACGGTTACTTTTTTATCCAGGGAGGCTGCCGACGCCGGAAATGTATGAAAATAAGGACCGTTTATATCGGGGTATATATAAGTTTCTTTTTTATCGGGATTTAATTCCGTGTCAAAATACCATTCAATTTTTTCGATATGTGTGTTGCTTTCAATCCCGGATGTATTTTTAAAACTTACCTTTTGCCCGATACATGAATTTTCAACTGAAAAATTCGGTGTTACGGCAGTATTGTAAATGTGAATTGTTTTTACAATCCTTGTCTCACATCCCGATAATGACGATATGGTCATGCTAACCGGATAACTACCCGGGAGTGTATAAACGTGACTGGCTTGTGGCGAAACTGTAACATTGGGGTTTTGGCTGGTTGAGTGGCTGTCTCCAAAATCCCACGTAACTTTTTCATCATTTGCGGGCGTGCCTTTATAGCTAAAATTTGCCGCATTTCCTGCACATACGTCTTTAAAATCAAAATCTCCGGTTGGAGTTTTTGCCACACTTACTTCTTTAAATTCGGAATAGGCCGGGCAGCCGGTTTCACCAATAACCACCAACCTGGCCTGGTAAACGCCCGCGGATTTGTAACTGTGATAAATTTGTTCGTTTTGCCTGCTGATGGTTGAATCTCCGTCGCCAAAAAGCCATTTCCATACAATAGGTTTCAAAGCGCCCGAAGCTGGCTCTGTATATGTGAACAGCACAGGCTTATTAACACAATTTACCGGGGCCGTATTAAAACCTACAGAAGGATTGCCGGTTATCACAACCCGAACCGATTTTGTAGATTCGCAGCCGGATGTGTTTATTACAGTGAGGCTTACCGGGTAGGTTCCGTTACGGGTATAAGTATGCTTTGCAATTTGGCTGGTAGCGGTGTTATTCCCGCCGCCGGTTGGATCGCCAAAATCCCAGATACGTTGTTTTATGTTTTTTTGAAGAGGCGTTTTATCTTCAAAGGTAACTGTATTCTGACATTCAATTTCGCCGGCAAAAATTTTTACATCGGGCAGGTCGTTCACTTTAAAATCCTCACTAATATCCTGGGTTGCACTGTTGCTGCACTCACTTAAAGGATATTGTGGAACGATATGGATGTGATGCACCCCGGCAATATCATATGCAGCAGTTCTGGGCAACATATATTCATAAGCCGGCTTGCCATTTTGCCGTATCTCTGTAAATGGCGGATTAATGGCGTAATACGTTAGTTCGTTTGCATCCATTTGCCAGGCTATTTTTGTGGAGATATAAGGTAACGTTAGCCTGAAGAAATAATCATCATTAACGCAGGCCGAGTCAATAACCGTATTGTCGGCCCTCCTGACGGCCACGAGCGAATGATTGCCTGCAAGATTAGTACCCGCCGAATAAGCATACGATTCAACATTTCCAAATCCGTAGGCTATGGCATTAAAACCTTCATCGGCTTTAAGGTTAAAGGTACTGCCCGAATAGTTGCTGAGATCAAGCTGCAGGTACGAGTAACCTGCCAGATTTTTCATGGTTTTGAAAGCAGCAGCGGGTTTCTGTCCATTGATGCGAAAACTTGCCGCTACTGCGGTTTTAATTAAAATGTTAACATATTGTTCCCTGATATTTTCCCTGGATGACGAGAAAATGGTGATGTTGCTGATATTGTATTCGATAGGATTGAGAATAACCATATCAGGATCGCTGTAACCTACAGTATTGTTGTCGGCAAGTTGGTTGCTGCACGATTGGCTTAGCGCGTATTGTGCTACGCTTATGGGTTTATCGGCTTTTATGAAACTATCACTATTAACAGCACCGGTTAATTCTGATGAGTAGAAGTCGCCGGCATTAAGCGTAATTGCTGGTGCTCTGTTTATGGTAAGATGGGTGCCGTCTTCAGTTGCAACCACCCTGAAATGATAGCCGGCCGTGCGCACCGGGTGGTTAAAATGGGTGCTTTGCGTGCTAAAGGGCACCAGTCCATAGTTATAACCAAGGCTTTTGGTGGGATAACATTGTTGAAACAGCGGGTCGATGGTTTTGGTAACACAGCTCCCGTTTGAAATTAATGAACCCGATGTGCCCGAAAATACGGCAAAACTGGTACATTCAGATACATCACTCACCACCCTGGTGCCGGTCAGATCATCCTCCGATGTAAATTCATATACATCGTTTACTTTGGGTAAAGTTACCCCGCCCGGAACCAGGTCTGTATTGCCTTTTAATAGATGTATTTTGGTGTTGGGCTGTGTAGCCACTAATACGATGTAGTTTTTACCAACGCCGGTTGATTTAAAATTAACGCTGGTATATGATTTGCCCAAAGCCTCGGAAGGTATGATAAGTGAGGCGGCCGAACGTTGAGCGGCAAAAATATGGGCGTAAACAACTATTTTAGGTTTACCGGGGTCAACCGTAATATGGATGGCCTTGTTAGTAAGTGTTTTATCGCTTTCTGAAATATCGATGTAGGCTTCGTCTCTCGGAATTTTAACCTCTGTTACATTACTTGCATTTACGGTAAAGGATTGCGAAAAACTGCCCACGCTAACCTTGCCTGATGACGATTGACTGCCGGTTATAAAAATACTCAGGTTAGGGAGTCCTAATGTTCCGTCGGGATAGTAATCATGTTCATGTGTTGGAAATGCCACCCAAAACTCGCTTCCTTCATTTGATGATGTCTGGCTAAATGATTTTACGGGGAATGACAACATCAAAAAAAACAAAAGCCCCAATAAAAAATTACGATGGCAAAGAGATATGGCTACATTTTTTTTATAAGAAAATAAAAGCCGCTTCATGGATATTAAACAGATAAGGAATAAGGTCAAAAAAAAGCGTGTCAGGAAAAATTTCGGGGTAAAATTATAATTATAAAACTGAATGATGAAATAACAATCAGGGGGAAGGTCGATATTTAACATAAAGAAAATATAATTTTTCTTTTTGAATTAACCGTAATTATTCTATTTTCGCATGTACTTAATCTTATCACACAAAAAAAATGAATATTCAATTCCCCTGTAACGGTATTCTTATGCCCCGATCAATCTTCTGGTCCATATTTCACAATATTAGGAGCTTTTACAAAGCTTAATCAACAATAATTTACTTACTTACTGTCAGGCCGGTTACTCCGTATGCCTGTTTGTTGCCCGAGATACCTGCATTATTCCCGTGACATCATTCGACCCTAAAAAATGTTTTCCTGCAAAAGGTATAGTTGCGTTTTGCATAATAGCCGGATTATTTCTGTATGCAAGCAATGCGCTGGCACAGGAAAATATCCCGGCGAAACCGGCAATTACTCCCGACAGTGTTAAAACCGGACAAGTGAGCAAGGTTGGCAGCACAAAAATTTTCAATGCGGATTCGATCAAAAAGAAGGCTTTTAATTCGCCAAAACCGGCATTGAAGATTAATTCAGGAACTATTAATGCTCAACCCGTAAAAAATCCCTTGAAAACGGCGGGAACAAAAGCTGCCGGTATCGCAGACCCCTTAACGCAAAAGCTAAAAACGCTTAAAAAGCAATCTGTAAGTTTTGATCTCACTGTCGAAAGCGATAACAGGTATCAGCCTCTGCCGGTTATTAACAGTATAAACCCGGCATTTGCAGTATTTAACGGCAACAAAAAGTTTGTAAGTGCAATTAATGTAATCGGCGGCATAAACGCCTGGGGGATTCCTTTAAATTTTAATTATACAACCAACCGCAACCTTGCTTATACGCCATCTGCACTAACCAGCAGCTTGTTCAAATTTGATTTTGATCCGCGGAAGTTTGACAGTATGTTATCCAGCGATTACGCTAACTATTACGAACTGCGAAAACGGGCATTTGCAGGGCTTGATCTGTCGGGTTATACCAGCAAATCCGTTGTTGATAAGCTGAAGGCCGAAAATCTTCAGCAGGCTAAACCCACCGGGATTTCTAAATACCTGTCGGCCCGTCATAATATCGATGGCTTGCTTACGCTAAGCGAAACAGCCTTGAAAGATTCGCTTTACAAAATTGCATTGGCCGATTCTACCCTGAAAGCAAATATTGCTTTATCATCTTCAATAGATAAATACAATACCGGCAGAGGATTAAATTACTATGATCTGCAATCCGTTACTGCCGATCAAAAGCTTACCTCTTTTTTAACCGATACTGCTAACCGGGGTTCGCTTCGGGCCATGAACCGGGAGCAGCTTGTTCACAAATTTGCAGAGCAGAGCAGTTTTCCGGATAGGGTTGCTGGCAATGGTGATTTATTCGGTCGGGTAGCGCAGGCTATTACCAATGAAAAAGGTTTAAATGATTCTGTTTCTGTAATAGCAAAGCTCAATGCTGAAAAAGCTGTTGCCGAAAGAAGGCAGCGGTTGTTATCTGAAGCTGATACCGCTTACAGCACCATTTCGGGGATCAAAGAAAATTTGAGTAAAAACGGGTATGACGTAAAAAAAATCCTGCAAATGCAGCAGGTTCTTAACCACAGCGACGGCAACGTAGGTAACTCTGAAATGGGGCAAAATTACCTTAGTAAAGTACCGGCCAATGGCCTTCAGAGCTTTTTTGAGCGGGTAGACGCATTTAAATTAGGTGCTTACGGAAATAATGTTCCCGGAAATGTACAAAGCCGCGATTTGTTTTTAACCGGAACACATTTAACGTTTAAATCGGGCGGTATCCCCATAACATTTGGCTATGGTAATATGAATGACGTGGGTAGTGTAAAGGATAATGCATTTAACAGTTCGGTATACAATACGCCTAAAGCATTCACTTATATCAGTGCGGTACTTAACAGATCGTCGGCCAATAGCGTAAGAGTATCGGTAATAGGCTCTTACAATCAGCGTTCGCAGGGTGTAAACCAATACCAGTTGCCGGCTGTTTCGGATAATAACGTGGTGTTTACTTTATCTAAAGCGTTTACATTTAATCATATAGGGCGTTTTAATGTTGATGTTTCAAAATCAACAAACGTTTCATCTGCAAACTATCTTAACGGTACCGATGCTGTTTTAGAGAAGAAGGGCGGTATGAATTATGATCTGGCTGCCGATATGTTCCAGGCCATGTCTTTTGGCGTAGGGCACAGGCTTGATATCAAAGAACTGGGTTTTTCTGACAATATTTATTTCAACTATGCCGGGCTTGGCTATCAAAACCCGGCAAATGCGGGCTTAGGAGGGGGCCGGATGAGCTTGGGCGGTAATCTGAAAAAGAGCTTATACAAAAATAAACTGCAGCTAACTTTACGTACCGATCTTAAAAACCGCTCAATCAGTTATACCTCAAATGATAAATGGCATTCACTGCAATTCCAGGCAGATAGCAGGTATATCATTAACCGCAAGTTCAATGTCGATTTAAAATACATTAATAACAATACCAATAAAATAGTAAACGGCATAGGCAGCCCGGTTTATTCGCTTCAAAAAGTTGAATTTGACGGTAATGCAAACTACAAAATCGGCAAACGTTACGCTGTAAATCATTTCGGGATTTCTTTCCAGGATTATACCAATGCGTATTTAACAGCGGCTGCGGGCGCAAGCAGGGGCAGTATATTATCTACAAATTTTACACAAAGTGTTGTATTTAAGCGCAGTTCGCTCAATGTGTCTTTATTCTACAACCGCGAACTTTCTACCCAAAAGCTTATCGGCGATATGTTTAATTCCGATCTGTCATACCAGTACGTGATGTTCGGCAAACTGAACATGAGTTCGGGAGTAACCTATCTTGATAACAGCACTATAGCGAGGCAGATAGGCGTAAAGCAGGGGATACAGCTATTTACCAAAAATAATTTTGATGCAGATGCATATGTGGATGTCAGAAAAAACCTGATAACAGCGCAGTATGCCGATCTGTACGCATCGTGCAGGGCCAAATTGATGTTAAGATATCACATTAAATAAATGAAACACCGTATATTTTTAATAGCACTATTAGTTATAACCGCTTTTACATCAAAAGCGCAGATAAATGTGCAGTTTGTGCCCGAAATTTACGGACGTAATATCAGTGGCTTATTCAATTGCCAGTTTATTAATGCCGGGGCCAGGCGGCAGGCCACGCTAACCATTAGCGTTAGCGAGCGCAACGCCGGTTTAATTGCCATGATCCGTGTGCCTGAGTTTGTCATCGCTCCGGGCTCTTCTCCCTTGCCGGTTACAGTTGCCAGGAGCGCTGCCATCCAGATAGCAGATAACCGTTTGGGCAGGCTGGCAAAGCAAAGCAATATGTTTCCGGAAGGTGATTATGATTATTGTTTTGAGCTTACGTTTACCGGATCCGACCTGGGCCCGCAGGAGCAATGTTTCAGCTATGCCCTGGCACCCTTTGCCGATTTAAACCTGATTGATCCGTACGACGGCGAATCCAATTGTAACAAGCGGCCATTGTTCACCTGGCAACCGCTAATTCCGGCTGTACCCGGGTCATATTATCAGTTGGTGCTTGCTGAAATAAAAAACGGCCAAAGCGCTACCGAAGCAATCAATTACAATCTTCCTTTAATCAATCAACAAAATATTACAACGCCGCTGCTTACCTATCCATCCATCGTGCGCGATTTGGAAACCGGGAAAAAATATGCCTGGCAGGTATCGGCCTATAAAGATCAAACGGTGTTAAACCGCTCTGAAATATGGGAGTTTACTGTTTCCTGTACCGATAGTATTAAAAAGAAAGTGGATACAGAATCATTCCGTGAAATTGACGATCTGAGCCGCGGAAATTTTTACATATCCACCGGACATATCAAATTTGCTATAGTAAACTCCTACGAGCAGCAGCCTCTTAACTACGAAATTGTGCCTGTTGACGCGCCTGAAAAAAAGATAAAGCATTTACCTAAAGTTAAGCTCGAGCCTGGTAAAAACTTTATCGATTTGGACATCTCTGCCCTCGGCTCATTCAAAAACGATAAATACTATCTGATGAATATCTCGCTTCGCAACGGGGTAGTAAAAAGTTTGAGGTTTGTTTATAAAAATGAAGAATGAGAAAAACAATAACCCTTGGCATGCTTTGTTGCGCTTTGCTGGGCTGTAAGCAGGCGAATACTAACCTTAAGCAGATAACCGATAGTGGTGTTACGCTACAGGTAATTAATATTAAAAATAACGATAGCGCCGCTACGGCCTACAAAGTGCGGATTGTGCTTACCGGAACCACACTGCCGGAGCAGGTAACATCCGAAGCGAAACACGGGTTACTTTATAATGCCGATAGTTTGTTTTATATCAGCGAAGGCGGCAGGAAGATTTATCCGCAAATAACTCAACCTGTGGCAAACGGCGTGGCAAACACTTTTGAATATCTTGTTGATTTTGATAAGATGGCAACCGGTGCCGATGCCAGTATGATTTATCACGACAAATACATCACAAAAAAAGATTACCAGGTAAAACTGAATTAAAAAGAAGATTGACGATACTGTATGAGCCATATATTTAAACAGAAAAGAAAAATTGCTGTAGTTCTTATTTTAATTTGGGGGTTTAATGTATTTGTACCTGCGGTGTCGTACGCGCTTACCACGGGGCCTGCACAGCCCGAAACGCAGGCTTTTCAACCGGCCGAGGTATCCAATATGGTTGATTTGCAAACCGGGGATTTTAACTATAACATTCCTTTGCTCGATGTAGGAGGATACCCTATAAACTTAAGCTATCAATCGGGAGCAACAGGTATTGATGATGAGGCCAGCTGGGTAGGATTGGGCTGGAGCCTTAACCCGGGTGCCATCAACAGGCAGCTTCGTGGCATCCCCGATGACTTTTCGGGCGATGACGATAAGATGGAAACAGTCCATTACACCAAACCTAAAGTTACGGTAGGGGGAAAAGTAACCGGTAAAGCGGAGTTTTTTGGTAAAGCCGCTAATGGTTCGTTAACCTTTGGTATTTTTAACGATAACTATACCGGTTTTGGAGCGGAAATAGGTGCCAACGCCGGGCTTTCATTTTCATTTGCCAATTCGGGCAACTTAACAGGAGGGCTTGGTATCGGCGTGTTATCCAATACCCAATCGGGTGTAGATGTCTCGGTTTCTCCGTATGTATCTCTGTCGGTGCAGGCTAAAGCAGTTAAGGGGCTTACAACAAACGCGGGGTTATCGGCCTCATTGGGATATAACACACGGTCGGGGCTTAAAAACTTAGCTTTTAGTGGCAGTTTCGGTGCAACAGCGACAGGGTATCGCTTAAAAACGAAATATTTAGGACAGGGTGTTACACAAACGCGAATAGTCCCGGAATCGGCAAGTCAAAATTTTAGTTTTTTTGGATCTAACATTAGTTTTAATACCGAACCGATTTCTCCTACAATCAATGTTCCTTATTTCTCGGATTATACTTCGTTCAGCATCGATGTAGGGCCGGCGGCAGTGGGTGGTTTTGTGTCGCTTGGTGGCACCGGTTATCAAAATGTTCGTTCGGTTAAGGATATACAAAGCTTTAAGCCAGCCTACGGTTTTCTGTATGCCGAGCGCGGAAAAAATAATAAAGATGCTGTGATGGATTTTATCCGGGAGAAAGATAATCCCATCATTCCCGAAATTCCAAACCTTGCTATACCTATTCACACCCCGGATTTGTGGAGTTTTACCAACCAGCTTGGTTCCGGGCAGTTTAGATTGTATCGTAATGGCAGCGGGATTTTTTTTGACAACTATGAATCAGACGAATCAAAGATCGGAACGATAGGCGCTGATTATGGTGGTGGGCAGTATTTTCATGGAGGCTTTACGTACTTTGATCAAAACGGGCATACCACTACGCAAAAGTGGGTTAAAGAAAACCAATATATGAATATTGGCGATTTTCAAAACGAACCCAATGATCCTGGCTCAGAACACGCATATTTTAAACTGATTGGTGAAAAAAATCCTGAAAATAAAAAATTGAAAGATAATGTAGGGGATACTAAACCTTTAAAGGTAAAAATGATGGTGAACGCCAGTCAGGCAGTTGCTCAAGCCGCTTATACCGATCCATCTGTATCTCCCGTCAATATCGGTAACACAAAAAGGCAAAACCGCCGAACCATGATTTCCTATTTAACTGCCGCCGAAGCGAAACTGGGGGGCTTAGACAGGGATATACCGGTATACCAACAAAACACAATATCAGGTAACGTTTATTCGGCATCTCCGCAACCAGCCTCAGTCATAGTACGGGTTGATCCGTCTCAAACGCTTCCTGTAAGAAAGAAAAATCACATTTCAGAAGTGACCGTTACCGACCCGGAAGGAAAGAGAATGGTGTACGGGGTTCCGGTATATAACACAAAGCAAACCGAGTATACTTTTGCTGTTGGGCGCGTAGCACAAAAAAATGGCGGCGACTATACACCTAACATAAACAAGGTAGCCACCCCATCACTTGGTGATCCGAAGGGTATTACCGGTGGAATAGATAATTATTATCACAAAGAAAATACGCCTGCTTATGCTACCAGTTATCTTTTAAGCGGGATCCTATCACCCGATTATGTTGATGTTTTGGGTGATGGCATAACTCCCGACGACCTTGGTACGGCTGTGAAATTTAATTATTCAATGTTGCCCAAGTATTATAAATGGACATCATCGTTTAACGGCGCAGTATTAAATAAAGGCCTGCTTGCCGACCCGGATGATGATAAGGGAAGTATCATAACCGGAGAAAAAGAGTTATGGTATGTTAGCAGCATTGAAACCAAAACACATATTGCTTATTTCATAACCCAGAACCGTACAGATGGCTTAGGCGTATCGGACGAATTTGGAGGCGCCAAGGACCCCGGCAGCCCTCAGAAGAGTTTAAAAGAAATTCGCTTATACTCAAAAAATGATATGAGTAAGCCTATAAAAACAGTCAAGTTTTGCTATACTAATGAACTCTGCCCCAATATCCCCAATTCGGCAAACGGTAGCGGCAAACTTACTTTAAAACAGGTTTGGTTTGAATACGGTAACTCAGATAAAGGGGCTTCACATCCTTATGTTTTTAACTACAACACTACGTCAAGTACCGGCGAAACCGTGGAATACGGTAATATGACATTGAAAAAGGCTCCATATATAGGTCAAGCCGCGGGCGATATGGTGACAGACAGGTGGGGGAATTACAAATTATACAAAAATAACCCGGCCTCGATGGGTAATGATGCCTACCCATATAGTTTGCAAGACCGGTCGATAGCTGATATGGACGCTTCGTTATGGCATTTAAACAAAATATCATTACCAACCGGGGGAGAAATAAACGTTTTTTATGAGGCATCGGATTATGCTTTTGTGCAGGATAAGCGCGCGATGGTAATGTCGTCGGCCAACCTTATAACGGCTCCCGCTTCGGGTAATACAACTGATAATCTGTTAAAAGCTAAAGGTGTCCAGATAAATATCGGAACGACGATAGCACCGGCAATTACTGATGACCCAACGGCATGGTTTAAAAAAAATTTCCTGAATGGGAATAATTACCTGTACACCAAATTTAGGGTGAGAATATCAACCGACTACAGCGAAGGGCCACATCTTTCTCCTTATAAGGATTGTGACTACGATTACGTACCTGTTTATTGCGAAATAAGTAACGTGACAATAGATAGCAATGGCAATGCTTATGTAATGTTTAAAGACATAACCGAGGGTAATGTAACCGCTAACCCTATTATGATAGCCACCTGGCAGCGCCTTAAAAACGAATATCCGCGCTTTGCATACCCCGGTTTTGACAGACGTAATAAAAATGCGAGCAGTAGCATAGCATCAGTTGTAGCTGCAGTTGTGGCAGCCGTATCAAACTTCTCTGAACTTACCGGTAGTTTTTATGAGAAAGCCTATAGAAAGGCTCAGGATAAGTTTTTCGCTAATGAAATTAAACTGAGTGATAGTTTTGTTAAAATAGTAAAAATTGATGGTAAAAAGCTTGGTGGCCCCGCCCGGGTAAAGCGGGTGCAGCTTGTTGATAACTGGGACACCATGACCGGTGGCGCAGCCCAACTTGCCGGTCAGTACGGACAATCATACGATTACACTACAACCCTTAACGGATCAACAATAAGCAGCGGCGTAGCCACTTATGAACCTGCTATCGGCAATGATGAAAATGCACTTAAAACTGCCGTGCCTTATATTCAAAAAATTAAGGGAGCTATAAACAATTATTTTAACCTCGAAGAGCCTTTCGTTGAGTCGCTTTATCCGGCACCTGCTATTGGCTACAGTAAGGTAACTGTGCGGGATGTTGACCAAACAGGTGCTATTTTACCGCAGCGGGGTTATAGCGTACACGAATTTTTCACCGCCAAAGATTTTCCCGTTAAAGTAACCGCGCTTCCTATCGATCCATATCCCTATAAGGATCATGCCACCTTTGGTTTGGTTACCTCAAACAGTGTAGATAAAATTGCCTTATCACAGGGATACAGCATCGAACTGAATGATATGCACGGTAAGCCCAGAACCGAGCGTACTTTTAATGCCGCGGGATCTGAGCTTGCTTCAACAGAGTATCATTTTGCTACCGATGACAAGGAAGTAAATCTGGACAATAACGTTACTGTATTGGATAAAAACGGAGCTGCTTCAAACCAAATTATCGGGCGGGATATTGAATATTTTAGCGATTTCAGGGAACAGGAAGAAGTAAATTCCGGACGTACGGTTAACCTTGGTGTCGATGTGATCCCTTTCTTTATTCCACCGGTGTTACCAATACCGCACTTCCCAACAGGTACCAATAATAGTTACAGCTTATTCCGGTCGGCCGTTACGCTAAAGGTTATTCAAACCTACGGTATTATGGAGAGGGTAGTTAAAAAGATAGACGGATCAACCATCACCACCGAAAATGAAGCTTACGATATAACTACCGGCGAACCGATTATTACCCGCACTAACAACGAGTATAAAAAAAATATTTACACCGCTTCGATGCCGGCTTATTGGGCCTATCCGGGCATGGGCGGGGCTTATGCTAACGCCAACGCGGTATTCCAAAAGCTTTCTGTTGATGCCAACGGATTGGTTACCACATCAGGTGCTTTACAATACCTCAATATCGGCGATGAGTTATTGGATATTACCGAAGGCGAAACCACCACTAAGCACTACTGGGTTATTGAAGATCAGGCTTCGCCGGGTTCAAATTCGCGCCGTTTAATTACTGCCGGCGGAGCGCTTGCAACCGCTTTTACCGATCGTAAGCTGAAAGTTATCCGTTCTGGTTTGCGAAATATGCTCAATGCCTCCGCCGCATCCTATACAAGTTTGAACGATCCTATAGTGGGCAATATGCTCAATATCAGATCAAATGGCGATCTAACAGGGATGGCTGTGCTGAATGCTTCGGCTACTACTTTTAACAGCACCTGGCCAACATGGGTGCCTTGCGAATCGGTTACTAATATTGATTATAAGGATCATGGATCTCCAACACCTGTTTTCACCGATGAAGAATTCAAAATCAGGGCGGCATATCCTCACTCTTTTCATGGCTCAAACGGGACTTATTATTTAGATCAACCAGAACAAGTTGTGTCTAATGATTATTTTAAGGGGCGTTTAGATAAGGTGGGTGTGTGGATAAATAAATATCATTATGAAACTAACCCTATTGGTTTTACTGCAAAATTCCACGTTGATGAAAGTAAAGTTTATTATGTGGGATATTCTGCTGATGATACCTATACCATTTATTTTGATGGTAACCCAGTAGAGAAGTCGATGCCGCATTTGGCATCAGGTAATGAACTCCGTTATTGGATGATTAAGGCAATACCCCTCGAAGCAGGAGATCACACAATTTATGCAAGTGCTACTAATCTACCCAGTTCGAGTGATGAGACCTTAAATCCCGGATCAATAGGTCTCGAAGTATACAACAATACGCTCGGTGAACTGAAAGCCCTGCCTGTAAATAACACAACCGGCCCTAATTGTTTATTTTCCACAAAAAAATGGAGAGATGTGGCACCTCAGGATCAACCGGATAAGGCACCGAAGGACCAGGTTGATAATAGAAATACCTTCATTTCAAATGGTATAAGAGTATATTACAATTACGATACCAGATCATTCTTCAATCCCTTTACGGCCGGAGTGCTCGGTAATTGGCGCCCTTATCAAAATAAAGTGTTTTTACAAAAAAGGGCTTATCCTAAACCGGCTAATGCTAATACTGCAGCTAATATTAAAAATGCAGGATATATCGATAAATTCTACTCCTTTTGGTATTTCGATGGTGTTAAATGGGTGCTAAATTCCGTTACCGGTGCAAGCCGTTGGGTAACGGGTAATACCATGACCGCTTATGACCGTTACGGGCAGGAACTTGAAAACAAAGACGCATTGAACCGGTACAGCTCTGCCATATATGGGTTTGCAGGCAGTTTGCCGGCAGCAGTGGCATCCAATGCTAAAAGCCGCGAGTTGTTTAGCCAAACTTTTGAAGATTACCCTTGGGGAATCGGTCGCGATCGTTATTATAGTTCATGTAACTCCGGCCAGTTAATTGTAAATGGCGGCGCGATTAGTCAATACATTTCGCATACGGGAAGAAACAGTCTGTCGATACAAAATGCAATTGAAGTTGACGCGAACATCCATTCAAAAGAGTTCGGAATAACCAATCTCCTGAAAAATAACGGTAAAAATGAGTATTTGCCTATAACTGATCTGGGCACTTATGTTAGTAACCTGTTTGAGCCCGACAGATCATCGGGCGATTACATGCTGAGTTTATGGACCAGGGATACCGGCGATGCCAATAAAACGGTTAACATAAACGTATCAGTAAACGCCGACGGCGCGGTAAGCGATATGGCCTGTAAAGCGGTAGTGGAAGGCTGGAAACTGATTGAATGCCGGATTAAGCTGCCAACAACTGTTGATGGGCTTCAGCTTAAAATTACCCCGGTTTCGTCGCTTGCGCCTGTTTACCTGGATGATATCAGGATGCATCCGTTCAAATCGCACATGAAAACCTATGCTTATGATAATAAGAGTCTGCGTTTAATGGCTGAGTCGGACGAGAATGCCTTTGCTACTTTTTATGAATATGACGATGAAGGGCAATTGGTACGCGTTAAAAAAGAAACCGAACGCGGTATCATGACTATTAAAGAATCCCATTCATCTTATCGGAAAAAACCAATAAACAACAATGATTGTCAATAAAGTATTTAGCGGTAGGCTTTTTGTGCTGCTTCTGCTGCTTTCAGCATCGTTAACTGGTGCGGCGGTGGAACGAATACCTACAACTGCCAAAAGTATCGTACCTGTGCGCGGAATTGTTACCCGCCAAAAAACAACCGGTATTGTTTATGATAAAGCGATATTGAACAGGCTTGGTTCAGTGTTTAAAAAATATAATACTGATAAATTGAGTTACACTATCGGCGGTGAGATCTCCATGACAGATAAAGCCGATAATTCAAAAAAAATGTCGCATGTAAACTTTTTGCTAAGTAAACACGCGAATGAGTTTTACTACCAGTTGGGAAGTACCCAAACGCTTAACGCCGGTGGCACTTATCTGTACATTGATAATAAAGGCTATACCATACTGGCCGGCCCTCAAAAGCCGGTGGTGGGTAACGATTCGTTTAAATCCCTGTTTTCCGACGAAATGGCCAAAAACCTCCAGTCAGAACATTATGAACTTTTAAGTTCGCGTAAGGGTGCCGAGCAAACCATTACCATGCTTAACGAGCATCATATTAGCTGCAAGCAATATGCAATAACCATAGATACAGCTACTTTGCGTATAAAAAAAGTATTTATCAGGTATACCAATTTCAATGCACCGCTGCGTACCGATAATGAAAAAGTGGTTACGGTTATGATCAATCAATGGACCAATGCCGGTGCGCCAGGTAAGTATTTGGTGGCCGACGATGTTGTTACTCGAGATCGTCATCATAAATATAAAGCCCGTGGTAAGTACCTTAAATATCAAACGGTAAACCTGTAATTAAGCCGCCTAATCCCCATGCTAAAAACCTTATTCACATTCATTTTAGGATTTATTTTTCTTGGTATCAGCTTGCCGGGCTTTGCCGGTATTGACGAAACCACCAATAAGATTTCGAGTCCGTTTACAGCTAACGTTAGTAATGTAACCATAAAAGACCGCAAATTTGAAAACGCCGATTATGTTTGGGATACTGATGTGTTAGGTAGATCAGTAAAAAATACGGTAAGCCTGAGGGTAAATGATAATGTTTTACTCTACAAGTTTACTTACAAAGTTGATCTTAGCATCCAGATTTTTACCCAGCCTGGCAGCACCTCTCCATCATCCACAGAAACAACTTCATTAACTGTTACATACGATCCCCTGGCAGCGTCGGGTACTACTGTTAAAAGTATTGATACCTATAATGTTATTAATCCCGGTTTTAAAATAATAGTGAAAGTAGTGGGAGTAACCGCTATTGAAGGTGTTGCCCCCGGTGCGGATATGGTAAGGCTTGAAGGAACCGTTACTGCCGATCATACCGTTAAGTTTAGCGATGACAATATCGTTATCACCGCACCTACACCTATCACCAATAATAAGCTTGCCATATCAAATGTGTTAGCCAAAAGTGCCGAGGAGTATGATATAGAATGGACCACCATCGAAAAAGGAAACGATTATTATAGTGTTATTGACAACTATATGAACTCGCGCCCGGCACAGGTTGACCTTGTTATATCTAACATATTCGAAAATAATGCCACCAGGGTAACTATAGACAGGCACAGCTATTCGATACCGGTTATTACAGATAATGTGGGGTATTTGCTGGTTAGGGTAAGGCAGGTTCAGTATATTGGCGATGTAAGGAAAACGGGTAAGTGGAATTATAACGCAACCATATCCGGTACTAATAAATATGCTATCTGGCCAACCACTTCAAATGAGGATGGGCTTAACTGGCAATATTCAAATTCATTTGCCGAAGAGGGGAAAAGCAAAGAGGTAATGAGTTATTTTGACGGTACCTTACGCGGCCGGCAAACGGTTACCATCAACACCTCTGATATGGTGCCGGTTGTACAGGAAAACGTTTACGATCAGTTTGGCAGGGTAGCAGCAAGCATATTGCCGGCGCCCTATATCGATGCTGTGCCGACAATAAAATACAAGAGCAATTTCAACACACTTTCATCGGGGCCTTATACTTATACAGCATTAAATACTGTAGGCTCTAATTGTGAAATAAATCCGCAGCCGCTTAGTACCGCTTCGGGAGCCTCACAATATTATTCATCATTTAATGATTTTAAAAACTTACCTGCCAATAATAGCCTGTACAGATCTTTCAATAAGCTGATCCCCGATGCTGAACAATATCCGCTTTCGGTAACCCAATATACTAATGATAATACCGGCCGGGTAAGGTTACAGGGAGGGGTAGGCGCAGCGTTTCAACCGGGTAAAGCTGCACAAGGCGAAAAAAGCAATACCACAAAGTACTATTACGGCAAACCCGATCAGTGGGAGCTGGACCGCCTGTTTGGCAACGATGTTGGCTACGCCGAACATTACCAGAAAAACATGGCTGTTGACGCTAACGGGCAGGCGAGTATAAGCTATCTCGATGCTTCCGGCAAAACCATAGCCACAGCTTTATCGGGCGACAAACCGGCATCACTTGATAATTTGCCATCGTACCTTGATCAGGACCCGAACGCTCCGGCCACCAACATTCAAGTTTTAAAGCCCGAGCAGTTTGTATTTAACCGGGCCGATATGAAAATATCGGCAACCACCACCTACCTGGCAGCTTCGCAGGGTACGGCAACGTTAAGCTTTGATGTGCAAAAGCTGATTGACCTTTATCCCGGCGGCACGCTGCAAATTTGCAGCAACTGTTATTACAACATGACTATCAAAATAACTGATAATTGTAATAACCTGATTAGAGAAACCAGCGGAATAGTACAAATTGGCTCGCGTACTTCAAATTGCAGCGATAACGTAAAGTACACCGGTACGCTTGATAACATCAACTTTGATAAACCGGGCGAGTATTTTGTAACGGTTGAGCTTGCATTTGACGAAAAGGTGATTGACGCCTATGTGGATAATTTTGAATCGCAGGCAAAGCGTAACGGTTTTTTGCAGGAACAGTTTAATTTTATAAAAACCTATTACCTCGATAAGCTGGATATATCGGGCTGTTATGCCGATTGTCACACCTGTACTACCTTACTGGGCGAGCAGGCCACCTTTGTGCAGATGCTAAAGGATAAATGCATTGCGCTGGATCTTGACCCCGCAAGTGTAGCATCGAGCGTGTTTAATGACTGGGCCGTTAACATGTACAACACATTGAAGGATAAATGTGATGGCATGCAGGCCACCTGTGATTATAATCCCTGCGATGACGTTGAAAAGGAAATGCTTGCTGATGTAAGCCCGGGCGGGCAATATGCTTTATTTAAAAGCGATGGTATGCCGCTTGAACCGAATATAAATGTTATTACAAAAATTGTAGGCGGAACCCCGAACTACCGGCTTAAATTTCCGGTAAAACCCAGTGCGGATGCTGATTATCAGGCAAATCTTGTTGTAAGGGAAAACGGTACGGTAACCTCACCATATGATGCCAATTTTGGCGTAAGCGATTTTATCAGGTATTGGAAACAGGAATGGGCCAGCAAATTTTTACCCGACCATCCTGAATATTGTAAACTGCAATTTTGCTACGCTACTTCCGACTCAAAAAATTGGGATCTCCGCGCCGACGACATTTCAGCAATAGCAGATATTTACAAGCTGAAAAAATCAGGCCTGGCCATACCCGATTATGATTCAGGAAATAATGACGACTGGCTGCTTAATCACGATCCCTATTTCTTTGCCGACGCAAAGGGGAAGGATTATAAGTCTTTAATGCTGGCTGATTTACAGAATTATTCAAAATATGTATTGAGCCTCCCACCGACTGATACTCAAACCGGTGAAGTGATTCCGGTTAAAGGCCTGCTTAAGTATGTTGATTTTATCACTTATTGTGCTGTGGCAGGAGGTACCACCAACAGTTCATCGGCTGATAATAGCTGGAATAGCTGCCAGCCATCAGAAAACTGCCGCGTAAAGGACCGCGAATGGCAAACTTACATCCGCCTTTATCAAAGCCTGAAACAAAAATACCTGGACATGGGCCAGGGCAACTATTGTTATGCAGTAAGACCTTTACCATGTTCGATAGGATCTCCCTCAACTCCTAAACTACCCGGGCAATGTCCTTCCAAAAATGACTTTACGATTATGCGTGACCCCGAACCGCCTACGCCGGTTCCGGATGGTAAGCAAAGTATAATAGTTTCTTATAACAACGGCGCGCTTGATGTGCCTGTAAGTTTAACGCTACATACGCCGGTTGCTGATATTACTGATGGATTAAGCTTTGCTGTAAATGATCGTTTAAAAAGGATTTTAGTTGCTGCGGATTTACCTGTAAACAGCATGGGCATCAGTACGCTTAATTGTGCCGGTAGTGCATATAATAATGGTAGCTTAAAGATATCGGTTGTTGAGGAAGCTCCATCCCAAAATGGTGCTTGTTATATCGCGGCTACCTATTTAAAACTCCTTGATCCGGATGGCAATCCCATTAATGCAGCCAGCGATATCACAGTGAGGTTGTCTTTCGCTAAAACCGACTATGATTATGGCGGAGGTGATCCAAACGGACCACCGCTTGAAACCCACACATCTTACAAAAATGTTGATTTAATTATACCTGCAAACTCGTCGGTTAGTTCTAAGTACTACACTCAGCCAATACTCTCAAATCAATGCAGGGATTTCGTAGAGCGTTTTTCATGCGGGGTATGGATTATCGGGCAAAGTGATGTGGTATTTCAGCCCGGCATCGCTAAATGCCCTGCCCCACCACCTGTTTCCGACCCTTGCACAAGCTACGCTGGTAAAACATCCCGTTTTCCTACCTATCAGGCACCCGTGCTTTCGGGCTATACTATAGCTGATGCACAAGCACTCGGCTCAACAACAACCGGCAGCTCTGTTGCCGACATCAAAGCCCAGGCTGCGGATATTTGTACCAACAATGCGAAATACTGGGTTGAGGAAATACTCGGGCCTGGTATAAAGGCGGCTTATCCATCCACTTATAATACTGTAAAAGCTGCATTGCAACCCCGCCTTGCAGCAGTTTGCAGCGCAGGAGCTGATTTTTACCATCCGTTTGGTGCAAGTACACTATCCACCGGTGTAACCTCTTACGGTGATCATAACTTTGGCGAAGCTATTAAAGCAGTACTGTATCCCGGTAATTCAAGTGCACGTTTTACTCCGGGAATAAACCCATGGCTTATTGAAGCGCCGGGGCCGGCAAACACAAAACAGCAAAGCGCGGCGCGTGTTGCATCGCAAACTACTGCCGATATCTGTACACGCCTTGCCACTTTTAAAGCCGAAGCCGCTGCAGCGAGCCTGCCTTTATACGATTACTTGCTGGTTACCTTTAAAGATGGTATGTCGCTTTCGCGTGCGCAGCTGGATGTGCTCCTGAAATCATGCGATCAGTGCCGCTTTATTACCACCGAGGATGTCACCCTGCCTGCATTTCTTGATCCGGTTTACTCGTACGATGATCATTCCATTCCTGATGATCCTACTAATACTTTTAGAAAAGGCTACGTAGAGAAGAGCGATTACCTGGCGGCTAAAGGCGCTATGCAGAATGAATTTCAGTCGGTTAGTGTTTTAGAGGCTGATCCTAATTATCGCATTATCCTGGCAAGTTACATGAACCAGCGTTTTGGTTATGTGCTTTCGTATGATGATTATATTGCTTTTGAGGCCGGGTTTGCTGCCAACCCTAATTTAAGGCTTTGCAACAAGCTTCCGTTTTCGGCCATCAAAGCTGATCCAAATGCCTGCGCCAAAGCCGCGCTCGAAACAGCTGTAAACAGCGGCCGGCGCGATTATGAAATTTATATTAATGAACAGCGTGCAAAATTCAGGGCCGATTATATCAACGTATGTAAACTGGCCGCAGTCAATGCCAGCCTGGCAACCAAACAAAATATTTATCACTATACGCTTTATTATTACGATCAGAGCGGTAACCTCGTACGCACCGTTCCGCCCGAGGGTGTGCATTTATTAACTGCCAGCCAGTTAACCTGGGTTAATGATGCACGCATTAACAACCCGGACCAGGGTATTGGCGATATGGATCAGTACCGCGCTACGATTATCGAAAACGGTAATACTGCTGCCTTTAACACGCTTTCAACATACTTTTCGGCTGCGGGCAGTTCGCGCGCAATCGAGATGTGGTTGTATAACCCCGATAATGCCGTTAACCAGTTTATACAGGAAACGCCCGATAAGCAATACCTGTTCCAGGTGAGTATTGCCAATAACAGGCTTAACGTGGATATTTATAAAACCACCGAAACCGTTGTTAATGGTCAGGCCAGCTTGACTTTCACCTTATCCAATAATTACAGCGGCAGTATTGCCAGTTTGGCACCGCTTCATCCATGGACGCATCTCGTTATCCAGTCTACCAATTTCATGACGCCGGGTAATTTAAACGTGTACATTAACGGCCGTAAAATAGCTAACATATCCGGCACGCAACCGGGTAACGCTCCCTGGCTGGTAAAGCCAAATGGGGCTTCGATAGATTACCCGACCAATATGGCTACCCTGAAACACCTGCGTTTTTATACCAGGTTTTTGGGTGGTACCGAAATAACTACCAATGCTGGTAACGTGGTGTTTGTGCCAAGTAACAAATCGGGCATGACCTGGTACCGCTTTAATAAACCTGTAGCCGGCGGCCCAACCACCATTAACGGCACTACTGACGAAACCAAGGTAATAAGCGTATATCCCGAGCATACCCTTGCCACCAACTATACCTATACCACCGGCAACCAGGTGCTCACCCAGCAATCGCCCGATGGCGGACTCTCTAACTATTGGTTTGATTTACTTGGCCGTATAACAGCATCACAAAATGCTAAGCAGGCCGGCGAAAATGCTTTTTCGTATACCCGCTACGATGGTTTGGGCCGAATAACCGAAGTTGGCGAGAAAACAGGTCTAAGCGCGCCCGTAGCTGCTGAAGTTGGAACGGTAGCTGATTATTTTACAGAGAATACACGTACCGACTTTTTAAATGACGGTACCAATAAGCAGGTAACCCGCACCTATTATGATGTTCAGGCTTCTGTAGCTGCTACCGCAGCAGGCTCAGCCACCGGCGTAACCGCCCTGCCCGAGCAAAGTAATTTACGCAAACGCGTATCGGCAATTACTTACAGCGATGATGCTACCGGCCCGGCCTTGCGTGCCACTTATTATAATTACGATATTGACGGCAACGTAAAAACCCTGTGGCAGCAAATTGACGGCCTTACCGATGGCAGTGCCGACAACCTGAAACGCATGGACTACGAGTATGACCTGATAAGCGGCAAAACCAATTTTGTAAGCTACCAGAGCGGAAAGGCCGACCAGTTTTACTATACCTATAACTACGACGCCGAAAACAGGCTTACCGCTGCCTTTAGCGGTACCCGGGCCATGATTAACGGCAGTACCGGCAGCCGCATTTTATGCGGCAACAAAACCATGAACGCCAGCTACAGCTATTACCTGCACGGCCCGCTGGCCCGTACCGAACTGGGCGATGCCATGGCCAAAATACAGGGTATTGATTATGTATACACCCTGCAGGGCTGGCTTAAAGGTGTAAACAGCACCTCGGTACTGCCTACACGCGATGCCGGCGGCGACGGTAATTCCGGAAGCAAGATCCCGAGGGACGCCTTTGGCTATTCCTTAAGCTACTACGGTACCACCGCAAAACCCGATTATACCACGGTTACTCAAAACGCTAACCCTTTTGATGATGCTGTGCTGGGAACATTTAAGCCTTTGTATAACGGTAATATAGCAGCTTCATCCATGAACCTGCCTAAGCTTAATGCTAACAATGATCCATGGCATTTTTATACTTACCGGTACGATCAGCTTAACCGCCTTACCAATACCGACGTGTTTAAGGCCACTGGCAATACTACCGGTTTGGCCGGTGTAGCGGGTACGAATGATTATCATGAAGATTTTAGTTACGATGCCAACGGCAACATATTTAAAGCCAACCGTAAAGGTACCGGCGGGCTTGATATGGATAAGCTGGAATACCTGTACGATAAAGATGAAAACGGCAATTTAATTAACAACCGCCTCAGGAGCGTTAAGGATAATGTTCCCTCTGCTGCTTTTGCAGATGATATCGACCTGCAGGCTGCCAATAATTATACTTACGATGCCATCGGTAACCTAAAAACCGATGTTAAAGCTGGCATAACAGGTGGTAATGGTATACAATGGAGTGTTTATGGTAAGATATTGAGCATTCCCGGCACTAATTCCCTCAGCTATACCTACGATGCATCGGGCAACCGTGTAAGTAAAACCATACCGGGCAGTAAAACTACCTGGTATGTGCGCGACGCAAGCGGCAATACCATGGCTGTTTACGATAACATTCCGCGTACCGGTGAGGTTGTCGGCATTAACTGGCGCGAACAGCAGCTATACGGCAGCAGCAGGCTGGGTATCTGGACACCGAATGTGAACAATATTACAGCCACCACAGCCCAGCAGGCCGCGCTTCAAAGCTGGGATACCTGGGGCAATAAACAATACGAGCTGGCAAACCACCTTGATAATGTGATGGCTACCGTTACCGACCGCCGGGTGCAACATACAACGGATAATACAACTATAGACTATTATTTAGCTGATGTAGTAGCCGAGCAGGAGTATTATGCCTTTGGTGCCATTATGCCGGGCCGGAGTGTTAATACGGCTGGATATAGGTATGGGTTTAATGGCAAGGAGAATGATAGTGATGTAGGAAAGGGGACAGGGAATCAGCAGGATTATGGAATGAGGATTTATGATCCGAGGATTGGGAAGTTTTTGAGTGTAGATCCGTTGACGAGCCAATATCCATATTATACTCCTTATCAATTTGCGGGTAATACTCCAATACAGGCAATTGATTTGGATGGGAAAGAAGAATACCATTACACTTTAAACTTCAGCAAAAAAACAGGTATTTCAGTGTTGAAGTTAAATAGCGCAAAGCAATTACCCTCAACCAACATATTTGGACAGGCTTATCCTGGCGGCCAGCTAAAGAAGTTTTTGGTAAATTATCATGAAGATGATATTAACCTTAACTATACATTTCACATCGGTTTTTACGGGAACGATGGCTTGATGTCAATTGATATATTTGAAATCTGGAAACAGCATCCAAGTGCTGAACTTTTTAATACGTTATTTCTCCCGGACTATAAGCGAGGGGACCAAAAAGAAGCTTGGAATGTTAGAAATGCCCAAGTGAAATTCCTTCAGGCAATTTTGTCTGCTGTTCCTTTAGGATTTTCAGGTTTTGAGCCGGTAAAATTTAAAGACAATGAACCAGGGGCTAAACAAATAAATAAAGAGGTGAAAAAGATATCAAATGGGGGAGGAAAACCCAGACTTGATGAAAATGGCAATCAAAAAGTGTTTAGAAACGACAACAATACTTCAACAGAAAGAAAATGGGAAGGTGCTCTTGAATGGGAGGTTGATGTTCCAGGAAAACCAAACGTTTATAGAATTTTACAAAAACAAGTCGGTACGGACGTTAACGGCAATCCACTCTACAAGTACGGCTGGTCAAGAGACCACTACAAAAATGTTTATGATATTATGATTAATTTGAAAGATTTATAATGTTAAAAGTTTCATTAAGTATTGGTAATCATAAGTTGATTGACTGTCAATATGTTTATTTAGAGCCATTTGCAAGCGATAGTTTAAGGAAATTTACTTTCTACGGCATTAAATCATCCAATAAAGATTTATTGTATGCGATAGAAACGTGCGAGATATCGGCAAATGATTCTATTGAGGTTAAAATACAAAGTCAAAAAAAAACAAAAAAAAGGTTTTTGGTCAATAAATTTAAAATATATATAAACGATTTTGAAGTCTTTAAAGGTAATTCATGGTGGGTCTCTGGGCTTATATATGATGATCACTTTGAAGCATATCAACAAGGTGTAATTGACATATTAAATTTATGGAAAAAAAATGAAGATCTTAATTGGGCGGAAATCCCAAACGGCTCATCGTTGAAAAGCAATTATTTTCAATGTTGCTTTTTATATTCGTCGCTCAGCACAAATATAGTGAAACGTGATTACTATAAATTCGATATGTCCTTGATACAATCATTTGAAGATTTTATATACTTCGCCAGCAAAGAATTTACTGGAGATAAAGGATATTTTGGCCGCGATCGGTATACATTTAAGGATTGTCTTTTAGAAGTTTATCATAATGGCGACTTGAAAGAGCAGCGACAAATTGTCTTTTTTAATATTAAAAAAATGAAAGATTTAGGAACGGTGGAAATTTTAAGTGAGATTAAAGAAGTACTGCGTCCATTTAATTTTTCAATTAAAGAATTGCGATAGTCGGTAGTGTACCCCCCTGCTACTGCAAGCGTCCTCGCTTGTGGCCTTTATGCAAAGTCGCAGGTGGGATTGATAGTCCTAACAGAGTCACAAGCGAGGATGAATACCGTTAAAGAACCCGGAAAAAAATAGAGGTAAGTAGATAAGTTATCACAAAATCAACTAAAGAAAAAAATACAATAAACATAACAAAAGGATAAATCCTCCCCCACACCTAAAAACCTTATGACTAAAATACTACCTGCATTTATTTTAATCATGGCATTGGCCTGCACCAAAAGTTACGCGCAGTTCACTACCGATGATTTTGCTGCCCAGGTGCCTTTTAACACCCTAAAATACCCATTGGCAGTGAAAACGGCCGATTTAAACGCCGATGGCAAGCCCGATTTGATTGTAGCCAACGAGGGCGGCAACAAGGTATCCGTATTTAAAAATACGGCGGTAAGCGGGCGGATTGATGCTGCCTCGTTTGCATCCCGGCAGGATTTTGATATCGGCGGCGTTGTGGGGCCCGAATCGTTAAGTGTGGCGGATATGGATGGGGACGGTAAATTGGATCTGGTGGTATCCAACTTTAATGATAAAACCATTTCGGTATTATTGAATAATACAACAACGGGTACTATCAGCTTCCTGGCCAAAATTAATACTACGGTGGGGCTTTACTCACATGCCATTGCTCTTGCCGATGTGGATGGCGATGGCAAAACGGATGTGGCTGTGGCCAATTACGATGCCTCGTCGGTTACCGTATACCGCAATACTTCGGCAGCAGGTACGGCCACTTTTGCGGCTGGAGCCGATATTTTATGCGCCGGTGCCCCGGGCACGGTTGCACTTGCTGATATTAACGGCGATAGTAAACCCGAATTGGTGGTGTTGTTAAGCGACAACGGGCAAATGCTTGTTTACAAAAACAAAGCAGTGAGCGGCACAATTAATGCCACATCGTTTGATGTCCCGGTAATCAAGGATGCAGGTGTTAAACCCACGGCATTAGCTATTGCCGATATGAATGCCGATGGTAAACCCGAAATTTTGGTATCCAACCTCTCCGCCGACCCTAAAGTGCTGGTGTTTAAAAATGCTACTGCTACAGATATCACTTTTGATAAGGTGTTTATAGTGCCCACCGGAAAAAATCCTTATGGCATCGCATTAAAAGATATTGATGGCGATAATAAGCCCGATATTGCCGTTACCAGCTGGCACAGCACCGGTATGATCTCGGTTTTACAGAACATAAGTGCCGCCGGGGCCGATCCGGCATTTAACACTAAAGTTGATTTTGCTACCGGTATCAACCCCCAAAGTATAACCATCGACGATATTGACGGCGATAACCGGCAGGACATCATAACAGCCAACAGTTTCGACGGTACCGTAGGCGTATCGAGATACACCCCCTCAAACGGGCCGCAGCCCGTATTCCCCGAATCTACGGCCACACAGGGCACGGGCAGCTTCGTTACCACCGATATCCTCGACCCCGAATGGAGCATGCAGGCCCCGCCGGGATATACCATAGCCGCTGATAATAATGCTATTGTTAACGGGGCAGGCAATGCAGGTACTAATGCCGGGCGTTTTGTTTACTTTAAAACATCGGGCATTGGCAATGTGCCCGGTAACCTCACCTTTTCGGCACAAGGCAGCGGTACCATCGAGGTAAAGATCATCGCCACTAAAACCAACACGGTTGCCACCTCCACAACTTTTACACTCGACCAAACCCAATACCGGGATTATAACTGGACCATAAGCAACCTGCCTGCCAATGCCGAGTATATACTGGCTATTATTTTCAACGGCCCTTTATCAAGCCAGGCGCAGGCAACCTTTAAAAAAAATATCTGCCTTAATTTAAAACAAAACGGCCTGCGCGATAATTTTATGCGTTTCAGGGCCGATGCAACCACGCTGTTAGGCAATACCGAAACCGCCTGGTACGGCTGGAGCGACCTGGAAAATATCGCCAAAAAGAAATACCTGCAACACTCGGCCTATGCCCGCATGCGTTTTCAAACCGATGCCACCAAAATAGTGCTGGAGTATGTGCGCGATTTTTATGATACGCGGGTTGTAAACCTGTTTTCGCAGATCCAGGTACAAAGCGGTAAGGATTGGGATCCGCAGGGAAATGCCGTTAATGGCAATCACATAATTAATACTTCTACCAAGGTACTGGGCGGCAAAATATACACCATATCGGGCCTCAAAACTACCAACCCCACTTTTGTTTGGTACAGCAACAGCGGCCCATTGGGCGCGCCGCAAACTTTTACCAATAAAGGCACCGCAGCCAACCCGGTGTATGAGGTTACCGCTCCGCCGGCTGCCGCGCGCCTCGGTTTGCTGGTGCAGCGCATCACCAATACCTCAAATTTTTACGACCCTGCAAACGATACATTTGCCGCCTACGCCAACTGTATGGTACAGGAAGGCGCAGTTGGCTCAACTACCCTGTACGATGGTGTTATACCCACCCCGTATGTGCCTTTTGTGGGCTATGTTGCTGCCCACGTTTCGGGCCCGGCCGTATTTGTAAACAACAAGCTTTATAAATATTACCAGGTTGAGGGAAATGACATGGCCAAAGTGGTGTCGCTGGTAACCGACGACCTGCCTGAGGGTACCAAAACCGTTGAGGTAGTGATGCCCGGCCAGGGCACCTTAACGGGCTCTGATCCTAAGGTGCGCCGCGCGGGTACTTATTTAAGGGCGGTTTATTTCCCCAATTCAAATACGGTAGTTGCGCCGGCGGCATCAACACCCCCGGTAAACGGAATAACTTATGTGCACGATTCAATTATTTCGGGCTATAACATTTCAACCGGTCCGCAAAGTAATGTATGGATGATGAAGGTGAAATATGATCCGGCTTATGGGAGCGTATTTACCGGCGATATTTTTTCGGAAGGGTATGCCGGCCGGGTTTTACACACCAATACCTCAACGGTGGCAGATATAACCGCTTTTGCCCAAAAGCTTGCCGCATTTAATGTGGATAAATACTGGTTTCAAATAGGATTGAATGATTACCGTACCGCCACACCGCTCAACCTGTTTTACAGCGAATACAAAAGCCTTATCGAACAGTTAAAAACACTCAGGCCTAATGCCCAAATATACATCCAGGCAATAGGCCCCCTTGCAAACGAAGGCCCCAATGGCGAAACTTATGCCGACGATAATGTAACAACCACCGGCCCCAATGCCGATGATTACAGGGATGTAGAAAGGTTAATTGCAACAACCCACAGTTATTGCGAATATGTAAATTTTGAGGACTTGTTTACTGCCTCGGCCGAAAATTTACCCGACGGAACCAATCCTTCCGACGTTGGCAATACACTTTATGCCAACGGCATCCGCGATAAAAGCACCCTGCTTGGAACAACACAGCCGGCCGTTGCGCTCGATTTTTATCGCACGGCTATCCGGCCGCTGGTAAAGGGCGTTGCTTCGGTTGCCATGGTTACAGCCAAAGGCGGTGTGCCTCCGTATACGTTTACCAGGGTTTCGGGCACAATACCGGCCGGTTTAACCTTCAATAGCAACGGGGCTATCACAGGCACTGCAACGGCCGCAGCAAGCGCATCATTAAGCCTGCGGGTTACCGATAATGCCGGTACACAGGTTACTAAAAGTTTTACCTTAACGGTTAAGGCCGACGATAAAATTATTGTTTCGCCAACCCAAATCATTGGTGCTGTAAAGAACACGGCTTACAGCAAGACATTTAAAGGAGCATTGGGCTACGGAAAATATACCGTAGCATTAACCTCGGGCACCTTACCGCCGGGACTAACGTTTAACGCCACTACCGCAACCTTATCGGGTACACCAACAACAACCGGTAATTATACCTTTGCACTTACCGCTACAGATCGGTGGAGCTTTACAGGTACATCAACCTATAACCTTAATGTGGGTACCACCACACCGGCTCCGCTTACCGATCAGCTTTATCCTACCGCAACGCTAAGTGGCAATAATGTAATGGTTGCCGGGCACCTGCATGATGTTTATAAAAGTGATTTATATGCCTATATGTATGTATACGTTACGCAAAACGGCGTGGAACGGGCGGTAGGCGGCAGCAACGTAAACATTTTTGCCGGCAATATTGACGGACCAACATTTAACCTTGGCGCCATTAACCCTACTTACGGGGCAGTAACGAGTTACAGGGTAACAATTTCGGGTGTTACCCCATCGTCGTTAGATAATGTCAATATCACTTATAACTCCAGTAACAACATTTCGAACGCTATACCCTAAAAAATATGAGCAAGTATTTTGTTTTTTTAATCCTGTTTATTTTTCCATTGCTGGGCAAAGGGCAAACAATTACCGCCATGAGTATTGATACCGCCACGCGCGATACGGCACTGATTACCTCGACCGAGATGGTAGGCGATACCCTAAGCCTCCCGGCAGGGATAAGCAGGCAGCTATATGTTAACGCCACCCGCATGAGTGGTAACTATGAGCTGGTTTTTTCGCTGCAAACTAATGTAGAGGAGCCATTTGTAATAAACCCGGGCAGCAAAGTTACTTTCCTGATGGCTGATAGCAGCACCGTTGAAATAACGAGCAACTCGCTTATGCCGTCGCAGGCGGGTGTAATTAACAGTGGCCAGTCTATAAAAATATCGTATCCACTGCCTGCAGATCAGTTTAGCAAACTGGCAAACACCGGTATTGCAAGCCTATCTGTAGCGTACGATGGCGGAAGTTTTGATTTTACGCCCCGGGCATCATACACCACAACCATACAACGAATTTGCGGGCTTTTGAAATAAAGCTTTATCAATAATATTTAACTAATCACAAAATTTACTGAAATGAAATTTTTTTACACACTTGTTTTAGCGGCGATGGTGGCTGCGCAGGCCCAGGCCCAAAACACTTTCCCAACAACAGGAAACGCGGGGATAGGAACCACAAGCCCCACCCACCCGCTTACTCTTTCATCAACATCGCAGGAGGCATTTTACAACACAGCCGATCAGGTATCAAATTTTGAAAGGGTGAGATTTGCCTGGGCAACTAACGTATTTACACTCATTGCCGAAAAAAATGGTACCGGAACGGTAAGGAATTTGAGATTAACTTCCGGTGCTTCCAATATATATATCGGCAGTACAACAGGTACTACAGCCGGTGTAGAGATACGAAGGGACGGAACCAGTATTAAAACCTTGTTTGCGGTTACATCGGCATCATTAAACGGTAGCTTGGCGCCGCAAAACTGTGTATCTATTGTTCCCACCATCGCTCAAACCGGTGCTGCAAGCTATAATGGTTTATTTATCTCTCCTTTCGAATCAACTGCGGGCAGCGGTGCGTCGTTTTTAATTAATGCTGGTACCAATTCGGCAGCCGACGGAGCAGGCTCGCATAGTTCAAAATTTGTAGTTACCAATGCCGGGCGTGTTGGGATTGGTACAACCACTCCGGCCGAAGAGCTTTCGGTAAACGGTAACATCAGGGCTAAACAGGTAAAGGTAGAAACAGCCAACTGGCCCGATTATGTATTTGAGCAAGCCTACAAACTACCTTCATTAACTGATGTAAAAACCTATATCAACCAAAACGGTCATTTACCCGAAGTTCCTTCGGCGGCAGAAGTTGACAAGAACGGACAAAGCCTCGGCGAAATGAATAAGCTGCTGCTTAAAAAAGTTGAAGAACTAACACTATACCTGATAGAAAAAGATAAAGAAGATAAGCAAAAAGATAAGTTACTGCTTGATTTGCAAAACCGCTTACAGCAACTGGAGAAAAAGCAATCCAAATAACCGATATTTTTAAGCTGAAAAGCAAGGAGCTGACACGAATTTTAATTTCGGGGCGGCTTTTTTATTTAAACCGGCTGGGCGGTTGTTATATTTATAATCGAAAAAGAACCGGTTCAATTAATCTTTAACGAAATCATCAACAGATGAATAAAAACCCGCAGATAATAGGCACTGCCGCGCAAATTGTGGTGCCCGATGTAGTGAAAACCGTTGAATATTATATTAATGTTTTAGGTTTTGAACTGGTTGCCTATTTTTTTGAACAACCACCGGTATACGGTATTGTTCAGCGCAACGGTTACCAGGTGCATTTTGGTAAAAGCGATGATGGCACTATTCACCGTAATGATACGATCAGGAAAGGCATGCCCGATTTTATTTTCTGGGTGCCCGAAATTGAAGCGTTTTACGACGAAGTGACCCGCAACGGGGCTATTATAATGCAGGAAATTATCCGAAGATCATACGGGCGGGAATTTATTATTGAAGATTGTGATGGGCACCTGGTGCATATTTGCGACTAACCGCCTGATTGATAGTGAGGTGTTTTTTGATTTAGGCTGAATTAAAAAAATGGTTAATTATTTGCTAAATAAAAATTGTGAAATATCACCGGAAATTATACTTTTGCGCCACTCCAAACCGGAAAACACTCCTGAGTAGCTCAGCCGGTTAGAGCATCTGACTGTTAATCAGAGGGTCGCTGGTTCGAGCCCAGCCTCAGGAGCAAAAAAGCCTCACAGAAATGTGAGGCTTTTTTTATGCAATAAATTTTGAATGCATTTCCGGTTGGTGCATCCCGACGATGTCGGGAGGGTCGCTGGTTGGAGCCCAGCTTCAGAAACAGGAAAGACCTTGCAAATGTGCAGGGCCTTTATAATGCTTTGTATTTTTGTTAGTAAACTATTGCAAAAGTATTTGGATTAGCTTTGCTCTATCTCTTTCAGACTATCCATCTTTTTGTAGGCCAAAAACCCTTTAATATCCTCAAAGTGTTCACGTACCCGCTTGTTACCAAATTCAAATACTTTTTTTACCAGTCCATCCAAAAAGTCCCTGTCGTGCGATACCAGGATTAGTGTACCGTCAAAATCCTTCAGGGCATCTTTAATAATATCCTTGGTTTTCATATCCAGATGGTTGGTTGGCTCATCCAATATCAGTACGTTTACCGGTTCAAGCAATAGTTTTATCATGGCCAGGCGTGTTTTCTCGCCACCCGAAAGTACTTTTACTTTTTTGGTAGTATCATCACCGCTAAACATAAATGCGCCTAAAAGATCTTTGATCTTAACCGTACCGTCACTTAACGGAATCTGGTCGATAGTTTCAAATACGGTTAAGTTTTCATCCAGCAATGCGGCCTGGTTTTGTGCAAAATACCCGATTTTGGCGTTGTGACCTACTTTTAAGCTTCCCTCAAAATCAATCTCGCCCATAATGGCCTTAATCATGGTTGATTTGCCTTCACCGTTTTTGCCAACAAAAGCTACTTTTTCGCCCCGTTCAATCACCATGGCTGCTTTCTCAAACACAACATGATCGCCGTATTTCTTTGTAAGATCTTCAACCATTACCGGGTATTGGCCCGAGCGCGGGGATGGCGGAAATTTTAATCGTAAGGCTGAGGTATCTACCTCATCAATCTGTATGATCTCCAGCTTTTCGAGCATCTTCACGCGCGATTGTACCTGCAGGGTTTTAGAGTACGTACCTCTAAAACGCTCTATAAACTCCTGGTTATCGGCAATAAAGCGTTGTTGCTCCTCGTATGCTTTCAACTGGTGTACCCTTCGTTCGGCACGCAATTGAAGATAATGAGTGTATTTAGCTTTATAATCATAGATCCGGCCCATGGTAACCTCGATGGTGCGGTTGGTGATGTTATCTACAAAAGTACGGTCGTGCGAGATTACCATTACTGCTTTGGCCGAGTTGATCAGGAAATCTTCCAGCCATTGGATACTCTCAATATCCATGTGATTGGTAGGTTCGTCTAATAATATCAGATCAGGTTTCTTTAACAGGATCTTGGCCAGTTCAATACGCATACGCCAGCCTCCCGAAAACTCTGAAGTTTGACGGGTGAAATCTTTACGCTCAAACCCCAGGCCTTTTAATACCTTTTCAACCTCAGCGTCGTAGTTCACCTCTTCCTGCGAGTAAACTTTCTCACTCAGTTCAGATACCCGCTCAATCAGCTTCATGTAATCGTCACTATCATAATCGGTACGGATATTAAGCTGCTCGTTAACTTCATCAAGCTCTTTTTGCATCTGGTTGGCCTCATCAAAAGCTTTCATGGTTTCTTCAAAAACCGTAACCTTATCCTGGGTAAGTAAATGCTGCGGCAAATAAGCAATTACGGCATCTTTAGGACCGCTTACATTGCCGGTAGTTGGCTTGGCTACATCGGCAATTATTTTAAGGATGGTGGATTTACCTGCACCATTCTTACCCATCAGGGCTATTTTATCGTTTTCGTTTATAGAGAAGGTTACATCACTAAAAAGCGTTGTTCCGCCAAATGAAACGGAAATGTTATTTACATTGATCACTGTATGAGAATATTGAATTGGCCGCAAAGATAAGCGAAAGGTACAGGATTATGGTAATTGAATGATGAGATGACAGAATGTATTTGGCGGGTATTTGCAGAAAGAAAATCTGAATGAGCGTAAGCAGTTCAATAGCCGTTTTGTAACGTATTTAACTAATTATAGCGCGTTTATCCCTTGTTAACATTAAGCTAATATCTATCAGCTTACTTTGCGCTACTTATCAACGCCTGTTTATGATCGAGTTTTCGGCTCTTACCGATAATGAACTTCAACTGCACCTTGTTCGGGGTAACGAGCAGGCTTTTACGGTGCTTTATGAGCGCTATGCCACCGACATTAAATCGATAGCATTAAAAGTGCTGAAATCAGAAGCCCTGGCCGAAGATGCCACGCAGGAGGTATTTATTAAAATATGGAACGGTCGCGCCCAGCTGCAGCAGGTTAAAGTTTTTAAAGCCTATCTCATTATTACAGCCCGAAACCACGCTTTAAATATCTTGAAAAGCGCCGTCCGCTCAGAGGCTGTTATGGCTGATATTGTTACCACCTTTACAGATCAGCGCAATACCACCGATGAAGATTTGTTGAGTAAAGAATACCTGCAATTCATCCAGCTGGTGCTCGACCGCCTGCCTGCCCGCTCGCGCGAGATTTTTACCAAATGCCGAATGCAGGAAAAATCGTACGATGAAGTGGCAGATGAGCTGGGCATATCCCGCAACGCGGTTAAAAATCACATGGTGCTATCCATAAGGGTTTTGCGCAAGGCTGTTGAGAGTGAGTTGGGCATCCCGCTTAGCGTTTTGCTGGCTGTTTACTTTGGTGCCTGAAACCCATCGCTTTTATAGCACGAAGCACCTACGGAGCCTTTAAAAAAGAATCTTTTCATTTGCTATAAACACGTTACTCCTACGGAGTACTTAGCTGATGGTTTACACTTCGTAGGAGTAACGTGTTTATAGCAATGTGTTTAAATAATTCTATGGCTCCGTAGGCGCCTCGTGTTATCAAAGCGATTTCCCCGCGCTAAACCATACCTCAAAAATAATTTCAAAAAAATCGCATCCCCAGCTACCCTCCAATGTTTCCCGGTTGTCTTGGTAGTAAAAGCCCATAAATGGAGGATCATTATTACAGGTTATTAGCCCAACGTTATCTGGACGGAAAACTTGCAGATGATGAACTGGAAGTATTTATTCATTTGCTGAATGAAGGCAAAATGGAATCCTATTTAAAAGAAGCCATAAATACTGAAACCGGCATAACCGAACAGGATGAGATCTCCATAAAGAAAACCACTACAATTCGCTACCTCAATAACCAATGGCTTAAATACGCTGCTGCCATTATTGTTTTACTGGGCGTATCGGCCGCACTTTATTTAAACCGCACGCCGCAAAAGCAGCAAATGGCATCAGCATTGAAACATGATGCATTGCCTGGCGGTAACAAAGCGGTATTGATATTAGCCAACGGCGATAGCATCAGCCTCGATGAAGCATCCAACGGGCAGATAGCCCGCCAGGGAAATGCCAAAGTGAGCAAAGTGCAAAACGGTTTGATCGCTTATGCGTCGGGCAAGGATACTACCACAAAAATTACCAGGAACACCATCAACACGCCAAGAGGCGGGCAATACAATGTTAAACTGGCCGATGGTTCGATGGTGTGGCTCAACTCGGCATCCTCTATCACTTTCCCAACTTTATTTAATGGTGATACCCGCGAGGTTAAAATTACCGGCGAGGCTTATTTTGAGGTTGCTAAAAATGCAGCCAAGCCATTCCTGGTACAATGCGGCGGGCAAACGGTAAGGGTTTTGGGTACGCATTTTAATATTAATGCTTATGATGATGAACCCGGAATCCGTACCACATTGCTGGAGGGTAGCATTCGCCTGAGCACCGGCAGCCAAAGCAGGCTTTTAGTACCGGGGCAACAAGCCGTGGTAAGGGGAGATGCTATAGCGATGGAAGGTAAACCAAACCTTACAGCCGTTACCGCATGGAAGGATGGCCTGTTTGTATTTGACGATACCGACCTGCCCCAGCTGATGCGCCAGATATCCCGTTGGTATGATGTGAAAATAGTGTACAACGGCAAACCCGGCGATTATGCCTTTGTAGGCGAAATTAACCGCAACACCCGGTTAACAAGCGTATTGAAAATACTCGAAGCCAGCGGCGTTAAATTTAAAATAGAGAATAAACAATTGATCATTCAACCCTAAAAACAACAAGCAGCTTATGAATACATAGTTATCCTATCATCCGGTACTTCTTCATAAAAAAGGCCGGGAGGTGTTACGAGCACCTGCCGGCCAATATATGCCAGGGTACAAAAACCTTCTTAGTTACAGAAATTTATTAACCCAAAGCCATGCAAAAATATGCAATTCAACGAACGTAGGGAATACTACGCACGGGATGTTTTTTCTTATTCAAAAATTTTCCTGGTAATGAAATTAGTCATTGTACTATTGATAACAACGTGTTTACAGGCAGCTGCAAGTGCTTATGCGCAAAAAATAACCATTCATGAAAAAGGTGCGCAGCTCTCCACCATCTTCAAAATGGTGAAAGACCAAAGCGGGCAGGCTGTGTTTTATGATAATAAGCATATAAAGCATATCGCACCCATTGACGTGGATCTCACCAATGCAAGCCTCGAAGACGCGCTTAACACCATTCTTAAATATCAGCCTTTAACTTATTCAATTATAGATAAGGTTGTGGTGATCAGCCCCAAAAAAGCAGAGGCTGTGGCCGCAATCACCATTAAAGGTGTGGTGGTTGATGAGAAGGAGCTGCCGCTTCCAGGCGTTACCGCCAAGCTGAAAGGAACAGGCAATGTAGCCATCACCGATGTCAACGGTAATTTCAGCATCGCTGTGCCCGAAACCGGCGGTACACTGGTGTTCAGTTTTGTGGGATATCAAAGTAAAGAGGTTGTGGTAAACGCATCCAACCGCAATATCAATGTAAAACTGTTACCCACGGCCACTTCATTGGGCGAGGTGGTGGTACAGGCCCGTCGCAATACCCGTACAGAAAACGCTGTATTGGATGAGCGCCGCAACGCATCAGTTGTTCAGGATGCTATTTCGGCCCAGCAGATTGAGCGCACCGGCAGTATCACCACCACGCAGGCGCTGCAGCGTGTATCAGGCGTAACCATTACTGATGATAAATATGTCGCGGTACGTGGTTTGGGTGATCGCTCGGTAATTGGTCAACTGAATGGTGTGCGTTTAGCCTCTTCTGATCCGGACAGAAGCGCCATTCCGCTGGATCTGGTTCCGGCAGCTTTACTGGATAACATCACCATTTACAAAACCGTAACTCCGGATAAACCTGCCGATGCTGCCGCAGGTATCGTAGAGCTGAAAACCCGCTCAGTGCCTGATAGCATGGTTTTTGAAATTGTGGCGCAAACCGGCTTTAACTCCAACATAGGCATAGGCGGCAGTACCAACAGTTTTATTAACAGCGATATGGGTTTCTTCGGCCAGAAGATCAGCAAGAAAAACCTGTCGCCCGAGTTTAAAGCGCTGTCGCAACAATATCCTGATGGGGTAGGTTCTATTCAGCAGATGATCCGCAACAGTAATTACAGTGTTGACGGCTGGAAGGAAGTTGACCGCGTAAACCGCATAATGCAGGGCTTTGACCCGGTAATGACCACCCGCTTTAAGCAGGCCCCGCTTAACCAGTTATACACCGCAACCTACGGCAACAGCTTTAATATATTCAAAAAGCATAAATTGGGCGTGATTTTGGGTGGAAACTACTACCATCACACTACCGACATCTACGGCGGAGATTTAACTCAATACAGTATTTACCAGGGTATAGTTACCGGCAACCCCGATGTTTACAGTTTCCGCAATATCCCTAACTATACTACGCCGAACAGCCTGTTTATGGGTAAATACCAAACCTATAAAGAATACACTGGTGCCGAAACGCTGAACTATGGTGTACTGGCAGGCTTAACCTACCGTTTTTCGCCAAGGCACGAGGTCAGCATGCAGTACCTGGGCAGCTGGGGCGGCGAAACACAGGCCACCAATTTGCGGGGCCGTTATGAATATACCGGTTTGCCAGGCGAGGTAGCCAGCACCGTTTATTCGCTCAAGCAAACTTTCCGCAACTTAAATACCTACAATTTACAGGGTGAGCATAAGTTTTTGCGCGGCGATTACTCGCCTAAGCTGAGCTATAATGTGGCCAGTTCCACATCATCCCAAAACAATCCCGATTACCGCTTCATCAGCCTGGCCGATTATATGCCCAATGGTGGTGGTTGGTATACGCGCCCATCGGGCAGCAGTAGTTCGCTTGTTTATACCAAACATCTTTATGCCCTTACATCGGGCTATGTAAACGGCTTTGGTACCTACGGCATTATCCAGGCCGAGCCAAACGGCAGGCGCTGGCGCAACCTGAAAGAAAATAATTACAACTACAAGGCCGATCTAAGCATCCCTTTTAAATTTTTAGGTGAGCGCCAGGTATTTAAAACCGGTATCAACTATTTGTTCAGGGAGCGCACTTTTACCGAAAACCAGTTGCTTTTACCCGGATCGAACTTCACAGGCAACAAGCAACTGCCCTTGTACGATGTAGAAGGCGACCTGGATAAACTGGTAAGCAATGCCGTAATTGGCGTACGCCCGCTTGCACCCGGAAGCGGGGAGGGTGCGCAACCTATTGGCGGTTATATGTACAACATCCAAAAATCGCCAAATAACTATAAAGGCCATTACCTTACCAATGCCCTGTATGGCATGCTTGAACTGAAATTGACCGACGAGCTGCGTGTGGCCGGTGGCGTACGTTTCGAGATGACCAACATTGGTTCGGCAGTCGATACCGCCGGCGTGTTTATCGATCCTGCTTTAACAACTACCGTGGGCGATATAGCCGAACCAAACTCGGTTTACAAAACCGGCTACAAACCATACTATTCGGTTAACGCCACCTACACGCTGAACCAAAAAATGAATTTCCGCGGGGCGTTCAATACCACATTGGCCCGGCCCGAGTTGCGCGAGATCACCAATGTTTTTGAGTTTGATGCCTTCCAGATGGGCCTCGTTGTGGGTAATCCCAATCTCGTAAACCAATACACCCAAAACCAGGATTTCCGTTGGGAATGGTTCCCGAATAACGGTGAGGTTATCGCCGTATCGGCATTCCGAAAACGGATCAAAAATCAGCTGGTAAAAGTGTTCAACTTAAAAACAGATGGATTGGCCGCCACCTATCCCGAGTTCCCGACCATCGAATTTCAGAACGATCCTAATACAGGTACGGTATGGGGCATGGAGCTGGAAGTGGTGAAAGATTTAGGCAGGATTTGGGATCCGATGAAAAATTTCTTCCTCGGCTCAAACCTGTTGCTGGCGCAGAGCAATATCAAAAAGAGTGATGCCCGTTACCTGGCCAATCGCTCGTTGGATAGGTTTACGCCGAAGAACAGTCCGCTGTTTGAGCAGGCTCCTTACTCTATCAACGCCTGGTTAAACTATAACAATAAAAAATGGGGCACCGACCTTACCGGTACTTTCAATATGGTAGGCGAGCGCCTGGTGCAGATCAACCTCACCGGCGAGCCTGATCTGTACACCCGCCCGGTTCCGCTGCTTGATTTTGTTTTCAGCCAGCGCCTTAACAAGCACATCCTGTTTAAGGGTTACTTCAAAAACATACTTAACCCGGCTGTAAAAACGGTGTACGCCAACCCCGATACCGGCGGCAAGTGGTATGGTAACGAGTATGTTAATCGCAGTTACATGCGCGGGAGTGAAATAATGTTGGGCTTTACCTATAAAGTGTTTTAATAATGAAGAAGATCACATCAGTGTTTACAAAACTTCAACCGGTGGTGCTGGTATGGTTCATGGCTACGGCCCTATGCCTTACAGCCTGCAAAAAAAATAAAATGGATTTGCGAAACGATAACCGTTTCACAACCACGCCTATGCCGGTTTCTACCTCGCGCATTGTTAACCTTGCCGGGTTTAACCAGGTAAGGGCCAACGGCCGCGCAATAACGGATTCGGTATTTCATGATCCCGACGGCCCGGATTACTATAAATTTACAGGCACCGATTATTTTCCCAAAAACGGGTTAATGGGCGCTACCTGGCAAATTCAGCAGGCTTTGTTTGCATCGCCCAATGGTTTGGAGTTAAAGTTCAGTTATGTGGGTAAGGCAGGTTTTACGCCCGTTCCCTTCACCATGCCGGCCATTAAAGAGGAATATAACAAGCCGATGGATTACTACCTGCTGCCTACCAATGCTGCAGGCAGTTTGCCAAACTATTACGCCGTAGAACGCGGTGCCGTACAACCATCAAAGCCCGATCATTTCAAAATCAGGATCATTAACCTTACAGCACCGGTAAGCGGTACCATCTTTTCGCCCATAGGGCAATTGGAAGATTTGACCGGACCGGTAACGCTTACCTACGCCGATGGTACGCCGGTGGCCGCCCAAACCAGTAATGTTACTACAGATCAGCATGTATCTGATTATTTAGAACTTCCTTACGGCGCCTACCAATTCAAGGTGCTTACCGCCAACGGCCGCCAGGTTCCGGGTGCTTCACCGTCCGATTCCCGGTTTATGGACATTTATCCAACTACATCTACCGTAGCGGTGATTGCCAATGGGGTTATTAACAACAGCAAACTCACATTTGCCCCCATCAATACCTATCAGCCCGGCGGTGTTTACACTATTGTTGTTACCCCGTATAATTTTAATTATGACAGATCGCCCTCGGAAGCCAGCAGCGGGGCTTTTCAAAACGCTTTTACGGTAATAACCGATCTTAGCGCCCCTGCTAATATTACCTATTGCCGTGTGCAGGCGGTAAATGCTCTGCCGGGCGATAACCAGGTAAGCTTCCGGGTAAACGGGCAGGCTTTATCTGCCGGTCTTGGCTTTGGCCAGTCATCCGCATACAGCAACCTCATCCAGGGCGATTATAATATCGAAGCTGTAAATGCCTCCGGTACCGTATTGGCTTCGCTTAAGCAAACCCTTAAAGCATCGCAAAACTATACGGCATGGCTATATCCCGATGCGGCAGGCAAAAGCCAGTTATTATTGGTACCTAATGATTTGAGTGGCCTATCTACCGTGGTGGCAGGTAACCCGCAGGATGCCAGCGCCGGTACCTACCGGAGTGATTATTTGTTTAACACGCGCTGCCTTAACCTCTCGCCCGATAATCAATACATCACTTTTACCTTCGATAACGGACAACCGGCGGCCGCAAACCTTCGTCCGGGGATCCTGAATCCGGGGAATCCTTATGTAAACCAGGGGATAGCTGATTTCTATAAACCTTTTGAGTTAATGGCTTACCGCTCCCTGCCCGATGTTGTGCCCGGCACCTGGGCTAAGGATATCGAAGTATTTAAAAGCGAAAATTTTATAGCCAACCCGGCGCTTTATACCACACCGGCGCGCGCGTTGCCTGCCGCAGAGCCGGGTATTTATACGGCCGCCCTCATCGGCCGCTCAGGTGCTAATGTGCCTGTTGCCGAAAAAGCGAAAATCATCTTAGTAAAACATAACCGATAATGAACAGGAAATTTGCAACCGCTTTTATGCTCGTACCGGCGTTATTGATGCTGCTGCTTGTTGCTGCCTGCAACAAAATTGAGTACACACAAATAAAAGAACCGGCCTATCTGCGGGTGTTTAATGATCTCAACTACACCCAAAACATGGATAATAAAAACAACAAATATCCATCGTTGTGTATGATCATTAACCCCGTATTTGATGCCAAGGGAATACCCACCGGCGGCCAGATAGTGGGCGATTTTTTAGATAAACGAGAGCCGTACGCCCCGCCTTATCCATCGCATGCGGGCAACAGCTCATCAGTACAAAACCCCGAGTATCCCGGTAAAGAGCCAGTACTTGTAGGCCCGATACTGAACGGTTTCGACCTGAGCAGCTGGGCACAGGTGCCATCGGGCAAACTCAGGGTGGTTTTTTATTACCGCCCGTACAACTCGGCTCCGTTCTTTAGTCTTGATGAATCGTTGAAGCACGATCTGCTGGCCGATACCACTATCGATCTTAGCACCAAAGAAGTTTACACGCTGCATGTTTTGCAAAAAGATTTCATCACGAAAAAAACAGGCTTGCTGCTAAGGCAGGAAAACTTTTATAAGCTTTCCCTTTCAGATTCGCTGGTATACGTAAACTTTTATAACTACAGCGCCAAAGGCTTTGCCGAAGCTGATTACAGCCTGAAACCGCAAAATGTTTCACTGGCTTCCTTCCGTTCGGGTATTAAAGACAGGATGAACGTTTTTTTAACCCTTTATGATGGGCAAACCAACCCCACAAGCGCGCCGATAGTTACCGGCTATAACGGTAATTACCTTTGCAGCATTAACCGCAACACCGATAGCGGAGAGGTTAGCCCTTATAATCAATTCCCTTTATGGGCATCGGCCGGAACTGATGGCATAAAAACAGACGTATGGCAGCGCTTTGAATTTTTAGTGCCGGGACTGGACATTGTTAGCAATCCTTACAGCAAAACCAATATCGGCACTTCACAAACTTATGCCAATTACGCTTCGGTTAATTGCTTGCTTAACGGAAAAGTAACTATAGGTGGTAATTTCTATTTGTCAAACGGCGTGTTTTTGCCCAACCTTTTGGTGAGCCTGCACTCGGGCGTAAATAATCCGCAAACATTTGCCACGGTAAACACCATCGAGGTGGTGAACAGTAATATCTACCTCACCACCATCCAACGCAAATACCCGGTACCTATTTATAAATGATAATTACGATGAACAAAAGCATAAATCAAATGAAACATACCGGGCTTGTATTTTGCCTGCTGCTTTGCACGCTGCTGAGCGCCTGCAAATACGACGACCTGAGCGTGAAAAAGCCCAACGAGACTTTCAGGCTTGGCGGCGATTTTTTAAAGAATAATTATGATTTCAGCCTTTTTTATACCGCCCTGCAATACAGCGGTTTGGTTGATAAGCTGAACGAAGCCGGCCCTTACACCATTATAGCGCCAAACAACAAAGCTTTTAACGAGATAGGGATCCAATTACCGGGCGATATTTATAAGCTGAACCGCGACAGCCTGAAACAGGCCATGGCTTATCACATTATCCCCCGTAAACTAACGCTGGCCAGTTTCCCGGTAAATGGTGTGGATGTGCGTTATGAAACGTTGGCTGGTATTTCGCTTTACGAATCTATCGGCTCTTTTTTTCCGGGGAATGCTGCCGCTATAAACCAGCTTTATTTTAGCGGGAGCCTTGTATACCGTAAAGACGTGGTGCTGGCTAACGGCACCTTGCAGGCTGTTGATAAGGTGATGAAGCAATATCCGGGTAAAACCGTGCAGAGCTGGCTGGCCTCGAGGCCCAATTTTAGCATTTATGTTTCGGGTTTGAAAAAATTCGGTCTTTGGGATGAACTTGCCGGGGCCGGGCCGTTCACCATTTTTGCACCCGATAACCAGGCTTTTATTAACGTGGGGATGACGCAGGAGATTGTTGATCAGTTAAACCCGGCCGATTACAGCGGTCCGCGCCTGTTCGGGGCTTATATCTATTACGACAAAAGCTATTTCATGTCGGATAGAGTCATTTTTGGTATTATCAATGCCGAAGGCTCTTATAAAAGCACTCCACGGGATGATGACAGCAGTATGAACTGGTTTGCCGGCTCTACTTATGGCAACCTGCAGCTGCTTTCTAAAATTACCAACAAATGGTATTATATGGTCACCCTTACGGCTAATGATGTGGCTTTGTCGGATAACCTGTGCAACAACGGCCTGGTGCATAAAATATCGGGTGTATTGATGAAGCCCGAAAACGCCAGGAAAAATTAAGTACCGTTTAAATGAAATTCACCATGAAGAAATGGAAACTACAAATGATATGCGGCCTGTTGGCTTGCCTTGCTTTTGGCTGCAAAAAGCAGGAATTTACGCTGCCGCCCGTGGGCGATAAAATCCCTTACGAGGATGAAAAGCTGCCTGCGCTGAAAGAAGTGATTGCCCAATCGCATGCTACTTTATTTTATAAAGCCTGGCAGCGCAGCAATATGGACGCCATACTAAAAGCACAGGCTACGCCTAAAACTTACTTCACCGTATTGCTGCCCGGCAACGCCGCCATGGAAAGCGCTGGCTACAACGAACAAAAGATACAGGTGGCCGAACCAAAAGAACTGGATTCGCTGCTGATGTTTTATACGTTGCGCGACAGGATACGCCCGGAAGATTTAGTCGGCAAAACAGATAATTACAACGCCCGCACCTTATTATACCGGCCAGACCTGCAAACAACAGCAACTAACGGGCCGGGTTACACCTATAATTACCGGATTCAGTTGTTGGTTAAGGATAGCAAAACTTACGCTAATGGTAAAATAGTGGGTTCTGGAAAATCAGTGGCAGCAAAGGACGGGTACATCTGGTTATTGGATCAGCCTATAGTTAAACCTACCAAAACCATTTTAAAGTTTTTGGATGATGACGGCCGTTTTACGCTTTTATTGCAGCTTCTGCGCTATACCGATGCGCAATATAACAAAATAGAGTCGGACGCGACAGGTTATCCGGGTAGCCGTAAAAGCTTTGCAAATTGGTTTGGCTGGGATTATATAATTCCGGGTCCAGGTTCAAGTATCCGCCAGGTGGTATCAACTACGCTCTTTCTGCCAACCGATGCTGCTTTTAAAGCCGCCGGGTTTAGCAACCTGCAGGATTTGATGGCGTTTAACACGCGCCGCGGCTTACCCCATTGGGGCACTACACCAACAGGCGGCGGCACCATGGTGGGTGCTTTCGCTACCGATACCTTGCTTAATTACAGCGTAAACTGGGGTAAAATGATCAATATTCCCGCCGACTCCTATTATGCCAAGTTCGCCTCGGATGTGCCGGTATTTTACAGTAATGTGATGGGGAGCCCGATACTATCTAATTATGTGGTTGCCGGGGCGCTGGATTTAAGTAACCCGCAAAAACCAGATGGTGAGTATTACATGCCCCTTGATTTTACTGCCGACGGGACCGGGAACATCAACTTGAAGGTTAAAGGATCAGAGGCTGAGCCCGCTAAAATTATCCAGGCTGATATGCTTACTATGATGGGGCCGGTTAACGCGATTGATCATTTGCTTTTACCAAAGGGGTACAAATTAAAATAAAGCCGGGCTGGTGACAGGCACCGGCCGCAAAAATATTATCATGAAAAAAGATAGAAGATCAAGACACCTCAATTACATAGGGTGCGCCCTTGTTTTGCTGTTGCTGATGGGGGCGAGCGCCTGTAAAAAAAACATAGATGTAGGTACGGTTGATCCAAATAGCCTTGACCGGGTTATTGCCGATAACTTTAACCTTTCCATCTTCAACGCGGTTTTAAAATACAGCAGGCAGGACAAAATGCTGCAGGAAAAAGGACCTTTTACTGTTTTGGTACCATCAGATGATGCCTTTAGCAGCATTTACCCAAATGCCGCCGGTGTTGGTCTTGCCGATAAAAGTGTACTTGCGCGTATAGCCCGCTATCATATTGTTGATGGCCGCTTTGAGCTGAGTAAGCTGCCATTCAGGTTTAACCAGGAACTACCCTCGCGCGGCGGCAAACTTTACGTAACCCGCTGGGTAAAAGGTACAGATACGGTGTTGACCATTAATGGCGCACGTGTGCTGGCCAAAAACGTTGCAGGCTCCAACGGGTTAATCCAGGTGATGAACAGGGTACTTACCCCTTATGTGCACGAAAAGCTGGGCAACGCCCTCGCCGCCGAACCGGATATTACGCTTTTTTACCAGGCGGTACTATCTGCCGGGATGCTCGAAACCATAAACGGTACAGGGCCTTATACCATCCTCGCACCAAACAATACAGCCATGCAGGCCCTTGGTTACGCCACCGTAGCCCAGGTAAGCAATACCGACCCGGAAGTGCTGAAACGCCTGGTAAGCTACCACATTATCCGCGACAGAAGGTTTGTGTACGATTACATTTTAGGTTCGGGCGGCGATGTGGTGATTAAACAAAATATGCTGGATGATAACAGCATTTCGGTTAACCTGATTGCCGATAGCAGCCAGCCCGGAGGCTTTAGCGGTATCACGGTAAAAGGGCCGGGCAACACGTCGCCCATCCAGCTCAGCAAGCAGGATATACTTACCGGTAACGGGGTTTTACACATTATTGACGGCGTTTTGCGCACGGGTTTTTAACAACATTGCCAGCATAGTTTAAAGACATTTATAAATGAAAAGAATCATAAAATCGGGCCTGTGCATAGCGCTGGCGGCATTGCTGCTGCTTGTACTTTGCCCGCCGCAGGCCTTTGCGCAGGAAACCAGCGGCACGCTGAGCGGTACTGTTTTTGATGCTGCCGGTGCGCCGTTTCCGGGTGCTACCGTAGTAGCCATACACCAGCCATCGGGCACACGCTATGCCATAGCAGCCGACCAGAAAGGCCGGTATTATTTACCCAACCTCCGCATCGGCGGGCCATACTCGATAGAGGTATCGATGATGGGCATGCAGCCCGAAAAACGGGATGGCATCACCATTAGCCTGGGAGCATCAATTACTTTGAATTTCGTGCTGAAAAACCAGTCGCAGCAATTGGGCGAGGTTGTAGTAAAAGCCACTAAACGCGGTGCGCAGGCCAGTACTTACGGGGCCGGTAAAAATATCAGTGCCAGCCAGGTGCGTAATGCGCCTACGGTATCGCGCAGCATTACGGATATTACCCGGCAGGTGCCGCAGGCCAGTAAGGATAACAGTTTTGGCGGTACCAACTTCAGGTATAATAACGTAACTATTGATGGTGCCATTAATAACGATGCCATTGGTTTTAGTCCTTCGCTGGGCGGGCAGTCGGGTACTTCGGGAATGCCGGGTAGCTCAACGCGTACCAACCCGGTATCGTTGGATGCTATTGAGGATATGCATGTTTACCTGGCCCCTTACGATGTTAAGATAGGCAATTTTACAGGCGGCTCGGTAAACGCCGTAACCCGTAGCGGTACCAATACTTTAAGCGGTTCGGTTTATGGCTATGGCCGTAATGCCACACTTACCGGTAACGATAGGGTAGGTACGCTGGGCAAAATGAACAGCGATTTTTACGATTACCAAACCGGTTTCCGCGTAGGTTTCCCGCTGATTAAAAATAAGCTGTTCTTTTTTAGCAACGAGGAGATCACCAAACGCCGCGATCCTGCCCAGTTGAAAGCCGGCCAGGCCGAAACCAGCCAAATCCTGAGCCTGGAAGATGCCAACGCCATCAGCGCCTCCAACCTGATGAATGCCGGCACGGCAGGCGATTTCAACACCTACTCCAAATCGACAAAGTTTTTTAACCGATTGGACTGGAATATCAGCGATAAGCACCAACTGGCTATCCGCAATAACACCATTACTTCCGAAGCATTGTACATGGACCGCGACCAGCAGGATTTCCGCTTCAGCAGCATGGCTTTCCTACAAAAAAATAACCAAAGTTCAACCGTTGCCGAGTTAAAGAGCAGGTTTTCGCAACGGTTATCTGGCAACTTATTATTGGGCTATACCCGCGTAACCGATAAACGTGACCCGAAAGGCGACCCAAGCCTGCCGCAGGTACAGATAGCGGGCCGTACACCCGGCACAACCATTTATCTCGGTACCGATCGCGAAGCAAGCATTTTTAATATGAAGCAACGCACCTACGAGGTTACCGCCAATTTGAACTGGACGCTGGGAAATAACACTTTTACCTTTGGTACGCATAACGAGCTTTACAATATCAACTACGGCTTTGTTAACGCCTGGAACGGCAGGGTTGATTACCTGAGTATTGAAGATTACCTGAATAATAACCCTTACCGCGTACGCGGCGCTTATAATTACACCAACAATACCCGCGATTATATACTTGCTCATCCCGGAGCAAACTTCAACCTGAATATGTACAGTGTGTATGTACAGGACGAGATCCGAGTTTCGGAGCGTTTAAAAGTGATCCCAGGTTTAAGGGCCGATATGGCCGATTTGCCGCAAAGGCCGGAGCTGAGCAGCAAAGTACAAACCGCCCTTGCCGATCCGTATTACGGCAATACCTATAGCTATACTCCGCTAAGTCGCATCAACAATAACTATCTCAACAAAATCCAGCTGTCGCCAAGGATCGGTTTCAGGTATGACTGGCTGAGCGATCAGAGCCTGGTATTGAGGGGTGGAGCGGGCCTGTTTGCCGGCCGTATCCCGATGGCCTGGATTGCTTATGCTTTTTACAACTCGGGCAACAGCTATGGCGGTTTAGATCAGAAAAGCGATCAGAAAACTTTTGCTTCCGGCAGTAATCCGTTAAAAGGCGGCCCTAACGGCATCGGCGATTTTATTGCCGCCAACGGTGCCGTGATCAACAACAGCAACAGCGGTAAAACACAGGTCGATCTGATCGACAATAATTTTACTATGCCGCAGGTGCTGAGAACCAGTTTGGGTATCGATTACAGCACCGATAGCAAATGGAAGTTTACTGTTGAGGGCATCTACACCAAAACCATTAAAGATGTACTGTTTCAACAATTGAACGTACAGGATAACGCCACGTATTATCCTTATGATAAAAACAGGAAACAACCCATTTACAGCGGCACTACCGATCAGCGTTTTTCAAACATCTACCTGTTAAGCAATACCTCGCAGGGCTATCGTTATAACATTACGGGCAGCATTAGCAAGAGCATTGATAATGTGCTGCAGGCATCGGTGGCTTACACTTATGGTTTATCAAAAGATCTTTCGAACGGGGTAAGGAACTCGATGGAAAGTAACTGGCAGTTAAACCAGGCGCTGGTGCCTAACACCCCGGCATTGGCTTACAGTAATTTTGATATCCGCCATCGCATTGTAAGCACCATCAGCTATAACAAAAACTGGAATAAATCGGGCAGGACTAATGTTTCGCTATTCTTTAGCGCGCAATCGGGCAGCCCGTTTACTTATGGTATTGTGAACAATAGCATACAGGGATTACCGCAGCAGGTGAGTTTGGTTTACATACCGCAGCGCGATGAAGCTATTAACTTTTTTAAAGATAAGATAAGCGGCGGCCAAACCATTACCGCCGCGCAACAGGCTGCCGCTTTTAACCAATACATCGATGGGAATAAATACCTGCGTAACCGCCGCGGCGATTTTACCGGCCGGAACGAAGGCCGCACCCCATGGAATATCCAGGCAGATTTGCACCTGGCGCATGATATTTTCATCAACAGCGCAGGTACGCGGTTTTTTACCATCACTGCCGATGTGATCAACCTTACTAACCTGCTTAACAAAAGCTGGGGCATTCAGTATTTCTCGCCAAATACATTTAACTCAACGGCCAGTGTTGGTTTAACGCCTGTACTATTCCTTCCGCAGCAAAATAATAATGGCTACCCGGTTTACGAGTTTACCACGCCGGGCAAACCATACAGTATTGATTACTATGGTTCGAGGGTGCAGATGCAGCTGGGGGCCAGGTACACTTTTTAAACTGAACCATCAATTTAAAGAAGAAATAATATGCAAAGGATGATACAAGATCCAACCAAAACATACACCCTGCTGCTGATGCTGCTATTGGTGCTTATTGGCGGATGTAAAAAAGATAAAAACGAGCACCCCGTGCTCGTTTTTAAAGTAGTTAACTATTTTCCCAACAGCGGTAATACGGGTACGTTGATCACCATTGAAGGTTCTGGTTTTGATAACGATCTATCAAAATACACGGCTACCGTTGTGGGCAAACAGGCCGAGGTGGTGAGCGCTACGGCCAATTACGTGGTGGTGATGGTACCGGCGGGATCAGGTACCGGGAAAATTGAATTGAAGTATGCTGGTAACGTACATGATATAGGTACCTATACCTATCAGGCATTAAGTGTAAAAGCCATCTCGCCAAACCGCGGCCCCGTGGGTACTAATATCCGTATCAGGGGCGAGGGTTTCAGTGACCCTGATAAACCGGCTGTGGTAACTATTAACGGTAATCCGGCTAATATCGTGAGCCTTTCGGACACGCTGATCATAGCCACCGTACCCGATAAAACACTTAGCGGCCCGGTAGAGGTTAAGGTAAAGGAAAGTTCATCAAAAGGGCCCAACTTCAGGGTGCAGGCGTTGTTTGATATTACACCGAAAACAGGTGGTAAAGGTACCAAAGTAACCCTGATAGGTTCGGGTTTTGAAACCGAGGTTGCCAAAAACCAGGTTACGTTTAACGGTAAGGCAGCCCAGATACTGGAAGCTACCGAAACCAAGCTGCTGGTGCAAGCCCCGGATGGGGTGCAAACCGGCAGGGTGAACCTTAAAATTGAGGATACCCCTATTGAAGGCCCGGTATTTACTGTGATAGCACCGCCAACCATCAGCCTGATAACACCGCTAAGCGGCCCTGCCGGAACTGAAGTTACCATTACCGGCACAGGTTTCAGCACTATTGCAGGCGAAACCAAAGTAGCTATAAACGGGAAGGATGCTGTTATTAAATCGGTAACCGCTACTGAGCTTAAGGTAACCGTACCGGTAAATACAGGTACAGGCAATATCCAGGTTTCTGTAAATGACCAGGTAGTTGCTGGGCCGGTATACACCGAGCAGGCTGTGGGTATTTCGGGTTTTAGTCCGGATAATGGTAATGTGGGCACTGTAGTTACAATAACCGGTGTTGGTTTCAGTACCACTCCGGCAAATAACACGGTTACCTTTAACGGCGTGGTGGCTAAGGTGAATGCAGCTACGGCAACGCAGTTAGTGGTTGTGGCACCGCAAGGCGTATCTACCGGTTTTATTAAGGTGCGTGTTAATGGCGTTGAAGCGGTTTCGCCTAAGGTATTCCAGACCTCGGGTGTGATCACCATTACAACGGGTTTGCCACATACATCGGTTAACGCGTTCTGTGCCGGCCAGCACGGAGAGTTTTATGTTTTATTCCGGACCTATAATCAGGTTTATAAAGTTGATCCGAACGGCACGGTAACCTTATATGCAGGCGACCCTAATGGCCGCACCGGCAACAACGAAGGCATCGGGACCTTAGGTAGGTTTACCGCGCCGGTTGGCATAGTAATGGATAAACAAGGAAACTTGTTTGTAGCAGAAGCAAGTGGCAACATCAAGAAGATTGCGCCTAACGGTATGGTTACCATGTACGTGGCATCAGCCTCGATAGGGGCAAGCGGTTTAGCTATCGATAACCAGGACAGGCTATACATAGGCGCACGCTCGGGCAGCTTCTTCGGTTTTGTTATTGTTACCAATGGGGTGCCAAATTATAGTTTCGACTTATATGCCGATCCGGAAGGCCGTATGGCTATTGATGGCGTGGGTAAAGTTTATGGATCAGACCTTGATGCCACAGGCCGATATGCTATTGGCGATGGCAGTTACGAAAGGCTGATAGGTGACTACTCTGCCGGTTACGCCGATGGCAGCTACAGCGATGCCCGTTTCGGTACAATTGGTAACATGATCTGGGCCGATACCAAAAAACTGGTACTGGTGTGCGACCCGGAAAATAACGCCCTGCGCGCCATAAACCCGGCCACACAAAAAGTGACCACCATTTTTAAAACCCAGAAAGGATTTAAAGACGGCGGCCTGGCCGATGCCCTGTTTGGAGATATTACCGACGTAACCATAGCACCTAACGGCGATATTTTTATACTGGATAAAACCAACAAAGCTATCCGAAAGGTGACTTTTTAAAGATCATTGATTTCCGGTTGTAAAATCCGGCAATTGTGTTTGCAGTAGTGTAAGCGGCTGTTCTTGAAAAAGACAGCCGCTTTTTTTTAAGTGTAGACTGAACTATATCTGTTAACTGGTTGAAGTTTAGCGGCAGCGTAACTTCAACCTAAACTGTAGGAAGCATTCTGCTTCCGATGCCTGGCTTTAAATAGTTATTTAACAAAAAAAGTTATAAAGTTAAGCTGAAAGCTTAACCCAGTTTAGGACGAAGTTACGCTGTCGCTAAACTTCGACCAGTTGTTGAATGCTCCAGCGGCTGGATAGCAATACCCTACCTTACTATTAGCACCCAGCCACCATTTATACCATGCACGTTATCATTTGGATTAATAACATAATAATAGGTGCCTGCGGGTAAAGCTTTGCCTTTATACATGCCGTCCCAGGGTTTTGTGTAACCAATAGAATGGTATAGGTTTATGCCGTACCGGTTATAAATATCTATCGTCGCGTTCGCGTAATCTGCAAGGTTAATGATGTTCCAGGTATCATTAACGCCGTCGCCGTTGGGTGTAAAAGTATTCGGTATAATCGGGGTGTTCAAAACTAAAACTTTTACAGTTGCAGAAGCCGGGCATCCTGTAGCTGATACCACCGTTAAGGTATAATCTGTTGTGGTTTTTGTAGTTACGACAGGGTTCCGGATGTTTGGGTCGCTCAAACCGGTGACCGGTGCCCATGAGTAACTCGCTATATCGCCGGTAATTGCAGGATCTAACTGAACAAAGGTTGTGCGACCATCGATCACCGGTGGTTTCTGAGGAAAGGTAATTACGGGGTTTTCGCTGATAGTGGCGGTGAGCGGGGTACTTACCGCGTTGGCAGGTATAGCACAAAACATCTGGCTGGTTAGTGCGCATGTTATTTGATCTCCGTTAACCAACTCTGTTGTAGTATAAGTTTTGCCGGATGCAACCGGGACACGGTTTTTTAACCAGGAAAGTACAGGCGACGCTCCGCCATTTGAAGGCGACGCCGTATAAGTTACCGGTGTTCCGGTACATACCGGTCCTGATGGCAATGCGGTGATATTTATGGTTGGAGTAACCCGTTCTCCTACAATAACATCTACATAAAGAGATGCCTGGCATTGATAGGCGTCTGTAACCGTTACTTTATACTTCCTGCTGGTATGAAAAGTATTAACATTGCTATTGGGTGTATCCCCTCCGTCCCATTGATAACTAACGGCATTTTCGGCAAAAGCTGTGCCCGTTACGCTTTCGCAGCCCGTGAGGTTGCCGGTAACTTTAACCTGGGGTTCTGTATGCACGTCAATTTGTTTGGAAGCAGAGGTTGAACAGCCATCTGCGTTTTTAACCGTGACAACATACCTCCTGCTGGTATGAAAAGTGTTGGTGGCCGCGTCCGGATTATCGCCGCCATCCCAGTGATAACTTTGCCCGCCTGTTGCGGTTACCGTTGTGCTGCCGCAGGTTGCTGCATTTTCGGTGATATCAACCTGGAAGGCGGCCGGACTTAGTCCCCAGGTAATGTTGGTATAATCTTCGGGCGTTGTGGAAGAGATCACTACGTTTTTAAAATCTCCCGGAAACATAATGACCGCGTAACCTTCTGCTCCGGTTATTGTGCTGCTGTTATCAAAAGTCATCCCGCCGCCGTCGTACAAAACTACATAGGGCAGGGAGAAGTCCAGCTTAACCAATTGATTAGGTCGCCCAAGGGAAGAAATAAGTAATACAGGATTGCTTACCTGGTGCGAAAAGGTCATGTTTGTTGATCCGCCGCTGCCTGCAGCCCAGGTAGTTTTCGGAACTGTTTCATTGGGGATAGGTACCGGGTAGTTGCTAAACGCGCCGTAGTTATATATAGCAGGGGTTGATGAAAAATCAAAATTTGAAGCCATGGTTACGTTAACCGAATTCCCGTTGCCTTCATCTATAGTTCCTGTGGCTGTTGAGCCCTGAAATTGCGACCATTTGGCCCAGTGAATGATGTTACATCCGCTGCCCGGCGGATTCTGTGAATGACAAGGGATGCTCAACAGGCTAAGCAGTATTAACAGCCTGTATTTTATTTGCTTAGGTTTCATTGGGGATAAAAATAACAATACAGGTCGTAACATTGATTAAAATAGGTTAATACTTAATCAGCCGATCAATAATTTAATTAAAAGACTGGTTGGTTAGGGTTAGTTAGGGAAAAAGCAAGGTTGCATTCAAGTCTTCGATATAATGAGATATCTGCGCGTTAAACAAAAACTCGGCATTTAATCACACGGGTGATGTTGTTTCAAAGCCGCACGTAATTTGTTTGGGTTTAGACAATACCTATTGATACAGGTTGTCGTTATTATTTGACAGTTTTTTAAATATTGGGAATTACGATTGAGTTATTGATTTAGTTAAATTTGCATGCATTTTATATCAGCTTTTATGGCCTGTCATTCTTGCGCGATCCTTATATAGCCGACATTGGCCCGTTTTTATAGTTCACCAAAAGAATATACCAGTCCGCAAATCGCTGTTCGCAATAGTCTTATCGTTTGTATATAGCAGATACTTTGAAGGACGATTAGTGACCTAAAATGGTGGAAGAATTCTGCTCCCGAGTTCTGACATTAATAGACGTTTAACTAAAAAAAAATTATAAAATAAGCCGAAATTTGACACGTTTTTAGGACATGGTTACGCTGTCACTAAACTTCAACCAATTATAGAACGATTAAAACGTTAATTACCCTGAATGTTATTTTCCGTATGATTGATCAGTAGATCACTAAATATTGAGATTGATTTATTTTTAAGCCCCGCTTTTCGCAGCTCAGTAACGCAAAATGTATAGTAATCATTATAAGTGCGGAAAGGACCGGTTTCTGAAAATATATTGTTTCTAAATTTATCATATTCTGGCTTAGCATCCTCATAATCATTATTGAAAAGATAAACGCTTAATAAGTTGCCTGTCGCAAATTGGTTTTTGGGGTCATAATTTGAGCTTTGTTGCAGATAAGAAATAAGGTTGACGTCTTTTTTTGTAAGTAGGCAAGTCCAAACAAAATTACTGCAATGTATGGAAGCCAATTTTCTTACGGCGCTATCAGAAGGTATAATCTGGAGGTATTTTTGATCTAATTGAATCATGTGATTATAATACTCCCGTTTTGCATCATTACTAATGCTGTCCACACTTTTCTTTGTAAAATAATCAATAAACTCTTTATGATTGAGTTTCTTATCAAGAAAAAGCTCGGCGAAAATATCTTGTTTGCCAAAAGCTGAATATGCAGATACAATATAATCTCTTGTTTCGGCATCTTCACGAATACCGAGGATTTTATTTCTTGTATTGTTGGCGGCTTCATTTACCCCTTCAATAAGAAAAAATGAAAGATTATTTTTCAAATGTTCAAAATCAGCCTTATAACTATCTTTAATAAATTTGTTTCGATTTTCCTGAAACTCCATTTCCATCATAGCAAATAAAGCTTCCTTATTACCAGGATCGAGTAAAAGCACCTGCTTATATACATTCCGGTAATCTACTACACGGGCGGCAGCCTTTAGCTGACGCGCATAATTGATATAAAAAGGGATAGCATCTTTTTTTATCACACCGGCATTAACCGAATCGACAGATAAGTCGTTTTTATACTGTTTATAAAGTTTTTCGCTTAATAACAGGCGTTTGTTTACATCGTAAGCGTTGGCAATAGCCGTTTTATGACTGGCGTATTTATTCAATATAAAAATGGCGCTTTTGGCATCATCCAAAGCCTGATCGCTTAGCTCCTGAAACGGACTATGGTTATTTTGGGCCTGTTCCTGGTAGCGATTAAATGCATCAACATAGCGCTTGTCGATATTTTGATGATATACTATTTTAACCCACTTAACCGCATCTTCTATGCCACGGTAAGGGAATTCAACGGCACGGTCGGTAATATACACTTTAACAGAATCTGCATCAGGAGTTGTAGTTGTTAACGGAAGTAAATAAGTTTTGACTGCATCACTTTTTTGAGTACCTACTCTAATGCGATAAAATCTGGCTTTTTCCTGCTGATTAATGTATAATCCGGAATAGATCGCAATTAAATGATTGGTAGCTGATTGCATTCCGTGGAGGGAGGCAAATGTCAACGGCTCTATGGCTTGAGCGTACATTGCATTGCTAAATAAATAGTGACCATAGACATTATTTGCTAAAGTTAGTTCCAGGCCCATGTTAATGTCAAAATCATTTATTCTGTAAAGAGGCATAATTTCACGCATTATAAAACGGGCGGTATTTTCGGCGGCAGTATACTGGCGATGTGCAAGCTCATATAAAAGTATACGACATGCAGTGTGGGTGTATATGGCAAAATCCGGTCGATAATTGGCAGGATCTGCGAGCTCGCCCGATTGGTGAAAATGATTGGTCGCGCTTACAAAAAGCGAGTAAGCCTTTATACTATCCTGCGTGGTTTTCTTACCTTCAATTAAATCTGCCTGCCTGGCCTGCAGTTTGCCCAACATGAAGGCGATATCCGGAAACCTGTTGGCATCGTCCCCATATCTCATCGTCACCAACTCACTCATCTGTTTAAGCTGTTGTAAAGCGTTTTCTTCAGGAAAACTTCTGGCCAGATTTTTTTCGATGAGGAGACCGGCGTCGGCAATAAGCATAATATTTTCCTTGTTTTTTTTGCCCGTATCGATAGAAGCCATCCAATATTTTAAAGCGACGCCGGTTTCTGCGATAGCTTCGTCTTTGTCGTTGCGACGCCTGTATATTGTCGCCATCTGCGCGTGAATATCTGCTTTCACTATTTGAGTTGTGGCCTGGGTGCTCCCTGTGCTTTTGTATGTACCTATTTGAGATAAAATCCTCGTTAAACTGTCTTGTGCCTGTGCATCCGACAGTTTTCCCTGAGCGATTAATACTGATGCCAAATTGTAGCGCAGATTGATTATGGCCAGATTGGCGTTGGAGCTTTGACTTTGCGCAAAAGCGATTTTGAGTTTTTCAAATAAGCCGGTGGGTACAATCGGGTTAGCCCCGGCAAGGGTATCAACGCGGAAATGATTCAGTCTGCGACCGAGAAGTATCGCATTGTAGCATCTGGTTAAAAGTAAATTAACCCGTTCGTTTTTAAAGTCGGATCCGCCCGCTTTTTTTGCTAAACGGATGGTCGTACCGTAATGCAGGATAGCCTGAGCATATCCGTGCGTTGCTTCTCTATAGCGCCCGTTTACAAACTCCAATCGTGCCAGTGCTTCGAAACCTTGCGGAGTTAGCCCCGCAAGGGAAGGGTAGTGTTCCTGGCAAGTGGTGATTATATTGTTTACCTGGTTTATTTCGCCCCGGTTAAGCAAATTATCTGCATACTCGCTACAAATAATAATAGCCGATACCCAGGCCCGTTCGGGTGTGTTTTTTTTTAAGCCATCAACTATTTTTATTGCTGATTGAAAACCGCTTTCCCAATTGGCAAAAGCCTGCGTCTCATCTCCGTTTTGTTCATACGATTCTGCAACGGTGCGGTAAAGGTCTATATTACCCAGTTCGTTGGTGGTGTTATGGTTAGCATCAATATAATTTTGCGCAGCTTTGAGCTGTTCCAGCAACTTTGGTTTTAACGTAGAAAACCCTGTCGCACCTGATTGTTGAACCAGTTTGATTAACCTCGCGATATAGCCTTCCAACTCCCGTAGTTGTTTATCATTGGTTTCCCGCGCGTCTTCGGCTTGTTTACGAATCAGTTCTTTTAAAAGATTGTCCGCCTCGCTCATGCTCAAATTAGCACCCGGGTTCTGTACCTTGCATTCGCCTAAAGCTGCTTGTGCAAACAGAATGTCATTTAACGCATCAGGGAATTTTTTTGCGTTGATATTTTGTTGGGCACGTTTAAGTGCGCCAGTATATTGCGGGCAATTAGTTTGAGCATATCCGGTAATGCCTTCAAACATCAGGGCTACGAGCAGGCCTAATTTAACTACGGTTTTCATTGCGATGGTTTATCTTTTTTTTCGAGGAAGTCACGTTTACTTATGGCTATCTTGTATACCGGATCATCGGGATACCGCTTAAGTGTATCAATAGCGTTCTGATACATTTTCAGGGCTTTTTGCGTGGCTTCGCTTCCGCTGGCACGCTCGTACCCTATGCCGAGATTGATATAGCTCCAAGCAGCTTTTAATGCATTTTCTTTATTAACTTGTTCAAGTTTATAACTGGCAAGGATTTGTTGGGTTTTCAAATCTGCTTCGGTGACTGCCAGTTTACGCCACAAAAAGAACACGGCTACCAAACAAACGATCAATAAAACCATTGAGGCTGTGAATAAGCGATATCCAAACAGTTTTTCCTTTAGTTTACGGTTTATTTGTTCGGTTTTTTGTTGATTTTCCTCGCTTTTTAGTCTCTTTCGTTGTTCCGCAACCTTAACCACACCCAGCATAATCCTGTCATGCCCAATTTCATACATTAAACGTCCGCTGGCATCCCTTTCTTTCCGAAGCAGCGAACTTTGTTCAAGTAAATCCAGTGCCTCTTCTTTAATCTTTAGCCTTTTGGTAATAAATCCTACCGGGAAGGCATTGCGCCGGTCGTCGTCGATCATGTCGTCTTCTATGAACTTTTGAATGCCCTGCCGTTCATCGCCTTCAAATCGGTTTAATATATTTTCATAATATTTTTTGAAGATGTCCGTCATATCGCCAAGGTCGTCCACTTTTACGGTAAAATCTGCCTTATCGCCTACGATGTGTTCCTCAACAAATCTGCAAACTATTTGTAAGCTTGCCGCGTCGATGCGATCTTCTGTTTCGTGACAGATACTTTTAATGATATGATTAATCGCATCTTTTTCGAAACGGAATGGTGCCCCCTTAAATGCGGGCATTGATAGGCGGGCCGGTTGTGTTATGGCAAGTTCGGCATCGGCTATCTTTAGTTCTTCCAGCGGATAACAGTTTTGAAAAATGGTGGGATGCAGATCACGCATCACATTCATTTGTGAAAGGCGATCAGATCGAACGGAGAAAACTACGCGGATATTTGGTTTGTCAAGCAACAAATCCTCTAATTCTTCACTTATACGGTTTTCATGTTCGGCCTCATAGATGATATCCCTGAAATCGTTTGGAACGGAACTATAAAGCAGTTGATACAACTCCTCGGTAAAGCCTTGAACCTGATCTTTCGGATATGTAAACAACTCTTCAAATTGTTCAAAAAAAAGAAATAGCTTTGGTTTTCCTTTTTTTCGCGCCGCTGCCTGATGTTGTTTGATCCAATACCAGAATGATGTTTTATCGGGAATAAGATCAGATAACTCCGTATCAAGCTCGGTTTGATCCAGAATAGATAAACGCTTGATAACAACTGATACAGGTGACAGCTGATTTTTATCTGCGGTATCCGCATTTCTTACGCCTGTTTCCTCCTGGTGGGTATGCAGGGGGGGCGATTTACTTACGAAATTATTAAACCTGATGATGAAATAATAATTGCAATCATCGTCAAGTAGCTGAGGGACGATCCCCGCATTAATCAACGAACTTTTACCTGAGCCGCTTTTCCCCATTAAAACCACCATTTGACGTACAGAAAGTAGCTCCAAAAAGGCTTGAACATCATTTTGTCTGCCAAAGAACAAAGGAAAGTCCTCTTCCATGAAAGATCGGCCGCCTGGATAACGGTTTTTGCTCATTGCATTCATATGTTAGCTGTATTCAGGGATAAGATGTCACGAAGTAATTGGGTAACCGTGGCCTGTGGATTTGATGCCTGATAAATCAGCCTTTTGTTGTTTTTTAGCACGGTGAGGGTAGAAGAAAAGCTATTGTCAAAATCTGCCCAACGTTCGTGTTCTGTCCATAAATGAGACATTCTTGAGTGTAGGTTTTCACGTAATTTTCGCCGGATATCCTGTAAAACACTTTCAACTCTATTGTCTTTTTGCTGTTCCAGGTCGGGCTCGTCCAAAATATTGTCTAATGAAACTGGCAACAGCGTTTTTTCAAGTTCACAGGCTTTAGCAATTTCTTCGATTACGTAAGGACTAAAAATGCTGTTTCTTGATATCAAAGCCACTACGGCATCAGTTTGCTCTATTTCGTCAATAAATTTTTTTATGTTCTGACCGGTACGAAGATCTGTTTCATCCATAATAACCCTCATCCTTAATCTTCTTAGTCTGTCGGCAAGATCATCCGCAATCATTTTATTTTCGTGACTATAAGACAGGAATATGCTTGCCAAGTAAGAAGTGACCTGCGGTTGCTTCAACAGGTTTTGTTGCCGGCAACAATCGTATAAGCGATCTAAAAAACCAATAGGATTGTCGTTTAACAAACCAAGGTTAAGTCGATTTCTGACAAACACACTCGAGTTTTTTGCTGTTTGATCGTTTTCGACAGACTTTTTCCCCAGAGCATCCTTTTCGAGTTTCGTATCCTTGGTTATCGTTACATTAATCCCGTCGAGCGTTTTTATATAACGCAACAGCAATTGTGTGTGCCACCGCTCATAACGGACACCGAGAAAAACAACAGATTTTGCCTCTGCCAAGGTTTTCTGAACCACAGTGGGCAGATCATTTTTGAGCACATTTTTTAACAAAGCAAACATGTTTTCGAATGTCAGCACCACTTCTTTTTCCTCAAGATTTCCAATCAGGTGATAAATAAGGGGGGCATCGGCGGAGGTCGTTTCGGTTACTGGTCTTACTTTATCAATAGGGCAATAATTGAAAGTATAAGGCAATTGCTGCTCGTCGAAAATGCGCTTAAGCCTGCCGTCCGGCATCAGCGAGATAATCATCGAAAAGGGGATTTGCGATATTTTACGAAGAGGTTCGTCAAGCCATGTCTGCTCCTCGTAAAACCATTTAACCAGGGTTGATAACCATGGTTCGGTACCAGCTTTAATCTGAATAAGTTCTTCGTTTAGAAATGTATATTCGGAAACAGCGGATGCACCATCAAGAGATTTGTGATCGAAATCCAGCCTCGGAAGGGCTTCGCATAATCTTTCAAAAAAGCTTGGTTCGTCATGGTCACCAAGTTCGGGGCCTATGACAAGCACGCATCGTTTTTGCTTAAGTTCTGCTAAAATTTCTGTTAAGAGATTCTGCATTTGAGAGTGTAATAAGATTCAGACAAGTAAATATAAAAATACTTATTTGTATTAAAGTAAATAATTCAAAATAAAATAGTTAGCTAATAGGCTGCTGCGTTTTAAAAATAAATTGCACTGGTTTGCGTATTATTCGCCAGAACTGGATTTATTATGATAACATTGTTAAAGTCGGATTACTTAACAAAAATTTTGACGAATACCGTTTATCGCGACAAAGGAAATAATGGCTTAGTAGCTTCGTCAACAGTACGGATGTTATTAATATTTCGTTAAGCTACAATTGTAAATGATAGCAGGCTGTAACCAACGGTGTGTCGGCTTCAAATTGTTTTTAATTACTTTTTTTTAAGTGTTTATGCCTAATTAGTCCATAATTAATTTTTTGTTAAGCTTCTGCGTGAACTTCGGTATGGTGTATAACCAGCACCTGTACTAAAAAAGTAAACTATGATGAGAACAAAAATTACATTATGCACGTGGATGCTCCTGTGTTTTTTTGCTAACGCGAATGCGCAAACCAAACATGCTAAAACAACTTTATTTCCCAGTTACAAAGGCCTGATCATGGCCGGTTACCAGGGATGGTTCAGGGCCGAAGGCGATGGGAGCGGGGCAAATCACTTTGCTTATGGCAACGAACAACGCTCGGGCATTGATATGTGGCCGGATGTAAGCGAATACGCCAAAACTTATCCAACACCATTTAAACTGGCCGATGGACAACCTGCAAAGTTTTTCAGTTCGGTAGATAAAAGCACCGCCGACCTGCATTTTAAATGGATGCAGCAATATGGAGTTGATGGTGTATTTATGCAGCGCTTTTTCAACAATGCCCGCCCCGAAAATCGTAAGGACGACAGGGTTTTTAGAAATGCTTTCGAAGCTGCTTCAACCTACAAACGGGCTATCGCCGTGATGTATGATCTGTCGGGCCTGGCCGGTAAAGGCGAGGATTGTTCAGTATTGATTGACGATTGGAAATATCTGGTTGATGAATTGAAGGTGACCAACCCAAAAGGCACAAACACTTACCTGTACCATAATGGAAAACCGGTAGTAACTATTTGGGGCGTTGGCTTTCCCGACAGGCCATACAATATCCGCAACATCGGCATCGAACGTTTTATCGATTTTTTAAAGAATGATCCGGTGTATGGTGGCTGCGCGGTAATGATAGGTGTACCAAACTCCTGGCGAACTTTACGGGCCGACTGTGTTAACGACCCTTACCTGCATGACATTATCAAACGCTGCGATATCGTATTGCCCTGGAGCGTACAGCGTTATTCACCCTTGTTGCATAATGATATGGACAGGTACCGCGATGATGTGATTGAAGATATTAAATGGTGCCGCGATAATCATTTGGATTATGTACCCTGCGTGTATCCGGGTTTCAGCTGGCATAACCTGAGCCGCTACGAATTTCCGGATGATGTGAAACCGGTTGGTTCTATCCCGAGGCAGGGCGGCAGGTTTTACTGGCAAATGCTATCAACTGCGATCTCAGCAGGCGCTGAAATGATCTACGTAGCCATGTTTGATGAAGTGAATGAGGGCACTGCTATTTTTAAAGGATCAGATAATCCGCCTAAAGTAGGAGACGGCACAGGTACGGCTTTCATTAACATGGATGGCAAACCATCTGATACCTACCTGTGGTTAACGGGCGAAGCGGCTAAAATATTACGCCATGAAAAGCCGCTGGTGTTTAAAATGCCGGAAAGAAATACTGGAAAGTAAATAAATAAGCCCCGCTGAACGCGGGGCTTATTTATTTACTCATTACTCAATGAACGGGCTATTTCGGCGGATCCTTACGCATCAACCCGGTAAGCTTATAATAATTTTCAAGCTGGCGGGTTATAATGGCTTCTCCCGCACCCACCTCAATCAACCTTCCGCTTTCATCGGCACCATATCCACCCAACGCAGCCGACCGTACATCGGCAATATACCCAGGCCAATGGCCACCGCTCCACGAGTAACCAAACAAAAATCCGGTTGACGATGCCAGCTCCATTTTCTTTTTCCAATCCAGCTGAAACTGAACAAACAGCTCGCCGGGGCAAACGGCTATAGCTATTTTGTTGTTTAGGAGGATAGTGACCAGGCTCACATTATAGGTTAGCGTTTTATCGTACCTGCCGGTAAAACGCATTGAATCGGTCATGAACCTGATATCAGTTTCATTGCCGGCAGTTGGGCTGATGTTTTTGGCCAGTTTAATTACCTCCCATGCCAGGAGCTCGCCGGTGCGCTCCATCGGCGCGTAGTTGGTTTTCACTGTATCGTTAGGGCCCGATCTGCGCGGACTTATCTGCAGCGATTCAATATTGCCACCAGCCCCCTGTATAAAAAGGCAGTTTATTTTATTGCCGAAAGCTTCCTCAACCTTGCGGCTGGCCACACCAGGATAGTCGGCAGATATAGCATAGTTAAAACATACAATATCCGAATGCATGGCATAGTTTATGATAATAGCCCGTGCATTACCCTGCATGTCTTCAATTTTAATAACACCAACTTCAGGGTCAACAGGACCGAAGGGGATCCGTTCGGGGTTCTCAGGTTTGTAATGCGCGTCGCCCACCCACGATTCTTTGGCATGCCCGTTTTCGCGAACAATAAGCCGGTTAAAACCCAATTGCGGAAAAATGCTTTGCCCGGCCGCTATCCGTGCTTCAAACATATGATCTGTTGCCGCGCCTATGGCTTTAATAATCTGGTCTTCATAAAAAGCTACAAAGGGATTCCCCTGGAAAGCCATTTTGCCATTGGTTTGCGGTTCCGAATGGGTGTGCGAGGAACTGATGATCACTTTTTCAAGCTTGTATTTTTCTTTGCAGATCTTCTCAATCTTGTCGCTGGTAAATACGGCCAGATCTACCGATACAAAGGCGAGGCGTTTGCTATTTATATCTAAAACCAAACTCCGTGCATAAACGGAATCGTGCAGCGGCTCGGTTGTTTTTGGGGTGATGTTGATTTTGGCGGTGCCTGCTAAAAGTTTACCGGTTTCGGCGAAAACCACATTAGAAATACAGGTTGTGATAAGTAAAATTAAAAGATGGATTTTAAACAACCCCACATTGTTTAAAATAGGGGACTTGATTTTAGTTAACGTGTTCATATAGGTTTTTTATGCTTGGTTAACTTAAAATTACCCGGCGTTATTAATAATTGATTAATGACGGATTAACCGGGAAAATAAGCCGGAAAGTATATACAAACCCGGATAATTCAGGGCCGCCTTCGGTATTAAACCCCAATTAATTACCATAGTTTGATCAGGTAATTACAAGATGACTTCTTTTTTTAATTTTTTATTGTGCTGAAAATTAGTGGTTTATGTTTTGTAAAATAAAATTATTTCAACTAATTCAATATTAACTTTTTATTAATTACTGCAAATTTCTTTGGGTTCATAATCAACTATAACCAGTTAACCAAAATTATGTACTATGAAGAAAATTTTATTAATGCTATTGGCATGGTGCCTCTCGGTGCCATTATTTGCGCAAGACATACCGATAACCGGTAAGGTCATTGATCAAACAGGCGAGCCGCTGATCGGGGCGTCGGTAAAAGTAAAAGGCAGCAGCCAGGGTGTGGTTACCGATACCAAGGGGGCCTTCGCGCTAAAAGTAAGCGATCCTAAAGCCACGCTTACGGTGAGCTACATCGGGTATAACACCACCGATGTCGATCTGAAAAACAACCGGACAATCACGATCACCTTAACGGCACGGCAGGGCAGCCTGGAGGAGGTAGTTGTGGTGGCCTACGGTACGCAGAAACGTGCCAATCTTACAGGGGCGGTATCAACCGTTGTGGCTAAAGACATTGTTAAAAACTCCAATAACGATGTTACCAATACGCTAACCGGCCGCGCCCCGGGTGTAAGGGTGGCGCAGCTATCAAGCCAGCCGGGTAAGTTTGACAGCCAGATCGATATCCGCGGGTTCAGTTATGTTGATCCTAACGATGTGGAAGGTAATCAGCAGGGTGGCCCCCTGTTCATCATCGATGGTGTACAGCGCGATAAATCCGGCTTCGATCACCTCGACCCGAATGAGATTGAAAGCGTGAGCGTTTTGAAAGATGCTACCGCCGCTATCTATGGGGTAAAGGCCGCCAACGGCGTTATTTTGGTAACCACCAAAAAGGGTAAGCAAGGCACTACGCAGGTATCCTACACTATGCACCTGGGCAAGCAGTTCATCACCAAGTACCCTGAACTATCCAGCGCTTACCAATACGCTACCTTGTTTGATGAACAGCAGATCAACAATTTCATCAGCGGTAACCAGCAGATAACGCCGCCGCAGTTCACTCCGCAGCAAATTGAAGATTTCCGCACCGGCAAAACGCCGAGCACCGATTTCCTGAAAGCTATATTGGATAACAGCACCTCGCAGCAACAGCATAACATTACCGTTAGCGGAGGTAACGAAAAGCTAAGGTTTTTTGTATCGGGTGGTTATTTTAATGAAGGCGGCTTGCTGAAAACCGATATCGAATACGGCAAAAAATACAACTTCCGTACCGCTGTCGACGGGCAGTTAGGCAAGGGTTTAACATTTGGTATTAACCTGGGCTTAAACAATGTGATGAGCAAAAGCCCGAATGTGGCTGTATGGGCGTTGATGAAAAACGCGTGGTCAATCAGTCCTACGCAATCGCTTTATTCAAATGGCGATACCCGTTACCTGAACCAGTTTTACAATCAGCCTAATGATAACCCACTTGGGCAGATCAGCGAAGATCTGGCTGGGTACAATAAAACCAATGATAAGGCGCTTACCTCAACCTTCACTTTAAATTACGAACTGCCGTTTGTTGAGGGTTTAAGCGTAAAAGGTCTTTTTGCTTACGATAACAGCTATAGCTTTAACCGCAGTTTCCGCAAGCAGTTTTATCAGTACCAGTATGATAATACCACACAGCTACAAACAGCTTTTTCGCACCAGGGCCCATCGCAGTTGAACGAATATTTTGGCCAGGGTATTACTAACGATCTGCAATTGTCGATGAATTATAACCATCGTTTTGGCAAAAGCAATGTATCAGGGTTATTGATCTACGAACAGATTTATCGTCAGGGCAACAGTAATAATGCCCAAACCCAATTCGTGATCGATGCTATCGACCAGCTTTCGGCAGGTAACCGTGCTACCGACGTTGTTGGCTCAGGCTACAGCCAAAGCGGTAACCGCAGCTATGCCGGTAAATTTAATTACGACTATGCCGGTAAATACCTGGCCGAATTTGGTTTCAGGGAAGATGGTTCATCCTACTTCCCGTCCAAAAGTCGCTGGGGATTTTTCCCTTACGGTTCGGTAGGCTGGCGGATCTCTGAAGAATCGTTTATTAAGGATAAACTGAAGTTTGTAGATAATATCAAACTAAGGGCTACCTATGGTAAAGAGGGTGACGATCAGGCGGCTGCCAATACTTTCGCTTATTTAACCGGCTACATCTATCCAAGCTCAGGCTCGGGCTCGTTGGCGGGTTCGGTATTTGGGCCGGGATTTGTAAAAGGTGTCGATTTTAAAAACGCGGCCAATGCCAATATCACCTGGTACACTTCTACCCAAACAGATATCGGCCTGGATTTCTCACTGTGGAATGGTAAGCTTACTTTCGAGGGGGATGTTTTCCGCAGAGAGCGTAGCGGTTTGTTAGGTTCGCCTATCTCCAATATCCCCGGCACTTATGGCGTAAACCTGCCACAGGTAAACCTGAATGGCGACCGTACGCAAGGCTTCGAGATCGTACTGGGGCACCGCAGTAAAATAGGCGCGGTTGATTTTTCAGTATCCGGCAATATGTCGTACGCCCGTACGCAAAACCGCTACGTCGAACAAACACCGGCCAGCAGCGATGCCGATAACTATCGCAATAAAAATGCCTACCGATACAACGATATTGTATGGGGCTACAAAGTTGCCGGTCAGTTCCAAAATTTCCAGCAGATCTATGCTGCGCCTATCCAGGATGGCGCAGGTAACCGCAGCCTGCTTCCCGGCGATTTAAACTATGTCGACCTTAACGGCGATGGCATTATCGACGGTAAAGACCAAACCGTTATTGCGCGCAACGGCGGTAAACCGGCCATTTATTTCGGTGCCAACTTTGAGCTGGGTTATAAAGGTTTTGATTTTTCGATGCTGGTGCAGGGGGCTACCATGTATTCGGTATCGTACCTCGATCAGCTTTCGCGCCCTTTCTATTTTCAGTATGCAAACCCGGTTGCCATTTATGCCGATAGGTGGCACCGCCAGGATATTTTTGATCCTAACAGCCCATGGGTACCGGGCAGGTTCCCGTCAACCGGTCAGCGCCAAAATTATAAGGATGGTGTGCCTAACTCGTTCAGCACTTTTGATGCCAGCTACGTGCGTATTAAAAGCATTGAGCTGGGCTACACCTTTAGTAAAATGCTGTTAAGTAAAATAGGTATCAGCCGCTTCAGGGTGTTTGCCAATGCTTACAACCTGTACACCTTTACCGGTAAAGGCCTTGATTTTATCGATCCCGAATCGTCAGGCACGCGCCTTTACAGCTATAGCTATCCTATCACCCTTAACGTTAACGCAGGTGTACAGGCAACTTTTTAAACCCGATATCATGAAAAATATAAAATATATCATCGCGATTTTTGTGCTGGCGGGATTAAGTGCCTGCCGCAAAAACCTGCTCGACGTGCAGCCAACCACGCTGCTCACCAAAGATCAGATTTACGGAAGCCCGGCCGGGGTAACGGCCTATTTCGCTTCCCTTTATAAAGATATGCCTATAGAGGACTATTCTTTTTGTAACGGCCGTTTCGGCCAGTTCCCCGGCGATGGGCATCAATACACCGCCAACTGGAGCGACGAGGCTTTTAACTCCAACAATGCCGGTATTAACGAAGAAAACTGGGGCAACCTGTACAAGGCTATCCGCAACGTAAATACTTTTATACAGGAGATAGCCACTGTAACCAATGTTGACGCGCCAACCAAAAAACGTTACTCGGCCGAGGCCCATTTTGTACGCGCTTACTATTATTTCGGGTTGGTGAAATACTACGGCGGTGTACCTATCCTCACCGAACCACCAACCGACCCGAACGCTTTGCTCAAACAACCCCGTAACAAAGAAGAGGAAGTTTGGGACCTGATCAAAAACGATTTGGAGCAGGCTGCTGCCGATTTGCCCGAAACCAGCGATTACGGCCGTGCCAATAAATACGCTGCCCTCGCGCTGGAATCGCGCGCTATGCTGCACGCAGGCTCGATAGGTAAGTTTGGTACCGTGCAATTGGGTGGTGTAGTAGGTGTAAGCCCGGCTAAGGCTACCGAGTATTTAACGGCGGCCTATAATGCTGCTAAAACCATTATTACCGATGGCAAATACAGCCTGTTCAATAAATACCCTACAGATCTATCTAAAAACTTCCAATACCTGTTTTACGAGTGCAAACCCGGCGACTCGAACACCGAGGCCATCTTTTGCAAAGGTTATGATTATGCCGCTACCCAACGTACCCACTCGCAGGATTTAATGGTACTGCCCGATTATATCCGCTCGCCCATAGGCTACGACAACCGCCTGGAACCAACGCTTGACCTGGTTGAAAAATTTGAATCAAAAACAAGTACCGCCGGTGCCAACGAGCCATTAAATATCGGCACACCTGCCAGCTATGTACACTATCCAACCCTAAGCGGTCCGTTTGAAAATAAAGACCCAAGGCTGATGGGTACTGTGGTAGTTACCGGTACATCATTCCGCGGTGCTACTATTACCGGGCAGCGTGGCGTTATTTATAACAACAAGGAGTATAACGGTAACCAGGTGCTGCAGTATTTTGATGTAAGCACGCAGTCGTTCACTTTAACGCCAACCAACGTGGTGGGTACAGGTAACTCTAATTCCAACTCGCTCACCTTCTGGCTTAAAAAATGGACCGACCCGGTTACAGATCGCAACCTGCTCTATGATTATTCATCACGCACCTCATGGCTTGATCTGAGATACGGCGAGGTATTACTGAACTACGCCGAAGCTTCCTTCGAACTGGGTAAAGATCCATCCGAAGCTCTGGGCGCTGTTAACCAGTTACGTGTAAGGGCAGGAGTGGCATCGCTCACATCCATCAGCCGCGAAAAAATAAGGCACGAACGCATGGTTGAGCTATCGTTCGAGAACCGCACTTTTTGGGATTACATCAGGTGGCGCACCCTTACCACCGAGTTTAACATCAGGCAGGAGTACGGCCTGGATATTTATTATGATGTAAACGCTAAAGACTATGTGTTTAAAAAAGTACCTGTAGGCGGTGGCAAAACTTACCAGGCCCGTAACTATTACTCGCAGATACCGGGCGGCGAACGTTCCTTAAACACGGCACTTATTGATAACCCAGGCTATTAAAAAATATTGAAATCATGAGATCATCCATAATATATACCTTAATTCCCTGCATGCTGCTTTTTTACGCGGGATGCAAAAAGTACGATAATTACGCCGCTCCTGATGCAGGGGTGTACGGCAAAGTAATAGATGCCGGAACCGGTGGCGGCATTGAAACCAAGCAACCCGGCGGCGGCGACATCAGGTTTTTGCAGAATAACAAAGCTAAATACCCAAGTCCGCAGCCTATTGATATATCCATCAAGGCGGATGGATCATACTCGGCTACGCAGTTTTTTGTCGATAATTATAAGGCTTTCCCGTTAAACGGTCCTTTTATTTACGCGGGCGATTCGGTTAGCGTGGTATTGAACCATAACCAGAAAACACAGCTCGATTTTAAGGTGATTCCTTTTTACAGGATAACCGCCGCCGTTGCCGATAGCACATTCAGCTACACGGTAAACAAAGCCCCCGAAAACGATTCGAAGCTGATTGAGCTGATATTTATGGTAAGCAAAGACCCGGTAGTGAACGAAGCCGTAAGCTCGAACGTAGCCGGACCGGGTACTTACTACGCCAATTTATGGAAAGTACCTACCGATGGCACGCCGGATGCATCGATAATAGGCAAACCGCAAACCTTTACTTTCCATTGGGCTGATACAAGGCTGCCTAAAGGCGAGTATTATTTCAGGATGGGGGCAAGGGCGGCTAATTCGCCTAACTCAACCTATAATTATAGCCCGGTGGTTAAGGCTACAGTGCATTAAACATGGCAAGGTAAGACTTACGAAGTTTTAAAAACTTCGTAAGTCTGAACTGATTAGATACAACTTCATCGTCACCACGTCATTGCGAGGAACGAAGCAATCCCCAACTATACAGGGCGGATCTGCATAGCCCCTTTGCAAATCGGGGATTGCTTCGTACCTCGCAATGACGTTTTTTTAACCGCTTTCCCCAAAAAAATTCAACCCGCCCATCCGGATTGATTACACTATGAAAAAGAAACTATTACTACTAATCCTGTTTACCACAACCGCCCTGCAAACTTTTAGCCAGCGTTTACAATACACAGGTGTATTTGCCCCATCTACAGGCTTTGTAAAAGAATCAGAAAAACCTTACCGCCAGGAGCTCAGCCTGAATGGGTCGTGGCAATTTCAGCCGGTGCAATTGCCTGCCGGTTTCCGCGAGGGGAATGACTCTGCGCCTGCATTGTCCGGCATGCAACCCGATCAATGGGATAAAACCCTCATTCGTATCCCATCTCCCTGGAATGTAAATAGCTTCGCCGATGAGCACGGGCAGGGCGGAGATTTTCGCACTTACCCATCATACCCTAAAGAATGGGAGCATATAAAAATGGGCTGGCTGCGCCGCAAGTTTAACGTGCCTGCCAATTACAACGGTAAACGTTTGTTGTTGCATTTTGAGGCATTGGCCGGAGATTCCCGCATTATGATAAACGGCAAACCGGCCGGTGACCATTTCGGTATCTTCCTGCCTTTTGATTTAGATGTGACTTCGCTGGTAAAACCCGGTGCTGAAAATGAAGTAGCTGTGGGCGTTCGCAAGGCATCGTTGTTTGATAAAAATGGGAATTATGGTAGGCGCACTTACCAGGCAGGTTCGTTTTGGGGGCAGCATATCGCGGGTATATGGCAGGATGTTGCATTAATAGCAGTTCCGCTGGTGTATGTTAAAGATGTTTTTGTGAAACCGGATGTACAGGGCGATCATCTTGCTGCCGAAATCACCATAAAAAATGACGGCGACCGGGAAGCAAACCTCACTGTAGATGCCGGAGCTTATAAATGGCAGGCAGAAAACGCGGCCGATGCTGCGGAACCCGTTGGCAAGCTTGCATCTGTTTCTGCGTTAGATATACCGGCTGTGAAAATTAAAGTTCCGGCCCATACCGAAAAGGTAGTAACGCTGAATACGCAGGTGGGCGATAAGCTTGCGCGCTGGTCGCCGGAAAGCCCCAATTTGTATGCTTTGCTGGCCCGCGTAAGCAATGGCAAGCAACAGGTTGATACCCGTTACACCCGCTTTGGCTGGCGCACGGTTAGTATTAATGGCGGGCAGGTGTTGATGAACGGCAAGCCTGTGGTTATGCGTGGCGATTCGTGGCACTTTCTGGGTACCCCGCAGATGACGCGCCGCTATGCCGTAGCCTGGTTTAAAGCCATGCGTGATGCCGGGTTGAATACCGTGCGTTTACATGCCCAACCATACCCTTCGTTTTATATGGACGTAGCCGATGAGATGGGGATTATGGTATTGGATGAAACCGCCATCTGGGCCAGCGATGGCGGCCCGAAAGTGGATGATCCGGACTATTGGAAAGATACCAAACACCATGTTGCCGAACTGGTATTGCGTGACCGTAATCATCCATCTGTATTTGGCTGGAGCGTATCTAACGAGGTAATGCCCGTTGTAGTAAACGTAATGCGTAACCCTACCGGCATAAAAGATACGCTGATAAATTATTACGGCATCTGGGCCGATATCTGCCGCAAACTTGATCCAACCCGCGCCTGGATCTCGGCCGATGGTGAGGATGATGCCGAAGGCAAACTGCCCACCTACGTCATGCACTACGGCGACCAGAGTACCATGGACCGCGCACACAAAAGCGGTAAACCCTGGGGAGTAGGCGAGGCCGGAAACGCCTACTACGGCACCCCCGAACAGGTAGCCGAAACCAATGGCAACCGTGCCTACGAGTCTTTCCTTGGCCGTATGGAAGGTGTTGCCCAATCATCCTACCAAAACCTGATGCAACAGCGCGAGAGGGAGTCTATATATAACAGCGTATTTAACCTGGTTTGGTATGGCCTAAAACCATTGCCTATCGGCCTTAAAGATAAAACCAAAGCCCCCACGCTTGAAGATGGCGTGTATTTTACAAATTATAAAGAGGATAGCCCCGGGGTACAACCTGAAAGACTTGGCCCTTACAGCACCACGCTAAACCCCGGTTATGATCCTGCGCTACCGCTTTACCAAACCTGGCCTTTTTTTGATGCCATTAAAGCCGCTGCCGAAAATAAACCTTATGAGGTTGGTAAACCGCTTGCTAACCACGATGCTAAATCCGCGGTTTCAGGTAAAAGTTCAGGTGCAGCAGTTATAGGAGGGGCTGGTAGCACCTTAGCCGCCGATTTGAAAAAGCTGGGTGCTATTGAACAAACCGGCAAAGCTGCTCCTCATGTTTTATTTGTTGATGGCAGCAACCCTCCATCGGCACAAAATAAATCAACCATTGATAAAGTGCTGGCAAGCGGCGGTACCGTATTGGTTTGGGGAGTGGGCAGTACTGGCACCGAAGCATTGAATAAATTATTGCCTGCGACCATAGAAGTAACAAATCGTAAAAGTTCATCACTATTGCCTGTTGTAAATGATCGAATAACCAACGGCCTCGGTGCTGCCGATATGTATTTTTCAGAGCTTAACCCAGCCGATATAATTAGCAATGGTTTGGATGGCGAACTGGTTAAACAGAGCAAAGTATTGCTAACCGCTAACAACACCGATTGGCAAAAATGGAATAAGCAAGCCGAATACGCCAAAACGGCAATGGTAGTCCGCTCCGAATTGGAGGCCAAACCCTCGGGCACCGCGATGATAGTTTATGAAAAAGCTGCCGGAAAGATGATTGTAACTACCCTGCCTGCTAATCCTAAACTGTTGAAAGGAATACGGCTTGTACGGCAATTACTTAGTAACGCCGGGATTGCTTTGGCAGAAGGCGCTGATGGCAGCGTGCTGAATACCGAGGGCAATATAACCGGCGCGCTATACGCCGGTAATTTTATTGCACGATCGGCAGAGGACGCTAAAACAAGGAACTTTGTTGATCCCGGAGCTGCCGATGAGATAAAGGACGGCTTAGAAATACATCGCAAAATATGGACATCATTGCATGCCGATAAGGAAATTTTTGATCTCTCAGCCTTGGATGGCGGCACAGTCAATGGCCGGCAGCAGGTGGCTTATTTAAGCTTCTGGGTATCCAGTCAACGCTCGCTCGAGGATTTGCTTGCTGAGCCTAATTTACCGGTTGTGAACCTGCAGGTTAAAACAGGTGGCAGCGCGGCGGTGTTTCTGAATGGTAAACAAATACTTGATGCCGAAACCGGCAATGAAGCAAAAGAGCTTAAGCTAAAAAGAGGATGGAATCATTTTTTAATTAAGCTTGTGTGTAACGGCAGCAACTGGCAGTTTGCCGCAAAGCTAACATCCAATCAGCCGGAGTTTATTAAAACGTTAGGCTCGGCGGTGCAGAAGCCGTAAAAGCTTGGGCTTTCTTGATGGAACATTGTATTTATCTCCCTTTATAAATAGAAGAAAATGTTATTTCGATAAAGCGGAGGTGAGTGAAAGCGGGGGGGGCGAAAGAGAAATCTTGTACGCCCTGTGAACCGAATAAGTATAGCGGTTTGCAGGGCGTACAAGATTTCTCACTCGTTCCTCGTTTCGAAATGACATTTTTTCTATTAATAATCAGCATAAAGTAATACTACGTTATCGGGATGATATATAATTAACCCAACCACCCCCTTTTTTACGAAAATCGAAATTCTTTCCCCCTTGCATGAATTTGCTATGCAGCATCGTGTTTTTAATTTAAATTTACCCATGCCATTTACCTATGGCCGCCAATTTTAAGCGTTGCTGCAGCATTGCCAATTAACAGATAATTGTTTGGGACAAGCATGGGGAAGTTTTATTTGCTTTACAGTAAAGTTGTTTTTATACTATTTTTTTGTCTTTCGGGCCTCGATAGTCTTGCTCAGAACTATGGCTTAAGGTTCGCGAGTCATGAAGTGGTGCAGGATAAAAGAACCTCGCTTGAGCTTAGTCCCGAAAAAGGATTCTGTTTTAATGATAATTTCGAACTATCGTTTGATGTTTCTTTTTTCCCTGCGTATAATGTTTACTTCGGCTATGTGGTAAGGATTATCTCTGATGATAAGCAGAATTTCGACCTGGTTTATAATACCGCCAAAAACCATTTCGAGTTGGTAACCGGCGATAAAGAACCCCAAATCAGTTTCGGTATCGATCAAAATGATCTTTACAATAAATGGAACCGGGTGCGGATTCTGTTTGATGCAACTCATAATCGTTTACAGGTTATTTCTGCCGGAAAAACCTATACGCAGCAAAACATCCCCCTAAATAAAAACGCCTGTTACCATATTACGTTTGGTACCAACAACCACGGAGAATTTGAAACCACCGATGTGCCGCCGATGAAGATCAGGGACATCCGGGTTGATCAGGCCGGAGCAATCCAATACAACTGGCCCCTAAACGAAACAGGTGGAACTATTGCCCACGAAAAGTTAAAACACCAGGATGCTACGATCATTAACCCTACATGGGTATCATCCATGCACCAAAACTGGAGCAAGGCCCAGGCTTTCATCGCCAACGGTATGGCCAGCGTAAGCTTTGATGCCGATAAGGAAGCCTTGTTAGTTATCGGAACGGATACTGTTTATACTTACGATATTAACAGCGGTATCATCAAAAAAAATGCAGCCTTCACAAAACTTAATCTTGTTCAGGGTAACCGGGCTATATTTAATCCGCTTAATAAAAACCTGTACAGCTTTTATACCGATGCCAAGCAGGCCGAAAAGTTTGATTTTAATACCAACACCTGGTCGGGTAATTTTAAACTGGGGCAGGTAACGCGTTACTGGCATATCAACAAAATCATTTCGCAGCGCGATTCGTCGATGTATGTTTTTGGGGGATATGGTTACCTGCTGTACCATAACGAAGTTCTTCAGTATCATTTTAATACCAATAAATGGGATAGCATTATTTACAAAGGCGATTTTTATATGCCCCGCTACCTGGCCGCTACAGGTGCTACACCCAAGGGGGATACCGCTTACATACTGGGCGGTTACGGTAATGCCAGCGGAAAGCAGATCCTCACACCAAAGTACATGTACGATATGATGCGCTACACCGTAAGCGACCGTACATTCAAAAAATTATTTGATATAGCGCCTCGCGGTGCCGATGGTTTTACTTTCGCCAACTCGCTTATTGTTGATCAGGGCGGCAAAAGCTATTATGGATTGATCTTCCCGCGGCATATTTATAATTCAACTTTAAAACTGATCCGCGGTTCGCTTAATAATCCCACTTATGAGGTACTTGAAAGCGGCATCCCATATAAGTTTCATGATGTGCACTCCTTTGCCGATCTGTACTTTGCTCCACGTTCCAATAAATTTATAGCGGTTACACTTTTAAGGAGTGATGCCGGCCAAACCCAGGTTGAGGTGTACACTTTGCTGGGGCCACCGCTTTTTCAAGCTGCACAATTAGTAGGCAATGGTACTAATCGCGCTTCGATGCTTTGGGTAATTGTTGCAGTTGTTATAATTGGAGGGAGCACGGCTTATTTAATCCGCAGAAAACGCGGGAATACGCCGACGCCCGCAGATGCTAAGGCAATACCTGTTGTTGTTGAAACTACGGCAACGCAGCAAGCACAGCCGATTGGCTATCATTCCGAAAAGATAATGGAAGAAGAGCCAGAGCAACCAGCTATCGAACAGCAACCGCTAAAAAATGCCATCCTGCTGTTTGGTGATCTGCAGATATTTGATGCCCAGGGGGTAGAAATGACCAAATTGTTTACCCCGCTTATCAAAGAGATGTTTTTGCTGATATTGCTGAACACCATCAGGCTTGGCCGTGGTATAAGTTCGGAACGGTTAAACGAAATGTTCTGGATTGATAAATCTGAAAAAAGCGCCAGGAACAATCGTTCGGTAAGTATAGTGAAATTGAAAACCTTGCTCGAGCGGATGGATCATTGCCAGCTATCCAAAGAAACCGGCACCTGGACTATCGATCTTGATCCGGAATTGGTGTACGTTGATTACCGTAACTATTTAAGCCTGGTTAAAAACAAGCGGAAGCTGAATAAAGAGAAGATCAAAGAACTATCGGGTATTACCCAACGCGGTCAGTTCCTCTCTAACAGCGATTATGAGTGGCTGGAAACCTTCAAGTCGGAGATTTCTAACGATGTGATCAATACTTATCTCTATCATGCCCGTTCGGGCGAGTTTAGCCACGATCCCGAATTTTTGATAGAGCTGGCCAATTTTATTTTTTACTTTGATGCGGTTAATGAAGATGCCATGATGCTGAAGTGTAAAGCATTCTCGGCTTTGGGCAAGCACTCACTGGCTAAGCATACTTTCGAAAACTTCAGTAAAACCTATAAATCTATTTACGAAAGGAATTTTGAGAAGGAATTTCAGACTATAGTGGATGCAGATAACGGGTTCATGAAATCGCATTGAAAAAGTAACTCCTGATTTTTTCGGCAAACCGAATATATAAAAAGGGCATCCGGTAGATTTCCGGATGCCTTTTTTACAGCGTCACACGCTCAGATGGCTTTATTTAAAATCGGTAGAAAGCGTAATTTCCTTATTGACTTCAATTCCATCTTTCAGCATCTGTATTTTGTAATTGGCAAACTGTAACGAATCAGATCCCAGTAATAATCTCAGCGGTGGTTCGGCCAGTTTAGCTGTATTGATTATTACCTGAGCTACTTTTTCAGGGTCGCCAACCTGGGTGCCCGGAACCTCTTCCAGATGCCTGCGTTTTTCCTCCTGTATGGCAGTATAGGCAGGTATCGGATGTTGCGGATGGGCTATCGATCCACTTTTTAAAAAGTTGGTGCGCACGTAACCCGGTTCAATAATGGTTACGTTGATGCCAAATGGTTTCACCTCTTGTGCCAGAGCCTCAGATAAACCTTCAACCGCGAATTTGGTGCCACAGTAATGCCCCCAGGCCGCACCGGCTATCAAACCAAAAACGGTGGAGATATTAAAAATATGACCGCTGCCCGCTGCCCTCATGTGCGGCAACACTGCGCGGGTTACATTCAGCAAGCCAAAAACGTTAATATCATAAATAGCCTGAACCTCGCTGGCTGTTGTTTCTTCAATGCCGCCTATTAAGCCATAACCGGCATTGTTCACCAAAAAATCGATAGTGCCAAAGCGGGCTATGGTTTCGGCTACTGCTTTGCCAACGCTGGCTTCATCAGGCAGATCAACCTGTAAGGGCAAAAATTGCGCTGAAGAATCATTAACAGCACTTTTTACTACATCAAGGTTACGGCCGGTTACGGCTACGTTATTACCTTCGGCTAATATTTTTTTTACTAATATGAGGCCGATCCCCTGTGAACCGCCTGTTACAAACCATGTTTTTCTTTGATTTTCCATTGTTTAAAATTTATGATACAAAGAAACCAACAATGCTGCAGCAGGCATTTATTCAAACCATAGGGATGTTTGCGAGTTTCAAATATGGAGGGTGGTAACAGCACTTTCCCGGAATACCGAGGGCGATGATTTTTCCTTTTTATGAAAAAACGAGGTAAAAGCAGCCTGCTCCGAAAAGCCTAACACATAGCTGATGGTTTTGATATCCCAATCGGTTTGCAGCAGCAGGGTTTTGGCTTCATAAAGCAGCCGCTCCTGGATGTGTTCGCGCAGCGTTTTACCGGTTTGGTTTTTAACAAGCGAGTTTAGGTAGTTGGGATGAACGTTTAGCTGATCTGCAAATTCGGATGCATTTTTGATCCTTACTGTCGTATCAGGATCTTTAGTTTGAAACGACGATTCGAGCAGGTTTAAAAAACCATGGATGTATCTGTAATTTTCGGGTATGGCAACATCGGCCAGATTTTTACCGGCGCGCCGGGCCTCTAACAAAATCATCTGCAGATGTAGTAAAATAGCTTGTTTCTTATCATCATTTTGCCCGGCATCTTCCGTTACCATCAGTTCAAAATAACTGTTGATTTTTGTTGATTGCTCTTCGTTTAGCTGAATAACCGCTTTTGATGGTTTGAAATAAGGATACTGCCTTAACAGATGAAGCACATGCGTGGCGTTGCCAAAATAATCGGGGTGAATCAGGCAGAAATGCCCTCCGGTTTCAACAGAGGTTGTTTGCCATGACATGATCTCGTCCGGGTGTAAAAAAGCAATATCGCCCGTACCCATCAAATACCGGTGAAGGCCTACTGTAAGCACGCCTGTGCCGGAGGTAATATGAAAAATTTTAAAAAACTGCCGCCTGCCTGGTGAAATATAATCCTTAACCGGGTAGTTATCACGGTTTTTAACAATAAAGTGATTGGCATCAAGCGGATAATGCTCAATATTAAACAACGGAATTTTAAAGCCCGCCTGCGCAAAGGTTTCGAGTTCTAAACGCGGGATCTTTAATTTTTCCATATTGCTAAGTTAAAGAATTTTCAAAGGTATAACAGATGCTCTGTATAATTGCCTGTAACCGACATGCTTAGCAGGAGTATATTGTAGCTCTTATGAAAAATGCCGATCAAATGCATCATGATGATATATTTGTTATGATGAGGTATTTACTCCTGCTTTTTTTATTAGGATTTGGTTTCAATATTTTGGCGCAACAGCGTATCGAACTGAGATATAACAGGGATGGTATGATCTATAGCGGCGATACCGATATTGTTGTCAGCAGCTTTAACAACGGAAGGGCTTCTTTCACCGTTAAGAGTAAAACTCCGGGATATAAAAAAAGCAAGGTAGGTTTTATCGATTCGGCCGGCATTGTAAAGGTGCCGCCTGTTTATGTTAACTGTAGTACTTTTCAAAACGGACAAGCGCTGGTGCAGGATATCAGTGGCAAAATTAATGTGATTGATAGTATTGGCAAGTTAGTGCTTCCTGCATTTTATTATTGGGTGGCGAAGTGTGATAACGGCTTGTTTGTAGTATGGGAAGATGGCAAGTTTGGTTTATTTACATCTTCTGGTAAACAGCTGTTCCCGCCATCAAGATATACCCGGTTAGCGAGGTATTTCAATCCTCCTTTTGTAATTAACGACGGGCGAAGCTCTGGTGGATCTGAAGATTATGGCCTGGCCTTAAGTATCGCACCTTCCATTTATTTTAAAGATTTCATGGCCGTTCAACGCGATGGGTTATGGGGTGTTATTAATCGTGACGGCGTTGAAATATTACCACCAACATTTGAAGGAATTGGGGTATTCAGAGGCGATGTTGCTATTGCTATAAAGCACAAAAAGAAGGGTCTTATCAATAGTCACGGCGACTGGCTTGTTCCACCCATTTACGAAGAAGCCTGGGTTACGGGATATAAATCAGTATTAGTAACTAAACGGAAAAAGAAGGGCGTGATAACTTACAATAATAGTATCATCGTGCCAATAATTTATGATGAGGTTAAAATACTTACTTCAAAAGCTTACCTTGTTTATAAACCAGATAAGGCCTACAGACAAGCCGACGATCGCCCGGTAGGGGTGGTTAGCAACGGCAAAGTGATTGTTCCAATACGTAGGGGACAGCGAATAACAGCTTTTGGTAGTGGCTTTATAATTGCAAAGAATGAGAAAAACAACTTCAGCCTCGCCTTGTACGATAGCATAGGCATGCGTATAACTAATTATATGTATGGGTATGAGTGGCTTTTTGAGCCTGTATGGTCATTGACAAACCCGGCAGATAGCTCGAAATATATTGTTTTTAATGCTGTAGAAAATAGGTTTGTGAGTTACACCGATATAGTTGACATTTTTTACAACGCTGATCGGACCCCGCGGATTACTTACTATAAAAAAAATAATTTATGGGGATTGCTTGATGAACGTGGTGTTGAAATAACGCCACCTATTTATGAAAAGGCATGGGTTGGAAAGTTTAACGACAGAAGCCTGGTGGGTTTTGTTAAACTAAATGGAAAATGGGGGGTAATTGATAACCACGGAAAGACTTTGTTAAACTTTGAATATGACGATTGTGGATTATTACGCACCGGTTGTTTCTGGCTCAAAAAAGATGGCCGTTGCCGTTTCATCCTTCATGATCTACAGCACATAACCGGGATAAGTTACGATACCCCCGCTCAATACACAGCAGGAGCCTATTACGATAATATACACGATATCCCCGTGCAGAAAAATGGTAAATGGGGTTTTCTGAACAATTACGGGCGGGAGGTGGCACCTTGTATTTATGATGAATTTCTTAGTCCTTACAGATTCGGGAAAACTATAATACCGGTGAGGATAGGCAATAAATGGGGCTTTTTGAATAAGCATTTAAAACCCACTACCCCTGTTCAATATGATAAGCCAAAGGCGCTTTACTTTGGAGAAACGCTGCGAGGGGTTTTACTCAGCGTAACTCAAAATCATAAATATGGCCTGATTGATACGGGAGGGCACGAAATAGCTCCCTGCATTTATGACATGATAGTGTTAACAACCGGCCACGGCGATTATATTATTAGAAAAGGTAAACTATCCGGACTGATTCATCCTAATGGGCAAGTTATTGTTAAGCCTCAATACGACGGAATTTCATGTGTACAACAAGGATTTTACTCAAAGGATACCTGGTATTGGGTAACTAAAAATAAAAAATCAGGATTAATGAATGAAAAAGGAGAGGTTATAATTCCCTGTTTATACGACGAATTACGAGATGAAGAAACCGGAAATCTCGCCGCGCGAAAAGACAATCATTGGGGAATGATAAACTTACAAAATAAGGTAATTGTTCCGTTTCGATACGACGAAATCAGGGAGGTTCGCAGGTGTCAGGATACGGCAAAATGGGTTTACGTGGTAAAACTAAACGGTAAATATGGACTTGTTGACGCGAATTATAAGATGATATTGCCGTTCAAATATGATTTTATAGACTTTCCATTTTCGTTATACCAGAACCGCCCGGTGATTGAGGTAACCCTCGAAGAAAAAAGGGGATTGCTTGATTGGGACGGTAAAATTTTTGTACAGATAAACTTTAGGTATGTCAAAAATTATTATCCTAATTGTTATGTGGTTGAGGGGATGGATGGTAAGGAAGGAATGCTTGATCAAAACGGTCGGGAGATACTTGCGCCGGTTTATGATAACATTAGTTTTGGTATGGAAAAACACTGTTTTGTATCCAAAGGAAAAAAAGTAAATGTAGTTACCTATGATGGCAAATTTGTTTTCGATGAAGATTTTGATAGCTACGAACCTTTTCGAGACATTAACGGCTATTTCCAGATTACCAAAAACGGCAAATATGGCCTGCTTGATTGCGATGCCAACCTAATTTACCCCTGCATCTACAGAAGCATCCGCTATGAGGATGGCAAAATAATACCCGAAAAATTTTAACCAGCTTACCTGTTCTCCAACCAACTCAAAAAACTACCCGATTTTTCCTTACCAATAAGCAATTGCCCCGGGCTGGGTATAGTAAGCTTAACAAACAATTTCCGCCCAAAGTAATGTTCAACCTCTTTTATGGCGCTGAAATTAACCAGGTACTGTCGGTTAAGCCTGAAAAATTGTTTGGCCGAGAGCATGTTCTGGATCTGATCCATCGATTGATCGAGCGCGTATTCCTGCTGCTGAAAGGTCATGATGGAGGGCGAGTCGTTACGGATGTAAATAAACGCTATCTGCTCGGTTTGTACGGTGGTGTATTTATTGTGCTTAAAAACCAGGAAGCTTTTCTTACCCTCGTCCTGCCCAAGTTTGTTCAGCAGGGCATCCAGATCGGGGCGGGTGCTTTGTTGGAAAAAGTTTTTAAAACTTTCTACTTTTTCAAGCGCTTTCTGCAAATCATCTCCAGAGAATGGTTTCAACAGGTAATCAACCCCATTGGCCTTAATAGCTTCCATCGAGTACTCGCCGTAGGCGGTGCAAAATATAACCGGCGCTTTAATTTCTGTGTGTTTAAAAATCTCGAACGACAGCCCGTCCGAAAGCTGGATATCCATAAATATCAGGTCGGGGTGCTCGCTGTTAGTCAGGTAATCTACCGCGGCTTCAACACTTTGCAATTGCGCTACCACGCGTGCTTCAGGTCTTAACTTATTGATGAGGTTTGCCAGCGATCTGGCCGCTTTTATCTCATCCTCAATAATTACTATTTTCATGAATAAGAGGTAGTTTAATGGTGAACATGGTGGCGGTAGGCAAAATCTCTATGTTTTTATTGGCCAGATGGCTGTATCTATCAATAATATTCTGAAGCCCTATACCAGTGGAAGTTTCTGAACTGCGCTTTAGCTGAAGCTGGTTTTCAACAACCAGGAAATCGTTTTCCGAGTAGATCCGGATGTGCAAAGGCTTATCTAACGATACCACATTGTGTTTGATACAATTTTCAACCAGCAATTGCAGTGTGAAAGGGGGAATGCTGGTTTTGTTATACTTCGGGTCTACATTTATTGAAAGTTCAATTCCTTCTTCAAAACGTGCTTTCAGCAAAAACAGGTAGGAGTTTAAGATGTTCAATTCTTCGGCAAGCGTGATTACGTCCAGCTTGCGGCTCTCGAGGGTAAAGCGGTAAAAATCTGAGAGCTTTAAAATGAAATCAACGCTGTGTTTATCCTCACTCTCCACCATATATTTTAAAGTGTTGAGGCTGTTAAACAAAAAATGAGGGTTAACCTGTTGCTTCAACAACTCGTACTGGGCACCCAGATTATCACCTTTAATACGCTCCAGTTCGATGCCTACCTGCTGGTTATGATAGTTTTGATACAAAAGGTGGATAAACATGTAAAACATTACGTTTACCAAAATCCCCCGCACCTCAAACATCAGCATGGTGGGGCCGAAGTTAAGGTGTGTCATCAAAAACTGCTGAATGCAGGCTAATACAAACATCACCACAATCCCCAAAAGCAAATTTTTGATTAAAATAGGTGTCGAGAAGCCATTGGCCACATCGCGGGATGAGTAAGCGGGCAGCGTTTTGATATTGTAATACCAGGTAAACAGCGCGAACAAAGCAGTTATGCCCGAATCTACCAGTGCTTCGTAAGGGTTAAAATGCATTTGGGCCATTTTAGGCAGGGCCATCATTGCACCCAAAAACAGGGAACTGATCCAAATTACTTTATTCGAGATTTTAAACGTTTGTTTTGTCATGCCTGGTATGCAAATATAATGTCTAATTAATGGTATCATGATGCTGTTTGTTCGCGGGGTGTAAAAACTCGCAGGTTCAAGCGCGAACGCTTGAACCTGCGAGAGAGCTTTTAGAAGCTTCGTTTAATTAACGCAATGTTTTAAAGGCAGCCCTCAATTCTTCGGCAAAAATTTGAGGTTGTTCCCATTGGGCAAAGTGACCGCCGTTACTGGCCTCATTAAAATAGATTAGCTTAGGGTAGGCACGTGCAGCCCATGTTTTTGGTGCCTGGTAAATCTCGCCGGGGAATACGCTTACGGCAACCGGTACTGTAATTTCGTGTGTGTGTTGCTCAATGGCGTTAAAATTGTTGTTGTTATTTTCCCAGTAAAGCTGTGCTGATGAGTTGCCTGTATTGGTTAACCAGTACAGGGTGATATCATCCAAAATTTCATCTTTGGTTAATACTTTTTCGGCATTACCACCGCTGTAGGTCCAGTCGTTAAATTTATCTAAAAAGAAAGCGGCCAAACCAACAGGCGAATCAGATAAACTGTAGCCTATAGTTTGCGGACGGGTTACCATAATGCCTGCATAACCGGCACCTTTGGTATATAAATAACTCAAAGATTTATAAGCAGCCTTTTCTTTTACCGACAGATTGGCCGGTGCAGGTGCACCGCTGTTAAGCAATTTGGCTACTTCGGCAGGTACAGTTGCAGGCATGTTTATGTGGATGCCGATCAGGCCCGAAAATTTTTGACGACCCATAGCATCGGCAATAACCGAACCCCAGTCGCCACCTTGTGCAATGTAGTTTTTATAACCAAGGCGTTTCATCAGTACATCCCAGGCTTTGCCTATACGGTCGGGATCCCAGCCTGTGGTTTTAGGTTTTTCAGAAAAACCATAGCCAGGCATTGAAGGGATCACCACATCAAAAGCATCAGATGCCTTACCGCAATAAGCTTCGGGATCGGTAAGCGGACCAACAATTTTCAAAAGCTCAAATACCGAACCTGGCCAGCCGTGGGTAATGATGATAGGCAGAGCATTAGGGTTTTTTGAACGTAGATGGATAAAGTGGATATCAAGCCCATCAATATTGGTGATAAACTGCGGCAGGGCATTCAGCTTGGCTTCGGCCTTGCGCCAATCGTAATCGGTACCCCAGTATTTTACAAGGTTTTGGATCTGGTTGAGCTTTACACCTTGGGTACGATCGGTTACGGTTTCCTGGTCGGGCCAGCGGGTTGCCGAGATGCGTTGACGAAGATCGGTTAATGCCGATTCGGGAACGTTAACATGAAACGGACGGATAGCATCGGCAGCGGGTGTTGTTTGTGCAAATGCGGTAGATGTGAATAAAACGAAAGCTCCGGCAATCATTTTATTAAGGATGTTTTTATAAGTTTTCATTGTGTGTTTTTTTAATTGTTAATCAAAATTACCTTCAAAAGGGAGGGGCGACAATCAATACATAGCTGGGATGGACAAACGGAGTTGTGAATTAGACATTCTGATTTTTGAAGGGAAAGGCGTTTGTTGCGGGAGTTAGCACCGATATTGCTGTCGGCTTAAAACAAAAAATCCCAGCCAACGGCCGGGATTTATAAACAAGGAGTATGAGCGATTTACTTAGCCAACCCATCAGCCTCAACAATGGCATCAGCAAATGCCTGCGGAGCTTCCTGCGGCACATCGTGACCAATGCCGTCTAAAATTTTATGATCGTATTTGCCTGTGAATTTTTTAGCATAAGCAGCGCCGTCTTTCGCGGCACCATCAAAATCACTGCTGATGGTAACGGTTGGGATACTGATTACCGGGCCGGCGGCCAGTTTATTTTCAATTTCATCATATTTAGCATCACCCTTGGCCAGGCTTAACCTCCAGCGGTAATTGTGAATCACGATGGCTACATGATCGGGGTTGTTAAAAGCTGAGGCCGAGCGGTTGTAGGTGGCATCGTCAAAATTCCATTTTGGTGATGCCAGTTTCCAGATCAGCTTGTTAAAATCGTTGCGGTTGGCACCGTAGCCGGCTTCGCCGCGGGCGGTGGCAAAGTAATATTGATACCACCAGCCCAGTTCGGCTTTAGGTGCTAAGGGCTGCTGGTTCATTTCGCGGTTTACTATGAGATAGCCGCTTACAGATACCAGGGCTTTAAAGCGTTCGGGCCAAAGGGCGGCCAGGATATCGGCGGTGCGGGCACCCCAGTCGTAACCGGCAACTATGGCCTTTTTTATTTTGAGGGCGTCGAGCAGGGCAATCATATCGGTAGCGAAAACGGATTGCTGCCCGTTGCGGAAAGTGGTGTCGGATAAAAAGCGGGTTGAGCCGTAACCCCTTAGATAGGGTACAATTACCCGGTAGCCCTTTTGGGTAAGCAGGGGCACCACATCGGCATAGCTGTAAATATCATAAGGCCAGCCATGCAGCAGCAGTACCACCGGACCTTTTGCCGGGCCGGCATCTACATAACCAACATTCAGTTCGCCGGCATTAATTTGTTTAATATTTTTGAAAGGATCGGGCGCAGTTGTATTAGCGGCTGTTTGTGCGTTGGCGATAAAAAGTGAGCCAGCTATAAATGCAACAGTTGCAAAAAAGCGGCGGATATGATTAGTGGTAGTTTTCATGATGTTTAGTTTTTAGATAGATTATAAAATAAAGGGACAACCATCAATGAGATTGCCCCTTTTTATTAATGATTAAGCGATATTAAGCGTTATATCAATATTGCCTTTTAATGCTTTTGAGTACGGACAGGTGTTGTGCGCAGCTTCGGCAAGTTCGCGGGCAAGCTCGCGGTCGAGGCCTGGCAGGTTGATGTTAAGGCGGGCTTGTAAAGAGTAAGCGCCGTTGGTAAGTACCAGGTCAACCTCGGCATCAACAGCTGCATCGGCAGGGATCCTTACTTTCTTTTGTGCGGCGGCCAAACCCATTGCGCCGATAAAACAAGCCGACCAGCCGGCTGCCAATAACTGCTCTGGGTTGGTACCCAAACCTGAAGTTCCGGGGCTTGATAATTTAAGATCCAAACGACCGTCGGTGCTTTTTGCGGCTCCGTCGCGGCCCCCGGTTGTGTGGGTTTTACCTGTGTATAATACTTTTTTGTTTTCGATGGTGCTATTTGAAGTTTCCATGATGTTTTAAATTTTTAAGTTGTTGTTGTTATTTATCTGATTTGTTGATTCAAAATTACTGCGATATCGGCTCCGCCTCAATCACTTCCTGGCCGAAGCGGACAAACCGGCCCCTGAACCGGACAATTTTTACATTGCCCTGCCGCGGCGCTTTATTTTTTACCGGGCTGTTTCTGCTTTTTGTTTTCTTTACCGTCGATAATCATCCCGCAGGCTTGTGGATTACTCTCAAAGGGTGCGCTGGCTACGAACGACATAGAGAGCAACGAGATGAGCCCGATGATAAACCTGTTGCGGTTGTGCTTCAATAAATTGTTCATGATGATTATCATTTACCGGCTATGCTATTATCCAATCCGGCTTTAGCTGCGCCCCAAATTTTGCCGGTGTTTTGATCCTGTACCAACACTATCACCTCCCAGGCCTGGCCGTTAAGTTCTTTAGGCAGGGCTATCTGGACATCTCCTTCTCCGGTGGCATTAAAGTTTACAGTTTGCAGCTTACGCACAATTTGCACGTGCGATAGGGTATGCCCGGCATTTTCGCCGCGCTCAACCCTGGTTTGGGCATTTTTTTGTACGATGGCTATTTGCAAACTACTGCCTTTTGCAGGTTGGGTGGCTTTGTAGTGTATGTTCACCGTTTCGCCGGTTTGGCTCAGCTGTAACGTAAGGTTGGGTGTGGGCGCAACCGATAATTGATTGGAAAGCGCGCTGCTGATAGCCCCCACGTCTGATCCTACAAATTCTGCGGCACCGTTTACTACCAGCTGCGGGGTATATACCTGGGCATTAAGCAGGTCGCCGTAGCGGCGTTGCCTTTTCGAAAAATCGGCATTGCTGTACCTATCTTTCCAGCCGAGGGTGTTCCAGTAATCAACATGGTAGGCCAGGATGTATACGGGTTTGCCTTCGGTGGCTTTTTGTACTGCGGCAATGGCCTCATCGGCGGGCGGACAGCTTGAGCAGCCTTCGGAGGTGAACAGTTCCAGCACGGCAAAGCCATCGGGTTTGGCAATGGTATCGGTAGGTTTGGGCTGCTGTCCGCAGGCGGTTAATGCCATTGCCCCGGTAATGCAGGCAAGTATTGATGTGGTTATAGCTTTCATGATATATTTCCTGTTTTGTTGATTCAAAGGTATTTCAACATGGGGCGGGAGCGAAGATGAAACCGGTTGGATAGGGCAATGGGGTAGTTGAAACGGACAATTGGGGCGATGAAGGGGCAAGGTTTTTTGCGGTGTTCCAATTTTAAAAGGTGGAACACTTTAAACTTTTTCGTAAAATGGAACAGTTGATAATCAGTCACTTAAGTTTTGATAAAATGAGTGATTTTGCAAATTGGAACACCTTTGTGTTGATAATCAGTATGCTGTGATTTTTGAAAAATAAAATTGGAACACCCGTTTTTAAAAATGGAACACTTGTTTTTGCGAAATTGGAACACGAAGACATATTTTTGGAACAGTATCGTCCTGAAGAAAGTTTACATCTAATTTTAATGGTGTAATAGGTTTACACTTTCAGGATTTCCGGCGGCAGATCGTTTGTTGAATCTGTATACTTGAAAAATTATTGGGCTAACTTCGGGCTATTTTATAGAAATAATATGGTATTACTTTACATCGCAGTATTTGGTTCGATGGACTTACTCGTTTGTTTATTAGTTAACAGCGTAATTTTACCGAATTTTAGAAACATCTCGCTTGTTGTTTTATATGTTGCTGTTCTTACACTTATTCATGCCGGCTTATTTCAATCAAAGTTTTTGCTATCGTTGGAAGATTTTGTGCTGTGTGGAGGGGCCTTAATAGCGGCGTTAATTATAGCTTTAGGTAGTAAAATATCTACATATAAGCTTGCCCGTTCGACATATTATAATGACGATACTAAGCAATCACACAGTAAGCTGCACAAGTTTTTCTTCTTTAAATTACTATATATTTTAATCTTTATCTCTCAGGTATTTTTTTTAATTGCGCTTGGAAAACAGGTTTATACTAACTGGTAAAAGTAATTGCGATGAACAAAAACGAAGTAATACAGGATCTCATATTTCTTCCTGTAAAATACGCTAACGAGGATAAATCACCCTATGCATTAGTGAAAGAATCTGGCTATTTTGAGTTTCATGACGAGATTACCGAAAAAGATATCTTTGATATCCTCGTTAAGCACCCGGAATTAGTCCAGGAGTGGGTAGCATATTCGGAGGATCAAAGAATGTCGCCCGTGTGGTATATTCACGATAAGAATGGACAATATTATGTTTCTTATTATTCAAAAAATGAAGCACCGCTTCCCCCATACATCTCGGATGATCTTCTTGAAGTGTGTGCGGTTTTCATTAAACGGAAATCAGAACAGGTGAGGCTTGAATTTTTGACTTAGACTATAAACCTCTTATGCCTGTAGTTTGCAACTATAGGCATATTTATTAATTTAGAATATGGGATTTTTTGAAATATTTAAATCAGATCCGATAAAAAAGAAGATTTTAGCGATCAGGCGAGACATGAAAACAATTATAGCAGCGGTCTGTGACGAGAGATATTGGATCGATTGGTTCGGGTCTTACGACGTACATCCGAAATATTTGGCATTTTGGATTTGCGTCAAGTCCGACGATATGAAGATGAAGTTAAAATCAGACGAAGAACTTTACAAAAAGCTAAGAAGTTTGTTAGATCAACATGGATATCCCATTGAGGGAAGAGATGGGGTTTTTATCGGTTTTGAATCACAAGAAACGGTTGACCGTGAATCGCATGGGCGTTGGGAAGTTCATCTGCAATAATAAAGTATATACGTAAGTAACCTTTAACAGAAAATAAGTATATATAATTAACGTCAATAAACCCCTCCTGGTCTAACTTTAGCGAAAGCGTAACTTCCGCCTAAACTTGAGCAAGCCCTGCTACCGCAAGTAATTGCTGCCACAAGCCTCCCGGCTTTTGGCTCGTAAGCAAAGTAATAGCTATGCAAATCCCGGATATAACTACATCCGGGATTTGCTTTTTGATAACGTAGTTTTTGCCCGCTATATACTATCTGCAAAACATCGATTACCGCTACAAGCCGCGGGGCTGGCTTAGTAATATTAACAACGCTCAACTTAACGAGCTACACCGGCAAAAACAACAGCGTCCTAAACCCTCCCGCACTTTTTTATCAAATTTTTCAACCCCACTTATGGAATCCCACCTCCCCCTGCATCTTACATAAAACGAGCGATTATGAAAAGACTGATTTCCTTTCCCCTTTTTGCATTGATGGCGGCTGTACTCATGGTACAGCCTGCCTTAGCCCAAAGTCCGCAGCTTACTGTTGATGGTAAAAGCAACAACGGCGTAAAGCTGCAGCAGTTAAAAATTGATGTGGCTATTTATGGTAACGTAAGCCGCACCACCTGGCAAATGACCTTTGTAAACACCACCCCGCGTATTTTAGAAGGTACATTAACCTTTCCGCTAAAGGATGGCATAAGTGTAAGCCGCTACGCGCTGGATATAAACGGAAAAATGCGCGAAGCCGTACCGGTAGACAGGGGCAAGGGCACCGTAACCTTCGAGGCTATTGAACGCCGCCGCGTTGATCCCGGTTTGCTGGAGAAAGTAGAAGGCAATGCATTCCGCACCCGTATTTATCCTATCAATCCTAACAGTACCCGCACCGTAATTATTGGTTACGAAGAGGAGATCCATTTAGGCGATAAAGGAAACCTGAAATTTAGCCTGCCCTTAAATGTGAAGGATACGGTGGAGAAATTTTTGTTGAATGCCTCGGTTATTCAAAGTGCCGATGCCCCTGTAGCTGAAGGGGAGGGGGATGCTTTACATTTCGATAATCACCACAATACGTATTCGGCCTCACTGGCTAAAAGCAGCTATATGCCCAATCATCCCTTATCATTTCTGATCCCTAAGCCAACTGATGCCGGCGAGGTAATGATCCAGGCGCAGGGCAATAAATACTATTATTTTATCAATACCCAATTGCAGGCGAAGGCCATTGGCAAACCCATGCCGCACCGCATAGGGCTGTTGTGGGATGCCTCGTTAAGTGGTGCCAACCGCGATATTAAAAAAGACCTGGCCCTGCTTGATGCTTACTTAAAAAAGGTGAACAATGCCGATGTGGTGCTCACAACCTTTAGCAATACCATTTTAAATACAAAAACCTATACGGTTAATAACGGCAACTGGTCTGATTTAAGGAATGTGCTCGAACATATTACTTATGACGGCGCTACCAACCTGGGTAATATTAACCTGAACCCATATAATGCCGACGAGTTTTTGCTGATGAGCGACGGCCACCAAACTTTTGGCGAAAAAACATTAAAGTTGATCAATAAACCCGTTTATTGCATCAATTCATCAGCCGTGGCCGATTACAGCAACCTGAAGCTCATCGCCCTCAAAACCCACGGCGAAATGATTGATCTGGGTGCCGATGATACCGATAAAGCCCTCGTTAAGCTTACCACCCGTCCCCTGCATTTTATAGGCATTAAGGCTGAAGCCGGTGTTGAGGAAAATTACCCGTCGTTGCCGGTGGCTGTGGGCAATACCTTTTCGGTGGCAGGCATTACCCGTAATCCTAATCAAACGCTTACCCTGCAATACGGTTATGATAACAAAGTGAGCCTTGAAAAACAGGTAACGCTTGATTTGGCCGCCAACGCTGTTGAAGGTGTGGATGTTGCCAAACTTTGGGGGCAGAAAAAGATCAGCGAGCTGGATATCAATTACGAGGCCAACCGCCAGGAGATAGAATCGTTAGGTAAGCGTTTTGGCATCGTTACCCGCAACACCTCACTCATCGTATTAGAAAACATCGACGATTATATCCGGTACGAAATTGAACCTCCTGCCGAATTACAGGAGCAATACAATGCCATTATGAAACAACGCGGCCCGGTTGAAAAACCTCAGCGCGAAAACCTCAGCACCTCAATCGCGATGCAAACGCAGCTTGGGCAATGGTGGGATAAAGAAACCGAAGTTAAAGAGCAACCTAAACCACAACCCCAGGTTCAGCCCGACGCCAATAGAAAAGCCCGAAACCGCAGAACAAAAACAAATGGGCAGGAGCCACCCGCAGTGGCCGAAATGCAGGTAAGGGGTAGTGCTAACGCTAATGTGGCTGATAGAGTGGCCGAACCTGCCGCGCCAACCGGAAACCAGCTTGCCGAGGTTGTGGTAGTTGGTTACGGTGTACAAAGAAAAGTATCTGTAACCGGTTCGGTAACTACCATTAGCCCTGCATCGGTTGACAATGCATTGGCAGGCCGGGTGGCAGGTGTCACAGCAACTCCTTCGCAGGGCGCAACAGGAGCTAATAGCCAGGTGAATGTGCGCGGTGTTAACAGCATAACAGGTGCCCCGCCTTTATATATTGTGGATGGCGTGGCCGTAAGTAATATTAATAGTATCAACCCAAATAATGTTGCCTCAATAAACATTTTGAAGGATGCAAGCGCCACGGCATTGTACGGTGCAAGGGCTGCTAACGGTGTAGTGGTGATCAATACCAATGGCAGCAGGCGCGCTGTGGCGGATACGGTTGCAAATAGCAGCCCGGTGCAAAATGGTGGCATTAATGTTGCCTATAACCCTGTAACTGCCGATTATTTAAAAATCATTCAAAAAACAGCCAAAGCCGCACAGTATCAAAAATATATTGAGCTCCGCACATCGTTTAGCAGCAATCCGGTTTACTATTTTGATGTGGCCGATTATTTTATAAAAACCGGTAATGCCGAACTGGGCAGGCGCATCCTGAGCAACCTGGCCGAACTTGACCTGGGCAGCTACGAACTATACAAAATGCTGGGCTATAAATTAAAACAACTGGGCGATGTAGATGGCGAACTGTTTGCCTTTAAAAAAGTAACCGAACTGCGCCCGCTCGATCCGCAAAGCTTCCGCGATTATGGTTGGGCCCTGGAAGATGCCGGCCAGCATCAAAAAGCGCTTGATGTATTGTATACGGCCATGACCAAAAGCTATAACCCTGATGCCGACGGTTTGTACAAAGGCATCGAGGAAGTGTTTTTACCAGAAATAAACCGCATTATTGCCCTTAATAAAGGCAAGCTGAACCTAACCGGCATTGATAAAAAGCTGATTAAGGCCATGCCGGTTGATGTGCGGATAGTGATGGACTGGAACATGAACAATACTGATATTGACCTTTGGGTAACCGACCCCAATAACGAAAAATGTTTTTACAGCCATAACCGCACCGAAATTGGCGGCCGCATCTCGCGCGATATGACGCAGGGTTTAGGTCCTGAGCAGTTCTTGCTGAAAAAAGCAATTCCCGGTACTTATAAAATAGAGATCAATTACTATGGAGACAGGCAGGCTACCATTGCCGGCCCAACCACCATTATGGCCGAAATGTTTACCCACTACGGCACCCCGCAGGAAAAGAAGGAGATTATTGTGCTGCAAATGAAAAAAGATGCAAACGGCGCGGTATACATCGGCGATCTGGATTTTAAGCCGGAAGGGAAGGAAGTGGCTGCAAGGTAAACGGCAATAATTAACTTTATATCGGATTGATGTATTTGTCTCGTCCTGAAAAAAATTAAAATGAAGAAAGTATTAATCATTTTTATTTTACTCGGTGTTTCAATGTGCAGTGTTTATGCTCAAACTAAAACGATTAAGGGAAGGGTAATATCTGAGTTTTTCGAAACCACGCCATTTGCGTTAATTATGATTAACGACACAGTTAAAGTTGGCAAAACAGATTTGGATGGCTTTTTTCAAGTTGAAATCCCTGTTGGGGTAAAAAAAATATCATTTTGGTATCTTGGTTTCGAGCCGGCAATAATAGCGCTTACAGATAAATGTGACGAGGCAGAGGTTGTAATGATAGCAAGCTTCACTTATGATTTTATGACACCCAAAAGGGTTGATAAACTCCGGATGAAAAGGTACAAAAAACTCCCCCAATTGCATAAGGAAGCACTTGCGAAAGGTTTATTTAAAACAGATACGGCTTGTTATACACAAGAGTTTAGGCCGTTTTACAAAAAGAAATAGCATTGATTTAACCGACTATCGGTAAACTCTGCTGTCCGTAGACTTTGTCTACGGATACCGTATGCCTGTAGTTTGCAACTACAGGCATACGGTATTAAAGTATCGCACTACATTCAGTTGATGTTGTAAAATCCACGTATAACTAACTCGAAGCCAGACACCCGACCAACGGGTGAACTATTCTATTTCCCTTAAAACATCAACACTTATCCAATAAGTTTTCCTCCCTTTTTTAACAGCTTTGCAGCAACTCTTTATATAAGCCACAATATCATTATAATACCTTTTTAAATTTTCGGTTGCTGCAAACTCCCCGTTACCATCAACATGGATAAATTTTGAGTATATATCTATTTCAGATCTTTTATAAGGAATAACCGATTCCGCTGTAAAACCCCGGTAGAATGAGAAATCGATGTAAGGACCTCCTTTACGTTGATTTACCGCATACGCGGGCTGTTCAATAAATCTGTTCATACTTAAGCTGAGATTTTCGAAAGAATACGCTTCTGCAATTAAAAAAAAGTGAGTGCTTAGCGTTTGCCGGTATTGAAGAAATTCCTCGCTGTCGGCTATCGTTTTAAACATTTCCGTGTCGAAAAAAATATCCGGGATGAAACTACCGCCCTTCTGCTGTATAAAGTTAAATAGCCGCTCTGTATCCTGATCATTAAAATAAAACTCCATTGTACCGTTATTTTTTGGGGATCCCCTTTTTACCGCCAATATCCGGAACATTCCGCTTTATCAACTTAAATTACCCCAGATTTTACAAATCTCATTACCAAAGTAACATCATACTGTTAAGCTTCATAATAAAAACCTATATTTGGTTTTACAGATTTAAACTAAACATTAAGCCACCATGATGTTTGTATAAGTGTTATACAGTATCAAAAGGTATAAAAACACCATGGCCTATAACGAACTATACATTGATAACGATGCCGAACTGCTGTCGCTTTTAAGCGGGGGCGATAAAGGGGCATTTGATGCCTTGTATAACAAGTACTGGAAACAGGTTTATAACGCGGCCTATAAAAGGCTTAACGATGCCGAGCGGGCGCAGGATATAGCCCAGGATGTATTTGTACAACTGTGGACGAGGGAATCAAAATCGACCATCGAAAACCTGCCTGCCTATTTAATGGTGGCCGCCCGCAACGGCGTGTTTAAATACATGGAAAAGGAATCGAGGTATGCCCAGCTACCCGATACTGCCCACGAAATTGAAAGTCCCCTTGGCCGGGCCGATGCCAATGTATTGCATGATGAGTTTTTGAAGGCTTTTAATGATTTGATAGAAACGCTGCCTCCGCAGCAACGCCTTATATTCAATTTACGCTTCAACGAAGGCCTCTCGAGCCAGGAAATAGCCGATCAGCTGCAAATTTCGCCCAAAACTGTGCGTAACCAAATGGGCAAAGCACTTGCTACCCTCCGCAGGTCGCTGTTTTTACTTCATGTGCTGCTTTATTTCTATCAAAAAGGTTGGTAAAACGATTTTTCAGTTATTTTATGTGGGATATTTTTATCTTAAGCGGTATTTTGTTGCCAAATTTTTAGCTATGTGATCTTAAGAATATGTTTTTATTAAAAAAATGTAAAAATATTTTTAAATCGCGTGGGCTATTTTCATTTTGGCCACTCATGTATATATAAAGGCAGCAAATGGACGAGGCGAATAAAGCATATTTTGTACAGATACTAAAAAAATACAGGCTTGGTGAAGCTACGAACGAGGAAATTAAATTTCTCGAATCGTACTACAACCTGTTTGATTTAAATGATGATTTAATTACCGATGACAACGACGCCGATTATTTGCACCTGAAAAACGCGATAAAGGCCAACATCGATCAAAAAATAGCGCAATACGAAAAAAAGCCGCTTACTATGCCATCAAAGTATGGCTGGGCAAAATACGCGGTAGCGGCCTCAATACTTTTATTTGCTGCTGTGGGTACTTACTTTTTTACCCGCAATAACCATAAGGCTGATAAACTTATAGCTAATAATTACAAAAGCATAAAACCGGGCAGCAATAAGGCTACCCTCACCCTGGCGGGGGGCAAAACTATCACGCTTGATGATTCGGTTAGCGGGCAAATCGCGCGGCAGGCCGGCGTTATTATTACCAAATACGCCAACGGACAAATTGTTTACAAAACCGCCGAGCCATCGGGCGAGGTGTTTCAAAACACAATAACCACACCCAACGGCGGCCAGTACAGGGTGATCCTGCCCGATGGTACCAATGTTTGGCTCAACGCGGCATCGTCATTAACCTATCCAACAGCTTTTAAAGGTACCGGGCGTTTGGTTACGCTTACCGGCGAGGGTTATTTTGAGGTGGTTAAAAATAAAGCAATGCCTTTCAGGGTGCACTCGGCCGGGCAAACGGTTGAGGTATTGGGCACCCACTTCAATATCAATGCCTATGCCGATGAAGCGCTTGTTAAAACAACGCTGCTGGAAGGTTCGGTAAAAGTGAGTTCGGCGGCTAATTCGGCAGTGATTGTTCCGGGGCAGCAGGCCCAGCTGGCAGCTGGTGGGGCAGGAGCTATCCGCCTACAGCAGGTAGATACCGAAAAAGAGGTAGCCTGGAAAAACGGCGTATTTTCATTTGCAGATGAGGATCTCCGTACGGTAATGAGGCAAATCAGCCGGTGGTATGATATCGATGTGGTTTACGAAGGAAAGATCCCCGATGAAAAATTTTTCGGCGAAATCTCGCGCGGCAGCAACCTTGCCGATGTATTTAAGATCCTCGAGCTGAACAACATAAAGTTTGAGGTTGATGGCAAAATAGTAAAGGTATCCTACAGTAAATAACAGTTCTGAAAAGAAAATATCCGTCCCTAAACTTTATAAAAATCGAAAACTAAACTAACAAACTGAATGCTCACAACTAAAAGAAATTACATGGAGAAACGAATACGCTAAATCTCAGATAACCCCCTAATTAAAGACAAAAAAAACCGGAAGCCTCTCACCGCTTCCGGTTGCAAAAAGGTCGCGCAGCACAAGAAGTTCAAGGCCTGGGCTGCATTTTATTAACCCAATCTTATTCAAAAATATGAAATTAACTTTTCTTTACAACGCCGTATGCGCAATACGGGGGGTAAAGTACAAAATCTTATTAGTATTGAAACTCACCACTATACTGTTACTTGTGGGCGCGTTACACTTATCCGCTGCAAGTTATTCGCAAACGGTGACATTATCCGGTAAAAACAAAAGTGTGCAATCTGTTTTTACGGACATTAAGCGTCAAACCGGCTATTTGTTTTTTTATAGCGATAAGGTAAACTTAAAAGGCAAAACAATTGATGCGGATTTTCATAATACGCAGCTTGTTGATGCGCTTACCGCCTGCCTTAAAAATTTTGACCTGAGTTTTACTATTGTAGGTAAAACCATCGTGATTCAAAATAAAATTCCCGAGCCGGAACCTGCCCCGGTTATTGCCGCAAACAAAATACCCGTGAGCGGCCGGGTAGTGGATTCGGTAAGTAAAACCACCATGCCCGGTGTAAATATCGCTATTAAAGGGAGTAAAGGAGTAATAGGCCAGACTAACGAAAAAGGCGAATTTAACGTGCAGGCCGATGCAGGGCAAACCTTGGTATTCTCGTTTATCGGCTACAAATCTGCAGAAGTTAAAGTTGTGCCAGGGCAATCGATTGTAGTTAAGCTTTTACCGGATATTAATAACATAAAAGATATTGTAGTTACCGGTTACCAGGTTATCAAAAAGGATAATTATACCGGCAACGCCATCTCGGTAAGCGGTGCCGACCTGAAACGTAATAATCCACAAAACGTAATCAAAGCTATTGCTTCTTTTGATCCGTCATTTAAGGTGCTTGATAATAACTTTGCAGGATCCGATCCTAACAAGCTGCCCAAGATAAATGTAAGGGGAGCCACGGCAATTCCATCAATAAACGATGACATACTTGATCGTAACAACCTTTCAAGCAATTACAACCTGCCCGCATTCATACTGGATGGTTTTGAGGTTTCGCTTCAAAAAGTAGTAGACCTGGACATCAACCGTATCGAATCGGTTACCTTATTAAAAGATGGTGCTGCTACGGCAGTTTACGGTTCAAGGGCTGCCAATGGTGTAATGGTTATTACCACTAAGGCCCCTGTTGCCGGAAAGTTGCAGTTATCATATAACTATGAACTTACTTTTAACGGACCGGATTTATCTGATTATCATGTGCTTAATGCCAAACAAAAAGTAGATTACGAGCGGCTTGTAGGCTTATACAGTACACAAACCCCTACCAGCGGCGATACCAAACAGGACGAGCTTGACGCCCAGTTGTTTACGCGCCTGAAAAACGTGGCCAGCGGCGTAAATACTTATTGGTTATCGCAGCCGTTAAGAAATGCTTACCAGCAAAAGCATTCGGTTTACGTGCAGGGCGGCGACCAATCTTTCAGGTATGGTCTTGATATGCGTTATCAGACACAGCCCGGTGTTATGAAAGGCTCAGACAATACACGATATAGCGGCGGGGTTAACTTTACCTACAACCCAAGTTCGAAACTCATCATCAGGAATGATTTAACCATTACACAGGTTAACCAGGTTAACTCACCTTATGGCAATTTTGCAACATATGTAAATGCCAATCCTTACTTCCCCATCAGGGATAGTACAGGCAGGTTGGTACAGGAACTTGCCAACTGGCGTATAAACACCTTCCGCAAAGGATCAGATCAGTACATCACCGAAAATATTTTTAACCCGTTGTATGAAGCCAGCCTCAGCAATTTTGATAAATCTGCTTATACAGAGATCTTAGAGTCGTTATCGGCTGATTACAAGCTCTCAAAAGGTTTAAGATTGAGGGCATTAATGAGTGTGAACAAAAATAACAGTACCTCAGATCATTATGTGTCGCCGTTAAGCAGCGCTTTTTATAATACCGCAGCTGATAAATTAAATAACAGGGGTAGTTATGATTATGGAAATAATGGCAGCCTTCGTTTGGATGGAAACGTAACCATCAATTATAACAAAATGCTGGGCGATCACTATTTCAACCTTGTTTTAGGTGCCAACATTTTAGCGTCGAAAACGGATGTTAAATCGTTCTCGGCCCAGGGTTTCGCAAACGACAGGTTTACCAACATAGGCTTTGCACGTATTTATAAAGAAAACTCGGGACCTTTTGGTGATATTACCAAATCAAGAACTGCCGGTGCATTCTTTTCGGGTAACTACGCATTCCAGAATAAGTATCTTTTAGATGCATCTGTAAGGGTTGACGGTTCATCGGCTTTCGGTGCCGATAGGCGTTATGCCCCTTTTGGTTCCTTAGGTATTGGCTGGAACATTCACAAAGAAAATTTCCTGCAAGGCTCAAAAGTAATAAGCCAATTGCGCCTTAAAGGGAGCATAGCTACCCTGGGCTCTATCGGTTTTCCTGCTTACCAGTCACGCTCAATTTACTTGTACGATACCCAGCACTGGTATTCAACAGGTATCGGCGCCACCATATTGGGTTATGGAAACAGCAACCTGGAGTGGCAAAAAACCCGTACGACAGATGTTGGTATGGACATCGGTTTATTTAAGGACAGGATAGTTATATCGCCCCGTTACTATTACAAACTTACCAAAGGGCTTATTACCGACATTAACCTCGCCCCATCAACAGGTTTTACTACCTACAAAGATAACCTCGGCGATATGTCGAACAGGGGTTATGAGCTTTACCTTGTAGCCCAGGTTTTCCATACAACAGATTGGAACATAAACGTTACTGGCAACCTTGCCCATAACGATAACAAAATAATCAGTATCTCCAATTCGCTTAAAGCGTTTAATAATAATATAGACAACTTCCAAACCAATACTGATAATAACGCATTTTCAACACCGCTTACCAGGTATGTTGAGGGGAAATCGCTTACTACCATTTATGCTGTAAAATCATTAGGTATCGATCCTCAGAATGGTAAAGAACTGTTAGTGAAAAAAGATGGTACCCTAACCTACGACTGGAATGTTAAGGATGTACAGGACGTAGGTAATACCGCGCCAAAGGCCGAAGGTTTTTTTGGTACTTCGGTTTCGTACAAAAGGTTTTTGATGAGCGTTAGTTTTCATTACCGTTTTGGCGGCCAGGCCTTCAATCAAACGCTTATTGACAGGGTTGAAAATGCCGACCCGCGCTTTAATGTTGACAGCCGGGTACTTGAACAAAGGTGGAAAAAACCGGGCGACCATACATTTTTCAAAAATATTACCGATCTCACTGATACCTACGTTTCATCGAGGTTTGTACAAAAAGATAACCTGATTGAGTTGCAGTCGTTATACCTGTCGTATGATTTTAAACTGGCGGCTATTCGTCGTCTGGGGCTTCAAAACCTGAGGCTCGCGGCTACTGCAAATGATATTTTCAGGGCTTCAACTATCCAGGCAGAGCGGGGTATTAATTATCCGTTCGCCCGCAGCTTAACATTTTCATTATTAGGTTCATTTTAATAAAAAACCATGAAAAAATATTTAATTTTTATAATTCCATTACTTGTTTTTACATCATGCAGGAAGTTTTTGGATGTGCAGCCGGAATCTGATGTAGATAAGGAGCAGCTTTTTCAAACTGAAGCCGGATTTCAGGAGGCATTAAACGGGGTTTATGCAAGGTGCACCAAAGCAGATTTGTATGCAGGAAACCTTACGTTTAGCAACCTTGATATTATGGCGCAAAACTATTCGTTTTCTAATACCGATTTCCAAAAAATCGCCTCGTTTCAATACAGTCAAAGCATTTTAAAAGACAAGAACAGCCAGATCTGGTCGTCTGTTTATAATGCTATCGGCAACTGCAACCAAATACTGCAGGTTATAGATAAGCAAAAGGCAATATTTTCAGGAAATAACTATGCCATCATCAAAGGTGAAGCACTGGCGTTGCGCGCGTATCTTCATTTCGATCTGTTACGTATGTTTGCCCCATCATACAAGTACAGCCCCGATAGTAAGGGCATTCCTTATGTAACTAATGTTAGCATTAAAAGCACGCCCTTTTCATCAGTAGGTGATGTAATTAATTACGCTATTATTGATTTGCGTAACGCACGTACCTTACTAAGTAACACAGATCCTATTATTTCGGCAGCTTATGTTGTTGGTTATCCGAACAAAAAATATCCCGATAATTTTACAGGCATAAAGCAAACCGAAACTACAAGCAATACCCTGTTTTTACAAAACCGCAGGCACAGGCTAAACTACTACGCGGTGTGCGGTGAACTTGCAAGGGTTTACCTGTACAAAAACGACTATCAGAATGCGCTTTCGAACGCGAATGATGTAATAACAGCCAACAAGTTTCCGTGGACACAAAAAGAAGATGCTTTTAACAACGATGTTACGCAGAAAGACCGGATTTTTTACAATGAACTGGTGTTTGGATGGTATGCGCCTTACGCCAATGATAATGATGCGCTCGTAAGCTTATTTAGCAGAGCAAATACGGCAGACTACCAGCCAACCCCGGCACAGTTAGATAACATATATGAAAAAAGCACCGTTGGTGCCGAAGACTGGCGCTACAGGCAATGGTTTTATACAGCTACCGATGTAACACCAAACCGTAGTTACCTGATTAAGTACCTGGTTAACAGCTCGCCTCAGGTAAATCTGCACCCGCTTATGGCACCTGCTTTTCGTTTAACGGAGGCCTATTACATAGCCGCCGAAGCGAGTTACGATAGTAACCCGATGAAAGCTATTGAGTACTTAAATACTGTGCGCACGCACCGCGGTATAATTGATCTGTTGCCCGCAACTTTAGGTAAAACGGCTTTTATAAATGCGTTGGTTAAGGAAGCCCGTAAAGAGTTTTACGGCGAGAGCCAGATATTTTACATGTATAAACGGTTAAACCTTGATATAGTAGCGGCCAACGGACAGGTATATCCTGCATCTAACAGCATCTATGTGTTCCCGGTTCCGGATGATGAAAAAGCTTATAATAATTGATCTTATACCATTTATAACAATGAAAAGAAATATATTTTATGTTTTTGTGGTTGTTGCAGCACTTTTTGGCTGCAAAAAAGACCAATTGCTTACCTATGGCTCTAAGGATAATATTTATCTGAACTATAAGGATAAAGACAAAAATCAGGACACTTCGATACTCACTTACTCTTTTGCCTATAACCCCACGCTGGCCCAGGATACCATTTGGGTGCCGGTAATTATTTCGGGCCAGATATCAAAAAGCGAACGGAAGTTTACAATAAGCGTAGTTGATACTGCTACTACAGCTAAGGCCGGGCTGCATTATGAAGCGCTTAAACCAACTTACGTGATGCCTGCCGATTCTGGCACTGTAAAAATACCGGTGATTATAAAAAACAGCGACCCGGATCTTGCCAATAAATCAGTAAAGCTCACTATTCTCGTTTCGGGCGGTCAGGATTTTGGCTCTTCACTTCCTGTATTGCTCAGAAAAAGAACTATCCTGTACTCTGCCCGGTTAGAGCAGCCATCATGGTGGATTTTTTGGATGGGTAATCTCGGTAATTACAGCAGGATCAAACACCAGTTATTCCTGATTTCATCGGGTACTGTTGATCTTGTAAATCTTTCCAAACCAGATGCTTATCTTCAAATTCCGCGTTCGCTGTATTATATAGATAATGTCAGAACATTTGTGAACGACCCCTTTGCCTGGGTAGCGCGTTATCCTGAAAAGGGTTATGTACTTACCAAAAGAGCCAACGGAAGCAATGATTATGATTTTTATAGTTCTTCTTCGCCCGATAAAAAGTTTTATCTCAAGTATTACGATTTGGCAGGCAAGTACTTTTTTGTTGATGAAAATGGTCAACAGGTTATTATCAATTAAACACTTAGGTCATGAAATTTAAATCGATAGCTATATTGGCGTTCATAACAACAGTGCTTTATACTTCATGTAAAAAAGACCTGGGCAATTATGTATACTCGCCACCTTCAGAGCCGGTAGTTGCCGGCTTTAATAACGCAACATTCGCAGCGCAGATTGGCGATACGCTTACCATACAACCAAAAATTACCCTCGCAAACGCCGATCCGCTTAAGGATTTGGATTTTGAGTGGCACATAACCGTTCAGGAAGAACTTCGGGAAGCGGTTTACAAGGGTTACCCGCTTAAAATAGTTTATAATTTGGGCCCTGGCCCCCGCACCTGTAAGCTCCTCATTACCGATAAACGCAACGGGTTGTTTTATAATTTCCCCTTTAAAATAACAGGCACAACCCAGTTTTCGGTGGGCAGCCTGGTATTAAGCAATGATAACGGGCTTACCAAACTATCATTTGTAAGGCCCGATAAAACGGTATTGAGCGATATTTATAAATCGCTTAATAAAGAAGATTTGCCTATAAACCCGGTTGAACTGTATTACTCAAAACCACTGCCTTACCAGCCCAACACCAAAGAGGAATATTGGGTGTTAAGTAATGATCCTAATAAAAGTGGTGTGATACTTGATGCCAGTACATTATTGAAACGAAAAGATTTTTCGTCGCAGTTTTTCTCGCCGCCTGCCGTTATCAGCGCCGGGTATCTCGAACCGTTTTTGGGGCCTGTACAAATGGGTACAGTACCAACCGGCGTAATTAACGGCAAGTTATACGTGGGTGTTCAATCAACAGCTCCTTTTGCTGATGATTATGGCAAGTTTGCCAATGCGCAGGCCGGCGATTACAATATGTCGAAGTATTTTACACACGGCAGCTCATTTTTCATCGGGTACGATCTGAAGAAAAAAGCGTTTATCACATTTGGCTCTGATGGAACCTATTCTGGAACCAACTATAAAGTTGATACAGCAAGCACAGGTTTTGATCCTAAAAATGTTACATACGATAACCTTTTATTCATGAAGCCTGTTGAGGGCGGCGCATCTTACGCGTTCTTTAAAACGGGCACAGGTGCCGTAACCGAATTAAGTTTCAGCTACCCTTTGGGCAACGACAGAACCTTTAGAGGCCTGGGCAAACGCACATTTAAAGGCAGCGCATTAATTGACGACGACACCAAGTGGGTAGTTAACAGTTTAAATGTATTCTACTTTTCATCAAAAGGAAAAATATACCGATACAATCCTATTAATGAGGATATAAGACAGCTTGATGCAGATTTCGGCGGTAAAAAAATATCAATGATCAAGGTTAGTTTGGATGATAATACTCTTACTGTTGGCGCAAACGGGGCTGTTTATACACTTGATGTGAGTGTTTCCAAAACGGGAAACATCATCAAAACATTAAGTGGCATTCCTGGTGAACCAATTGACATAGTTACTAAATAAACAATAAACCTAACCATATGAAAAAAATGAATAACAGCCTGAAAGTTTTCATGCTGATGGCTACTGCCATGGCTTTAACAACCGCCTGTTACAAAGATAAACTGGCCGATAGCAGGGATGAACCACAGGTTAAGCCGGTTTTTCATGATTACCTGTCGCAGGATTCAGTAACCAGGGGGCCTTATACATTGATCTTCACCAACTACTCGCCCGATTTTGAAACCGAAGAGGGGAAAAAAATCAAGGAACGGATGATCGATGCCTTTTTTAAAGTATATCCCCTGGAAGCTTCCATTTATAATCCTAAAACAACGGTGAAGGTTCATTTTAACATCGATCCATCCTATACAGGTGTTGCCGAAGCAGGAAACGGCACTGTTCGTGTAAGCCCAAAATGGATGCTTGCTAACCCTGAGGATCTGGATGTGGTTACCCATGAGGTAATGCATATTGTACAGGATTATAAAGGAGGCAACCCCGGATGGCTTACTGAAGGCATTGCCGATTACGCCAGATACACCCTCGGGCTAAACAACGCCGCCGCTAACTGGCATTTACCCGACTATAGTGCAGATAAAGATTATACAGGGAGTTACGGTATAACAGCCCGTTTTTTGGTTTGGCTTGATAAGCATGTTAAAGCCGGTATTGTAAAAGGCCTGGACGCCGCCTGCCGCGATAATACGTATTCTGATCAAACCTGGAAAACATTAACTGGTAAAACAGTTGATGAACTTTGGGAAGCTTATAGTAAGAACCCGGCGCTCTAAAAATAAATAGCCGGAGTGGTTCGCCATTCCGGCTATAATAAGACATGTAATATTAATAGCCGCAGAAAACGAAAAAAGTGAGGGTGATTTTGATATCTGCAGCTACGGTTATGATGGACCGGACATAAAGGCATTTTTTTTTCAATATAATTAACTAAACGTACGCTCCGATTAGCATATCAATTTTTGTAGCCGGTTTTATTGCCATAATTGTAAGCAGGTTAGGCTGTTGCTTTTAACGTAACCCGGCAAAATATAATTTAACAATATCAAATAATTAACATGCTAAAGACATACGGAGCCGGCAGCATCCTTTGCGGATAGGGGTGTTGCCAATGGTTCCGTAAGGCGCAATAAAAAGCTTTTTATGACAAAAAATGAATTAACCAGGTACATCATCGGCGGCATCGTGATCTCGTCGTTTTCGTTTTTTTACGGCAAATGCCTTAATAAGCCCGATGTAGCACCCATCCGGCAAACGGGTAAACCGCCGGCTTACTGGCAGGAGCACTGGTTTGAACATAACCAGGTGGTATCGTTGGTTTATGAGGATAAAAACGTTGCCGTTTATTACGATAAGGGGATGGATAAATCGGTTACATGGCCTTACAAAACCATGTCGGATGCCTGGGGCTATGTAAAAAACACTTACGGTAGCTTCGGCGATTCGACAAGGTTGTACACCATTTTTCACCAGGGCATTTACGGCGGCGGCCATCCCGCTTCGTACTTTGATGATAGTCATGATTACCGAAATACCATTGATTGCGGCCTCGATGGCTGGGAAAAACCAACCGGCCAGGAAATAGGCATGCCCATTCATGAAATGGGGCATATTGTAAGCGGTGCCAGTCACGGTGTAAAAGGTTCACCATCGGATGTGCTTTGGGGCGACAGTAAGTTTATGGAGATTTTCAACTACGATGTATTGCTGCATATCGGTCGCGAAGATGAGGCAAAGCGGGTTTACGACCAGATGCAGGGCCAGTATGATGATTTTCCGCGGGCCAAAACGCAGTGGTTTAAAAACTGGTTTTATCCCATTTACAGCAGTTACGGTAAAGCAGCGGTGCTTGATAAATACTTTGCTTTGCTGGCGGCAAACTTCCCGCAAAAAAAAGATCCGCACGGGCATGAATATACCCGTGATATGAACTGGGGCGAATTTGTGCATTTCTGGAGCGGGGCTGCAGGTGTAAACCTTAAGCAGCAAGCTACCCAGGCCTTCGGCTGGACAGAGGAGTGGGAAACCCAGTTTAAACAGGCGCAAAAGGATTTTCCGAAGGTGAAGTATAAATAGACAAGCGGATGTCACTTTTAGCTTTAACTCCGGCGTTAGTACCATAGCTGATAAAAAAGCGGGGAGAGAGCGATTCCCTCCCCTGGGAGCATAGCCTTCAATTTGGCAAAAAGCGGTGGGTTTGTGCGATTCCCCTCTCGAGAGGGGTGGAGGGGTGTGTTATTCTGCGCGAGGTTTATCGCTCGTATAACACACCCCTGCTCTCGCTCTTTCCCATCGCGCCCCCTCTCAAGAGGGGAACTTAAAGCCATTTGCTGCCCGGATCTTTAAGTTGGCAGCCCCCTCCCGGGGAGGGAATAAAAAACGTTCCGAACACCCATGGTGGCCGGAGAAACCTGCACTATTGAAACAAAGTTAATATTGATTTAAAATAACCTATACACAACAAATCATCGGCAATAACCGACACGGTAAACAGCTAAATGTCAAACTTGCCAAACTTTTTAATTAAAAAGATATGAAAAAGATAGTTTCAGCCCTGCTGCTTTTCCTTGTGTTTAGTATGGCTTCATCTGCAAAGGTTACAAAAGCCGGATCAGGCAAAATTAGCCTCAGGGTTTTGTACGTGGGCTACGATCCCCCAAAACCGAAACCAGCAAAAATAACCTACTACAGTACCGCTACACCGGCTATCGACGAAGCCTGGAAAACCCGTATGGCCGATTTTAAGGCATTTTTGGAAACGCGGTTTGATAAGGTAGAAGTGGTGGACGTGCGGGATTATAATGCATCAATGTCTGATAAGGTAGATGTAACCATTGCCGATGCCGGTCCGATAAACCTTCCGGCAAATTTTAACCGTCCTATTATTTTAATGCACCAGCTGGCACCAGATGTAGGTTTGCCTATCGGTTTAAAGTTTGACTGGTATTGCCAGTGCCTGGAAGACGATGCGCTGAACATTAAAACCAGTCACCCGATATTTAACACGCCAATAAAGGTTAATTTAACATTGGTAACAAGGCCTACGCCCGGATCTTTTTTTAACGGTTACCAGGCTGCAACCACGCCAAAAGAAATGCCGATGTGGAAGGTGATTAAGGAAGATGCATCTGCAAAAGATAAGTATATCATAGGTATGGTAGCCCATGGCGAGGGTTTTAACGATTCGCCGGATGCGGAAGCTATAAGCGGCGGCGTTTGTTTAAAAAATGCTGAGGCGGTAGCGCTTGGCAGGCATGGCAATTATTTTATGTGGGGATTTTCGGGTTCGCCCAACCACATGACGGATGAGGCCAAAGATGTTTTCGTGAACACGATTTGCTACATCAAAAAGTTCGACCGTCAGCAGCCAATCATGAAAAAGGTACAGATCGAAAACCGCGAATGGGTAAGCGAAATGATCTATCGCAGCGATAAAGCTCAGTATGAAAAAACGCTGATCTCCCGTAAGGAAGGCAATGCCCGCCTGCTTAAAATGCAACAGGAGTTGAAAGACCGCAAAGCCAAAGGAGAGGATATTGGCAGAGCTAACGAAGCCCTGCTGCATATGCCGATATCCGATGCTACAGAAAGTTTTGATGACTATCTGAAGTACTGGACCGGCAGCGGCATGTATAATATGTTTGGCACTGATGTAGAGGCCTATCATAAATACTATCGCGAAAACCTTGAATATTATTATCCGGCAGATGGCTATTCGCTACAGGTAGATGAAGATGCGAAAAAGCTGGGCATCTCCAACCGCAAGGTAGAGCTGCTTGAAAAATGTATCAGCATGCTTGAAAAAGGCGATGACGCGGCCTTAGCCCAAAGGGTACTGGAGAGATATACTACCGAAAAATTTGGCTCGGCTACTGAATGGCGTAACTGGTTAAACAAAAACAAACCAAACCTTTATTACACCGAAGCAGGCGGATTTAAATTTATGGTGAATACCTATAAAACAGAAACAGCTGCTGTTGCAGCTCCGGTATCCGGCACTGTTAAAACGACTGCCGCTACTACGGTACCCACCCGTGCCGATCCGGTAGTAGTTACCGCTACGCTGGTTGATATGCAGGGCGGAAAAAAGCAGGTAGTTGTTAATGCCGATATTTTGCAGGGCTGGCATATTTACGCTTATGTGCCTAAGGATAGCCCTTTTATTATAACCGAGCCGGTTATTGAGTTACCTAAAGGAATTAAAAACACAGCTTGGCAAAGCTCGGCCGGCGTACCGTTTACCGGCGGCGAGGGCATGTTTGTATGGGAAGACAAAGCCACATTTAAAACCGAAATAAACGCCAAATCATTAAAGCCGGGCACCACCATTAAATGCGGGCTTTACTACCAGGTATGTGATAATAACAAATGCTTCCCGCCCAAACGCAAATTGATTGAATTACAGATTTTATAGGTAATTGGTATGAAAAAAACATTTTTAATGCTGGCTACCTTAGCAGTGTTGATTGTAGCAGGGGCAAAGCCAGTGGCTGCATATACCCGCCAACAGGCGGATACGGTAGGGCAGGGCGTTGAAGTTGGTAAAGTATTACCGGCGTTCGGTTTGCAGGGCAGTAACGGTAAGCCGCTCAAATCATCGGCAGTGAAAGGGAGGGTGGTACTTATTGATTTTTGGGCATCGTGGTGTATGCCTTGCCGGGCGTCCATTCCGCATTTAAAGGAGCTTTATAAAAAGTATCAAAAAAGCGGTTTTGAGATATTGAGTGTTTCGATAGATCAAAACAGCAGGGCCTGGAAAAGCGCAATGCTGAAGGAAGCAATGCCCTGGCAACAGGCCATTGATAAGTATGAAGCGGGGAAGGACGCATCGGTAATGATGAACGCTCTGGGCATCCAATCAGTACCTTTTGCCTTATTGTTGGATGACAGCGGCAAAGTGATTGCTGTGAATCCTGCAGCGGAAGACATTGATGCGTTGCTCAAAAAAATATTTAATAGTTAAAAATAAAAAAGTGGCTCTCATTGCCACATAAAGAAGCTCTGTCGGGCATTTCCATCAGTTTTAGTTAAGTTTAATTTCGAGGGGCCGGTTTAAATACCGGCTCTTTTTTAACTTAGCGCTAAATCCTGATCCGATTTACAAATTATGAAAAACATAAAAAGTACTATTTTATTAGCCAGCGTAGGCATTGCGCTTAGCTGGTCGTTTACCGCTGCGCCAACATGGGCACAGGTAGCCAAGCCAAAAGTTGTAAAAACTACAACAGAGAAAAATTTGCCGCTTGACCCGGCTGTACGTACCGGTAAATTGCCTAACGGCTTTACCTATTACATCAGGCATAACGAAGAACCTAAAAAACGCGTTACTTTTTACCTGGCCAATAAAGTTGGCTCGGTACTGGAAGATGATACCCAGCGTGGTTTAGCTCACTTTATGGAGCACATGAGCTTTAACGGTACTAAAAACTTCCCGAAAAATGAGCTGGTAAGCTACCTGCAAAAATCGGGCGTACGCTTTGGGGCTGATTTGAACGCCTATACTTCATTTGATGAAACAGTATATCAGTTGCCATTGCCATCTGATAACCCGGACATCCTGAAAAACGGTATCCAGATTATGCGCGATTGGGCGCAGGATGCTACCCTTGATGTTACCGAAATAAACAAAGAGCGTGGTGTAGTACTGGAAGAAAAACGTTTAGGCAAAGGCGCGCAGGAACGCATGCAACGTCAATACCTGCCAACCATCCTTAACCACTCGCGCTATTCGCTGCGTTTGCCAATTGGTACTGATGAAGTGCTGAATAACTTTAAACCAGAAACCATCAAAAAGTTTTACCACGATTGGTACCGCCCCGACCTGCAGGCTTTAATTGTAGTAGGCGATATCGACGTAGATCAGATGGAGAAAACCATCAAAGCCAAATTCAGCGACCTGAAAAACCCTGCAGGCGAAAAGCCGCGTACCAAATATACCGTGCCATTGCTGGGCCAGAACCAGTTTTTAGCTGTTACCGATAAGGAAATGACTGTTACTGTAGCGCAGGTAATGATGAAGCAACCAGCAGCTAAACTGCATACCGCTGCCGATTACCGTGATAATATTGTTCGTGGATTATTTAACAGGATGACAGGTGCCCGTTACGCCGAAATTATGCGCCAGGCCAACCCGCCATATTTACAGGGTGGTGCCGAAGTAGGCGATTTTTTAGGCGGATTGGATAACTACAGCCTGTATGCCGTAGCCAAACCAGGCGAACTGGAAAACGGCTTCAAAGCCGCATGGCGCGAAACTGAGCGTATAAAACGTTTCGGTTTTACCCAAACCGAGCTTGACCGTGCCAAACAAGCCTACCTGAGCGATATGGAAGCTTCGCTTAAAGAAAAAAACAAAACCAACTCGGATAGCTATGTGAACGAATACCTGCAATACTTTTTAAAAGGGACAGCGGCACCGGGTATCAGCTACGAGTATGATCTGGTGAAGAACGATTTGCCGGGCGTAACCCTGGACGAGGTGAATGCCGTAAGCAAATCATCCATCAAAAACACCAACCGCGATTTGATGCTGCTTGCTCCTGAAAAAGATAAAGCAACTTTGCCAACAGAAGCTGTTATGAACAGTTGGATAAAAGCTGTTGAAGGCGAAGATCTCAAACCTTACAATGATGAAGTAAGCAAACAACCTTTATTGGCCAACGCTCCGGTTGCAGGTAAAATAACTGCCGAAACCAAAGATGCAGCCCTGGGTACAACAACCCTTACGTTGAGCAACGGCGTAAAAGTGGTATTGAAACCAACTGATTTTAAAGATAACGAGATCCTGTTCAGCGCTTCGTCCCCAGGCGGTACTTCGCTTTATAGTGATGCCGATTACCAGTCGGCCGCAAATGCTTCGGGCATGATCGAATCGTTTGGGTTGGGCAATTACAATCCTACACAACTGGAAAAATATTTATCAGGTAAGCAGTTAAGTGTAAGTCCATACATCAGCGAGCGCACACAAGGTGTAAGCGGTAATTCGACTCCAAAAGACCTGGAAAGTGCTTTTGAACTGATCTACGGTTATTTAACTGAACCTCGTAAAGATGCCGATTTGTTCCAGGGCATCATTACCCGTTCAAAAGCAAGCCTCGCCAACAGGGGGAATGATCCTAACGCCGTGTTCCAGGATACTTTAAGCGCAACGTTGGGCAACTACAACGTGCGCCGTACAGGGCCGAGCATCGCGAAAATTGATCAGATCAATCTGGATAGGGAGTACACCATCTACAAAGAGCGTTTTGCCGATGCGTCGGGCATGACTTTTACTTTTGTAGGTAACATCGATATTGAGAAAATTAAACCGCTTATTGAAAAATATATCGCCTCGCTGCCATCAAAAAATCTTGGTGAGAAGGCTAAAGATTTAGGCATCCATATCCCCGAAGGTAAGATCGCCAAAAACGTTTACAAAGGTTCGGAGCCGAAAGCCACCGTTGATATGGTATGGTCGGGCCCGTTTGAATACAGCGCTGCCGAGCGGATCCAGCTGGATGCTTTAAAAGAGTGCCTGGAAATCAGGTTGATTGAGCGCTTGAGGGAAGATGAAAGCGGTGTTTATTCGCCTGGCGCTTATGCTAATAACAGCAAATTCCCAACTCAACGTTACTCCATGTTCGTGTACTTTGGTTGCGATCCAAAAAATGCTGATAAATTGGTAGCCTCAACTTTAGATGAGATCAATAAGCTGAAAACCAACGGTCCGGCACAGGTAAATATTGATAAATGGCGCGCCGAAAGCATCCGCACCCGCGAAACCAGTGTACGTACCAACGGTTTCTGGCTGGGCTACATCAGCGGGCAGATCAACGATAAAGAAGACTTGCACCAGATAGATAGCTATACTAAAGATTTGAATAGCGTAACTATTGAAAGCGTAAAAGCAACTGCTCAAAAATACCTAAGCGGGAAGAATTTTATCCGTATGCAGTTATTGCCGGAGACTAAGTAACAGCCCCCTTAAATAAACAGGAACGGCCCGCATTGCGGGCCGTTCCTGTTTATTTACTACATCGAGGTCATGCCGAACTTGTTTCGGCATCCCACAGGACAGGTAGACGATTTGCTAAGCATGGCCGCTTAGCGAGTGGGATGTTGAAACAAGTTCAACATGACGGAATGGGTTCTCTCTCCCCCCCTAAATGTTAAAATAATTTTTTCATCAAAATTATATTGCATATTTGTATCCGGTTCAGAAGCGGTTCCTGCTGCAACTGAACATGGTAACCAATTATTGATTAAATCCGGAATGAAAGTGTGTTCGCAAAGCGATGGATCTTGTTTAAGCGATAATACGCTTTGTTCGCAATCGATAACCATAGTTAGTTTGCAAAACATTTAAAAGATCTCCCTTAGAGCGGGGCCGATGTCAAAGTACAGTACACATACCGATCATGACCTTACCAGCCTGCTGCAAAGCGGCGATCATGACGCTTTTATCGAAATTTACCAGCGGTACTGGCGGCGTATGCTTGCCGTGGCCTGGAACCACAGTAAGGATAAAACTGTAGCTAAGGATATTGTACACGAGGTTTTCCTCTCGCTTTGGGAAAGGCGCGACGCCGTGGAGATCAAAAGCATTTCGGCCTTCCTGTCTACCGCTGTAAAATTCGGTGTATTCAAACACTACCAACGCGAAAAAAACCGCGCCGACCTGGCCAAGGCCAACTACGAATTTACCGATATCACCCACGACGAAGCCAAACTCGATGCCCTCTTTCTGCAAGAGTACATCAACGGCATTGTGGAAGAAATGCCCGAAAAATGCAAACTGGTATTCCGCTACAGCCGTGACCTGGGCTTGAAGAATGCCGAGATAGCCGAGAAAATAGAGATCAGCGAGAAAGGGGTGGAGGCTAACCTTACCCGTGCACTAAAAATTATCCGCGGCGAGTTGAAGAATTATGGTTGGAGTATTGTGGTGGTGTTGCATACGGTTATTTCGCTTTTGAAATAGCTTCAAAGCTTCCCCCATGTCATTTCGACGGACTGTGGGAGGGCAAGGAGGTGGCGTGAGGAGAAATCTTATACGCCCTGTAAAACGAATCGCCTTTAGAAGAGCGATTTTCGTTTAGCCCTATCAATATTATATTGAAAATTAGTAAATTGGGTTATGATAAGGATAATCATGACACCCGATAAAAACTGCTTAACGATAAAGCTGCCGGATAGCTTGGTGGGGAAGACTATCGAGGTTATCGCGTTCGAGATTGATCAAATTGAAGAAACCATTATTGCAGATCAAAAAAAGAAACGTATTGAGGACATCAATAAAGCCTTGAATAAACATCGGGTTGATCTTACCGGCTTCAAATTTGACAGGGACGAAGCGAATAACTATAATCGCCTTTAATACTAACGCATCTATTATCTCCACGACATTAACGATTCACATCCCTTTTAGAATACGAGGCACCTACGGAGCCTTTAAACTCATTCAGATTTTGCTATAAACACGCTACCCCTACGGGGTATTTGGCACTGTTTTCTAACTCCGTTAGGAGTATCGTGTTTATAGCAAATTATAGTTTGTTTTGAAATGGCTCCGTGGGTGCCTCGTATTATACAAGCGATTCATCTGGTTGGCTAAGGGTATTAAATCCAGATGTCTTTCTTTCCGTCTTAGAGCCTGGCGTGCTTAGATCAACAATACAATAAATTTTTTTTCCTCCCCAATATAGGGTAACCCGCTTTTCAATGTACCCACCTATAAAAGCACCCAAACCAATTGGACCAGGAACAGATTCACATTTTATTAAAAAAGTATCAAGACGGTACCGCCACTGCCGCCGAGCGCGAGCAATTGCTGCAATGGTTCCGCGAAACCGCCTACCAGGATGCCGAATTTCCGGAAGATGAGGAAACGGTAGGAGAAGCTATGCTTGCCCGCCTTAACCAGGAAACCAAACCTGCTAAAACGAAGCCGGGCTACTTCCGTTGGGTAGCGGCTGCTTCGGCTGTGTTGATATTGGGTGTTACCGGCCTATTCATTACCAGGATGCTCACAACCGATAGTGGTAATTTCCTTCATCAAAATGCTCAATCCAATATCCATCCCGGAGGCAATAAAGCCATCTTAACTTTAGCCAACGGCAACAAAATCTCCCTTACCGATGCAGGCAATGGGCAAATTGCCAATCAAAACGGTATCAACGTGACCAAAGCTGCTAACGGCCAATTAGTTTATACCATTACCGACCGGGTAGATCTGTCCGGTGCTTCATCCAGCACAGATCTCGACGCCTCCAACACCATCGAAACACCCAAAGGTGGCCAGTACCAGGTTGTTTTGCCCGATGGTTCAAAGGTTTGGCTTAATGCTTATTCATCTTTAAAATTCCCGGTAAGTTTTGCTAACAGGAATGAGCGTCGGGTTGAACTATCGGGCGAGGCTTATTTTGAGGTGAGCCATAATAAAGAAATGCCTTTCAGGGTGGTAACCAACCGCCAAACCGTTGAGGTTTTGGGCACGCATTTTAATGTGAACGCTTATGCCGATGATGCCACTACCAAAACTACCCTGTTGCAGGGGATGGTGAGGGTAACAGCTGCAAACCGTAGCGCCATCTTAAACCCAGGCCAGCAGGCTAAGCTGGGCAATACGCTTGATGTAAGCGAAGTAAATACCGAAGAGGCTGTAGCCTGGAAAAACGGCTATTTCAATTTTGATGATGAAAAACTGGAAAACATTATGCGCAGCGTATCGCGCTGGTATAATGTGGATGTGGTTTTTGCCGATCAGAGCCTGCGCAACGAAACCTTTGGTGCGGTAACTACCCGCTTTGCCAGCATCAACACGCTGCTAAAAATGATTGAGCAAACCGGCGACGCGCGGTTTAGCATCCAGGGCTCAACGATAACTATAACCAAGAAGAAGTAATAACCTGATAAACCAATTTAAACCCGATTAAACTATATGAGAAAATTTTACAACTCCCCGTAGCATAAAGCAGATCAGCGGTTTATAAAAAGCAGAACAGAGGCACTTCCGATGCCCCTGCTCAATCAGCTTTTTAAAATCCGAATGTAATTGTCGTCACATTTCAACTTAAAACAGCCTTTAACAAATGTATAAAATTTTTACTACAAACATTTGTACGCCTTCGTGCTACCCTAAGAAATTTCTGCTCATCATGAAGCTAACCACGTTTATACTCTTCCTCGCTTTTATGCAGGCAAGTGCGGCGGTCTTTTCGCAAAAGATCACCTATAAACAAAATGATGTAACGCTAAAACAAGTATTCAATGAAATAAATAAGCAAACGGGCTACAACCTGTTCTGGTCGGCAAAAAGTATCAAAAACACGCCGAAGATAGATGTCAACTTTCAAAATACCCCTATTGAAGAGGCCCTGAAAACCAGCCTCAAAAACACAGGTTTAACTTACAGTATCGATGGTAAATCGGTGATCATTAAAGAAGCGCCGGGCGGAAAAAACGATGCCCCGGCCGAGGTGATTGCCGATATTACCGTAACCGGTACCGTAAAAGATAACAAGGGCGTAACCCTGCCGGGCGTAAGTATTACCGTAGTTGACGACCCTAAACGGGGTACCGTTACCGATAATAACGGTAAGTTTATCCTCGATGTAAAAAGCGGCTCGGTGATTCGGGTATCCTTTATCGGTTTTGTGCCGCAAACTTTTACGGTTAATGCCGATAATAAGCTTTTTAACGTGGTTTTGGTAGAGGATTTGCGCCAGGCCGAAGAGGTGGTAATTACCGCCTACGGTAAAAAGGAGCGGAAGGAAGCCATTGTAGGGTCGGTAACCACCATCAAACCAGCCGAGTTAAAAATCCCGGCAAGTAACTTAACCACTGCGCTGGCCGGGCAGGCGGCGGGTATCATCGCTTTCCAGGGCACCGGGCAGCCGGGGCAGGATAACGCGCAGTTCTTTATCAGGGGGGTAACTACTTTCGGTTATAAGGTTGACCCTTTGATTTTGATAGATAACATTGAGTTAACTACTAATGATCTGGCTCGTTTGCAGGTGGATGATATCGCCAGTTTCTCTATTCTGAAAGATGCCAGTGCTACAGCCTTGTATGGTGCCCGTGGTGCCAATGGCGTAATTCTGGTCGCTACTAAGCAAGGTAAGATTGGCAAGCCGCAAATTAGTTTCAGGGCGGAAAACTCGGTATCGCAAAATACCCAATCGCTTAAAATTGCCGATCCTATCACGTACATGAAGCTTTTCAACGAAGCTACGCTGTCGCGTGATCCATATCAGCCTACACCTTTTGATCCGGATAAGATCATCAACACCGAAAATACTTTGGCTAAAGGTCCGGGTTATAACCCTTATGTTTACCCGGCGGTTGATTGGCTCAATTTGCTGCTTAAAAAACGTACATCAACCCAACGCGGTAACCTGAGCGTTAGCGGTGGTACACCATTTGCCCGTTACTATGTAGGTGGATCATACAATGTTGACCATGGTAACCTTGCCGAAGATGCGGCCAATAATAACAGCAACAATATCAAGTTCACCAACTACCAGTTGCGATCCAACGTAAACCTTAACCTTACCAAAACCACCGAGGCTATCCTGCGTTTTTCGGGAACATTCAGCGATTATAACGGGCCGCTTACTACTGATGGTTCCTTTAATTCGGATGTTTATAAAATAGCCTTGCATACCAGCCCGGTGTTGTTCCCGGCTTATTTCCCAGCTGATTCGGCCAATATTAACACCAAGCATATTTTGTTCGGTGCCCCGGCAGATCAGGGTGTGCCTTATAACAACCCGTACGCGTTGTTGCTGAGAGGCCACAAAAGCTCAACCGAATCGCGGGTGCTGGCGCAGATCGAGTTGAACCAGGGACTTGAATTTATCACCAAAGGCTTAAACTTCCACGGTATTTTCAGCACCAACAGGTATTCGTATTTCGATGCCAATTACGGTTATAATCCTTTTTATTATAACATCGGTAGCTATAACAAAACCAATAACACCTATACCTTAACCTGGCTCAACCAAAAACCAGGCGACGCTATTGAGTATCTGCAATATTTTCCGGGCACGCCAACTATCAGCAACCAGATTTACCTGCAGGGTAACTTTGATTATTCGCGCCAGTTGGGCAAACATAATCTTTCGGCAACCGCGGTGTTTACCCGCCAGCAAACGGTTTATTCAAATGCGGGCCAGCTTATTGATGCCTTGCCGCACCGCAACTTTGGTATAGCGGGCCGCGCCGGATATAACTACGCCGGAAAATATTTTTTGGAGTTTAACTTCGGTTATAACGGTTCAGAAAGGTTCTCGGCCGAACATCGTTATGGCTTTTTCCCAACCATTGGCGGCGGCTGGCTGGTATCGGGCGAAAAGTTTTTCGAACCATTGCTTGATGTGGTTAACCGTTTAAAGATCCGCAGCAGCTACGGTTTGGTAGGTAACGATGCCATCAGCGACAGGCGTTTCTTTTATGCATCAAACGTAAACCTTAACGGCGGGGCCTACGCCGCTTTCGGTACCAACGCGGGCTATGCGCATAACGGTGCAACTATCCTCAACTATTCAGACCCTAATGTAACCTGGGAAACATCTAAACAGGCAAACCTCGCGGTTGAAATGACCCTGTTTAAAAATCTGAATATCGTTGCCGAGTTTTACAATTATAACAGGTACAACATTCTGCAAAAACGCTCGTACATTCCAAGTACCTCGGGTTTGGAGGCTGATATTTATGCCAACTTAGGTAAAGCCAACTCAAAAGGTATCGATCTGTCTTTCGATTATAAAAAGACCATCAATAACTCATGGATCGTATCGGGCCGTGGTAACTTTACCCTCGCTACCGATAAGTATACCTACTACGAAGAGCCTAACTACCCTGAACCTTATCGCCATTTTGTTGGCCAGCCTATCCGTATTGGCTATGGTTACATTGCCGACAGGCTTTTTGTTGACGATGCCGAAGCAGCAGCCTCACCAACGCAAATTTTCTCCACCACCGGCAAAGCCCCCCGCGGCGGCGATATCAAATACCGCGATCTGAACGGCGACGGTATTATCGATAACCGCGACCAAACTTTCATCGGCTACCCGCAGGTACCCGAAATTGTGTACGGCTACGGTGTATCGGCCCAATACAAAAACTTTGATCTTTCTGCCTTTTTCCAGGGGCAGGCAAGGGTGTCATTCTTTATTAATCCCAACTCGGTTAGCCCCTTTGTGCAAAGCACCGAGGCATATGTATACGGCAACACCCAGCTATTACAGCAATTTGCCGATAGCCACTGGAGTGAGGAACACCAGGATTTGTATGCCACCTATCCGCGTTTAGGCACTACCCGCAACATTATCGAAAATAATTTACAGCCAAGTACCTGGTGGTTACGCAACGGGGCCTTTATGCGCCTTAAATCGGCCGAGATGGGGTACACCCTGCCTGCGTCCATAACCAAAAGGATGGGCCTGCGCAGCCTGAGGATTTATGTTAACGGCCTTAACCTGATTACCTGGAGCTCATTTAAACTTTGGGACCCCGAGCTGGGCGGCAATGGCTTTAACTACCCCATTCAAAAGGTATACAATATTGGTTTGAATGTTAATTTATAAGGAGATGAAGAGTATCATGAAATTTAACTATAAACTTTTTTGCCTGCTATTTTTAATGACGGTAGCCGGCTCATGCAAAAAATATCTTGACGTTGTACCGCCTGATGTAGGTACGATTGACTACGCTTTCAGGAGCAAGAACGAGGCGGAGAATTATCTTTTTACCTGCTATTCATCGGTACAGCAATTAAATGATATGAACAGGAGCGCCGGCTTCACCACCTCGGGCGAGATTATTTTCCCGCTCAACCTGCCCGGCAACCCTATTGATATTACCGGTTTTACGTTGATAACCGGCACCCAAAACGTTGGCGAACCAGGTTTAAACTTCTGGGATGGCCGTGCTAACGGTACTGCCATGTACGTAGCCATCAGGCGCTGTAACACCATGCTGGAGAATATCGACAAACCTGCCGACCTATCTGCCGTTGAAAAGAAACGCTGGATAGCCGAGGTGAAATTTTTAAAGGCCTACTATCACTATTATTTAATGCGGATGTACGGCCCGGTGCCAATTGTTGATGTTAACTTACCTGTTGAAGCATCTACTGCAGAAGTTAAAGTGAAACGCCAGTCAGTTGACGATGTAGTTAATTATGTAGTGGGTTTGCTGGATCAGGCCATTCCCGATCTGCCTGCTACCATCGATAATCCATCTAAAGAGCTGGGCAGGATCACAGCGCCTGCAGCAGCGGCTATCAAAGCCGAGGTGTTGATGACGGCTGCGAGCCCGCTGTTTAACGGGAACCCGGATTATGCCAACTTTAAAGACAAAAGCGGCAAAAACCTGTTCCCAACCTCATTTGATGCCACCAAATGGCAAAAAGCGGCTACGGCTTGCAAAACGGCTATTGATATGTGCGAGGCTGCCGGTTTGCACCTTAACCAAACTTTTATTCCTTCGCCTGCGGTAACTAACCTGCCCGATTCGTTGAAACGTGTGCTTACTTTCCAAACCGCGCTTACCCAAAAATGGGATATCAACCCGGAGCTCATCTGGTCGTTAAGCAACATCTGGCATGGGCAGGAATATTGCATCCCGAGGTTAACCCAAAAAGCTAACCAGAACGACGGGCAAAATCCGGCTTACTACGCGGTGCCTATCTCCACTACCGATCTGTTTTATACCAACAAAGGCGTACCTATTGATGAAGATAAAACCTGGGATTATGCCGACCGTAACCAACTGCGCACCGGTGATGCCGCTAACTTTTACTACATCAAACAAGGTTACCAAACCATTAAAGCCCACTTTGATCGTGAACCGCGCTTTTACGGCAGCATCGGTTTTGATGGCGGTATTTGGTTTGGCGATGGGATCCTGGATGCCAAAATTGCCCACTACGTACCTGCAAGGGGCGTAACCGCGCTGGCCGGACCGAAAACGTTGCAAAAAACCAACATCACCGGCTACTGGCCTAAAAAACTGGCCAACTATTTAACCGTGTATGACGACGGCTTTAACTGGACGGATTTTTCGATGCCTGTAATGCGCATGGCCGGTTTATACCTGCTTTATGCTGAAGCTTTAAATGAGGCTAATGGCCCAACAGCCGATGCCATAAGCTATGTGGATAGGGTAAGGGCACGCGCCGGATTAGATGGCGTGGTTAACGCATGGGCTGCCTATTCAAAAAATCCATCAAAACCTACTACCAAAGAAGGTTTACGCGCCATCATTCACCAGGAGCGCCGCATTGAGCTTTGTTTTGAGGGCCAAAGCGGCTGGGATTTACGCCGTTGGAAAGAGTTGCAGGGTGTGTTAAGCACCCCGCTAACCGGCTGGAGCATTTACGAAGAACAAGCTATTAACTACTACCGCGCCCGCAACGTAGAGATCCCGGTATTCAATACCCGCGATTACCTGTGGCCTATCTGGAACAACTCGATAGTGATTAATGATAACCTTGTTCAAAACCCTTACTGGTAGGATTTTTTTGTAGCACGAATAAAAAATGAAAGATATTATGAGCAATAATCATATAAAGTCGGTATACTTTTTAGCTATACTGGCGCTTTTAACCGCATGCTTGTTTTCATGCTCCAAAAGCGATACTTATAAACTTCCGGACGATACCGATAAAAGCAAACCCGGCGTAGTTACCAATGTTAAGGTGCGCAATTTTAACGGTGGCGCGGTTTTAACTTACACCCTGCCCTCATCGCAAAACCTGCTGTATGTGGTGGCCGATTATAACATCAACGGAAAAACAGCCCGTCAAACTAAATCGAGTTATTTTTTGGATACCATTAGGGTTGATGGCTTTGAAAGCAGTAAGGAATATACCATTACACTGCATTCGGTAACAAGGGCCAATGTACAATCAGACCCTATCACGGTTACCGTTCACCCGGATACGCCTTATTACCAGTTGATCAGGAAAAGCCTTACCCTTGCTGCCGATTTTGGTGGCGTGCATTTATCGGCCTTAAATAAAGATAAACGCCCGGTAGGCATCAACCTCGTAACTATCGATCCTGCAAACAATAAATTCGCCATCAACGACAGGCATTTTACCAGTACCGATACCATTAGTTATGCGGTGCGCGGTTTCAGCACTACGCCTGCCAAATTCGGCGCGTTTGTGACCGATCAGTTTGGTAATTCGTCTGATACTACCATTGTAACACTTACGCCTTTGTATGAAGAGATGCTTGATAAAAAGCTGTTTTTCCCGGCTAATACCCCAAGCGATGCTTACATAGGTTATGGCGGTATTCTACCTTATTTATGGGATGGCTTTACCAAAGAGGTTGGCGGCGCTTCGCCATGGCAAACCACTATCGGGCCGGTTCAGAAACTGGTACAGGGTACTTTTGGCGTAGGCAGAAGTTATAAGCTAAGTCACTTTTTAATGTGGACCCGTGGTTACGGCTATGCCAACCCTAAAGTATTCAGCATCTGGGGATCAAATAAAGATACCCCTGCCGATGCCGTTACGCCTGGAGGCCTTGCCGCCGGAACTACCGTTGGCGACTGGGTGGTGCTGGGTACTTACCGTTTCCCTGATCCGCCGTCGGGTTTGCCGCAGGGACAAACCAACGCTGCCGACCAGGCCTTTATTGATGCCGGCGTAAACTTCGATCTGCCGTTTAATGCTCCGCCTGTAAAATACCTTAGGGTAGTGGTGAAAGAAACCTGGTTTGGTTTGGATTACACCTATATCGAAGAAATGTCGTTTTACGGAATCCCTCAATAACCTTAAGCCATCAAACAATGAAAATCAACATCAAAAATATAGCATGGCTGGTATTGCTGCTGGCCGCATGGGGCTGCTCGAAAAAGAATGAAGCCTATAAAGAGCTGATAAAAGGCGGCGAAAAATATTACCCCGGTGTAATATCAAACGCCAATTACAGGGCAGGCAAGCTGCGTACCCAACTGGTATGGAACCCAAGTCCCGACCCTAAAATTGTGAAGTACAAAATTTACTGGAACAACAAGCAGGATTCGTTAACCGTTACGGCCGAAAGCCATGATCCGCTGGATACCGTAAAAGTAATTATCCCCAACCTGGTTGAGGGTACCTATAACTTTATCGTAAACTCGGTTGATAGCGAAGGGCATATTTCCATCGCCAAAACCATTAATGGTGTACGAGTGTACGGTTCGGTTTACGCGGGAGGTATTTTTAACCGCGGTTACAATGCCGATAACCCTTTTACGGTTGATATTACCACCGGCCTGGTTAAGCTGAACTTTAACCAGATCACGCTCGATTCGGTAACCATCAACACCAAAACCATTGTTACGTACATCAACACCGCCGGGCAAACCAAAATCGCTTTGCTAAAACCTGAAGATTCGATAGTGACTATTAATGATTTTCAGTTTGGTACCGATGTTACCTACCAATCAAGCTATCTGCCGTTCAGGGGGGCTATCGATACGTTTACGGTGGCTTCGCCTACGCTTTTCCCAAGAGTTAGGCGTGTGGGCGACATCACATCGCTCTACATCAAAAACCCAGGATACACATTTCAACGCGGAGATAATGGTACCAACAAATGGGGGACCCCTAAAGACTGGCAGTACAACAACAACGTGCTGAACCAGGATGGCGGCAAAGGCGGCGGCTGGTCGTGGGATGGCAATGGCGTGATCCATTTCGAATCGAAAGACTGGGGCGGCGATGGGGTGAACAATGGTAAAGTTTATCAAACCATTACCCTGCCAGCCGGTAGCTACGCGCTGGATATTGAAACGGCCGGCTATGGTGGCAACTTCAATGCTAATGAGATTGTGGCGGTTGGCAATGCCTTACCGGATATCACCAATATCGGTAGCCCGCTGGCCATCTTCCGTGGCGATCAGAATAACCTGGGCGGTACGCATACGCTAAGCTTTACTCTTGCGGCAACCACCACCATTACGTTTGGATGGGTGGTAAATACGCAGAACTATACTTATGTACAGTTTAAAGGTGTTAAGCTGAGGAGTTTGTAATAGAAATAACGCTTTTCAAATGTCCCCTCGGGTTCTCTGGTAGAGGATTCTGAAGCGTGCACCACACGAGGCCTATGGGTTCGCCTTTATCTTTAATTGGTGAGATAGTGGGCAAAAATCGGGCTTCTCTGCAAGAGAACCTGGGGAGACAAAACTGTTTAAAAACGTGTAATGAAACTGGTATTATCTCCGAGCGTCATTGCGAGGCACGAAGCAATCCCCAACTGTACAGGGCGAATTTGCTTAGCCCCTCTGCCTATCGGGGATTGCTTCGTGCCTCGCAATGACGGCTCTTACATGCTTTTAAACAGCTTTTGAGAACCTTAGGAGCTTGCCGAGTATAATCCATCTTTTTATAAGTTTTATCCATTTTCAATTTTACCGCACCCATATACATTTACAAAACCGGTATTAATACCCCTGATAAAAATCTACCCAAAAAATCCCACTAAATAATTAAAACCCAATGTTTAAACGTTTTTCTTTATCCCGATTTTTAATTGTCATCCTTACAGGTGTTTGCTCCGGTGTCTATGCCCAAAGCAACGAGGTGTCGCTCAACAGCTCGTCCGGGCAGCAATGGAAGGTAAAACCACAAGCCGACGTTACCGATGCCTCGCAAATTAAGGATGCCGGCTACAATACTTCCGGCTGGGTTACTGCCGTTGTTCCCGGTACCACGTTCGCATCGTACGTGGCAGCCGCGTTAGAGAAAGACCCCAACTTTGGCGATAATATTTACAAGGTTGATAAAGCCAAATATGATCGTAGTTTTTGGTACCGTACCGAATTTGGAATCCCCGCAAGCTATACCAAAAAAACTATCTGGCTTAATTTTAGGGGCGTAAATCGCAAGGCTGATATTTACCTGAATGGTACTTTATTGGGTACTTTGGATGGGTTTATGCAACGCGGCCATTTTGATATCAGCGCATTGGCAAGCCGAAACGGCAAAAACGTATTGACTGCATTGGTTTATATCCCCAAACAACCATTGGCCAACGTAGGCAGCCCCAACTATGTATCAAGTGCTGGCTGGGATTGGATGCCGTATGTACCGGGCCTTAACTCTGGTATTACCGATAATGTTTTCCTGAGCAATACCGGCGATGTAACTATTAAAGATCCCTGGATCCGCGCCGAGTTACCAACCAATGCCCGTGCCGATCTCTCGGTTGCTTTGGAAGTTAAAAACAATGCGGCAAGTTCGCAGGCAGCTATTATTAAAGGTGTAATTACACCGGGCAATATCGAGTTTCAGAAAAAGGTTTATGTGGATGCCAATGGCAGCACCGATGTAAAACTCACCAAACGCGATTTTGAGCAGCTGATGATCAACAGTCCCAAACTTTGGTGGCCAAACGGTTATGGCGAGCCTAACCTGTACAACTGCAAACTGAGCGTTAGTGTGGGCGATGAAGTATCGGACGTAAGGAACATCAAATTCGGTATTAAAAGATACAGCTATGATACCATTGGCCATGTATTGCACCTGGCCATTAACGGCACCAAAGTATTTATAAAAGGCGGCGACTGGGGCATGAGCGAATACCTGCTGCGCTGCCGTGGTGCCGAATATGATTACAAGGTAAAGCTGCACAAGGAAATGAACTTCAACATGATCCGTAACTGGATCGGTTCAACTACCGACGAGGAGTTTTATGATGCCTGCGATAAATATGGCATTATGGTTTGGGACGATTTCTGGCTGAATGCCAACCCAAATCTTCCGGCCGATTTGACGGCGTTTAACGCCAATGCCATCGAAAAAATAAAGCGGTTCAGAAACCATCCTGCTATTGCCGTGTGGTGCGCCGATAATGAGGGATGGCCTGAACAACCGCTCAGCGCCTGGCTGAAAGAAGACCTGGCCACCTTTGATGGCGGCGACCGCTGGTACCAACCCAACTCGCACGCCGAAAATCTTACCGGCAGCGGCCCATGGGATGCCAAAGATCCACGCTACTACTTTACCGCATACCCAACCGGCCTGGGCGGTAACAAAGGCTGGGGTTTACGTTCTGAGCTGGGCACTGCGGTATTTGTAAACTTTGAAAGCTTTAAAAAATTTATGCCGAAAGAAAACTGGTGGCCGCGCAATGAAATGTGGGATCAGCACTTTTTCGGTCCGAGGGCATTTAATGCCGGGCCGGATAGTTACCAGGCCAGCATTACAAACGGCTACGGCGAACCAAAGGGGATAGAAGACTTTTGCCGTAAAGCGCAGTTTGTAAGTTTGGAAAGCAACAAGGCTATGTTTGAGGGCTGGCAGGATGCCATGGGCGAGGATGCTTCGGGTTTGATGACCTGGATGAGCCAATCGGCCTATCCATCAATGGTATGGCAAACCTATGATTACTATTATGATTTGACGGGCGCTTACTGGGGCGTTAAAAAGGCCTGCGAACCGTTGCACATTCAATGGAATCCTTTAACCAATGCCATTAAAGTAATTAACACTACCCGGAAAGATGTGGATGGATTAACAGCTTCGGCAGATGTGTATAATTTGGATGGTACACTGGTGAAACAATACAGTATTTCAAAAACTATCGATGCCCCGGCCAACAGTTCAGGTGCGGCATTTGATCTGAAATTTAACCAGTACAAGGCCGATCTGGCAAAAAACAAAAAAGTTGTAAGCTCATCATCAACCAACGGCGATGCTTCGGCTGTTAACGATGGTAACCCTGGCACCCGCTGGGCCAGCCGTTACAACGATGGCGAATGGGTTTATATCGATCTGGGTAAAGAAGAAGTAGTGAACGGTGTTGGCCTAAGCTGGGAAGATGCCTATGCAAAATCGTTCAAGATCCAGGTATCAAACGATGCCAATCACTGGTATGATGTATACAGCACCACCGAAGGCCGCCAGGGCGAACAGAAAATCACCTTCCCCGAGGTTAACGCCCGCTACGTAAAAATGCAGGGCGTGGAGCGTGCTACTTACTGGGGGTATTCGCTTTATAATTTTGAGGTTTATGAGGGCGATGTAGCCAGTGAAGGTTTATCGGCGGTACACTTTATCAAACTAAAACTTAGTGATAATACCGGTAAAATAGTATCTGATAATTTTTACTGGAGGGGTAACAAGCGTAAAGATTATACTGCTTTAAATAACCTGCCCAAAGTTGATTTGAAGGTAGATTATAAAACGGTTAAGGCCGATGGTAAATATTATATCACGGCTCAGGTAACTAATCCTTCATCATCAAAAGCCGTAGCTTTCGGTGTGCGTGTGCAGGCAGTTAAAGCATCTACCGGTGAGCAGATTTTGCCGGGCATTATGAGCGATAACTATTTTACTTTGCTGAAAGGAGAAAGTAAAACAGTTAAGATTGAATTTGACGAGGCTGCGTTAGGGAAGGATGCTGTGAAGTTGGAGGCTGAGGCTTATAATAACACGGTTGCAGGAAGATAGTTTAATAAATAATATTACCAACCTTCGCGATAGCGAAGGTTGGTAATATGGAGTACTGGTTGAAGTTTAGCGATAGCGTAACTTCGAGCTAAACTGTGTTAAGCTTTCAGCTTAACTTTAATACTATCCACTTAAGTTTTTCAGATGTGGAAAGAGATTTAATGTCGCGCCCCGGAAGCAGAATGCTTCCGCCACTTTAGTACGAAGTTATGCTATCGCTAAACTTCGACCAGTACTTTTCGTATCGCGCAGGCCAGAGGCCTGGGCGATAGTAGCCACCCGGCTGGAGCCGGACGGCTGTGTTTCCTTTTTTATCCAATCTCGCAATCGATTGTAATTTAATAGATCATAATACTATTTTAGCGCCCACTATCGCCACGCATCATCAATGAAAAAAATAACTTTAGGCCTAATCAGTCTTTCAACCCTGATAATTACCACATCGGGCACTTTAAAAACTAACCCCGACACCCCGCTTTATAAAGATAAAAAAGCCCCCGTTGCTGATAGAGTGGAAGACCTGCTGAAACGCATGACCCTGAAAGAAAAGGTTGAGCAACTGCAAAACCGCGCATCAGGCAGCGCCGACGAAATTGACCGGATATTTAAAGGCGAAAGCTACGGCTGCACCCACGAAATGAACCGCAGCGCCGCCGAATGTGCCGATATGTATCAAAAGCTGCAAACCTATATGCTTACCAAAACCCGGCTGGGCATCCCCATCCTTACCGCTGCCGAAGGCATTGAAGGCATCCTGCAAAACAACAGCACCATTTTTCCGCAGGAACTGGCTCAGGGTAGTACCTTTAACCCGGCACTCATCAACAGGATGACATCAGCCGCCGGCGATGAGGCACAGGTGATGGGCATCCACCAGATTCTTTCTCCGGTACTGGATATTGCCCGCGAGTTGCGCTGGGGCAGGGTAGAAGAAACCTTTGGCGAAGACCCATACCTCATTGCCGAAATGGGCGTGGCCTTTGTAAAGGGCTATCAAAAAAGCAGTATCACCTGTACGCCCAAGCATTTTATGGCCCACGGTTCGCCATCGGGCGGGTTAAATTGCGCTAATGTAAGCGGCGGCGAGCGCGAGTTACGCAGCCTGTATATGTACCCTTTTAAAAGGGTGATTGCCGAAACCAATCCGCTTGCGGTAATGTCGTGCTATAGTTCGTACGATGGGGTAGCCATGTCCGGCTCTGCCTATTACATGACCGATATTTTGCGCGGCGAGCTGGGCTTTAAAGGCTATGTATATTCGGATTGGGGATCGGTAGATCGCCTGCAAACATTCCATCATGCTGTAGATTCGCAGGAAGATGCCGCCAAAATGGCCCTCATTGCCGGTATCGACCTCGATATTGACGATGCCTATACCAAATTGGAAGGCTTGATTGCGAGCGGTAAATTGGATCTGAAATATATTGACCAGGCTGTGCGCCGGGTGTTAACGGTAAAATTTAACCTCGGCCTGTTTGAAAATCCATATGGCGACCCGGCTAAAGTTGCCAAAGTAGTACACAGCGCGGCCAATGTGGCTATGGCTAAGGAGGTCGCCGATGAAAGCGCCATTTTACTTAAAAACAACAATAATATCTTGCCCCTAAATCTCAGCAAATACAAATCGATAGCCGTAGTTGGACCCAACAGTAATCAAACCATTTTTGGCGATTACGCCTGGACAGAGCGCAACCCTAAATTAGGCACAACCCTGCTGGCCGGTTTAAAAGAAGTGATAGGCAATAAAGCTATCACCCTAAACCAGGCCGAGGGCTGCGACTGGTGGAGCCAGGACAAAAGCCATATTGCCGAAGCTGTTAAAGCTGTTGAGCAAAGCGATATAGCCATCGTGGCTATTGGCACCCGCAGCACTTTTTTGGGCCGTAGCCCAAAAAACTCAACCTCGGGCGAGGGTTTTGACCTTTCTTCGCTCGAGTTGCCGGGTGTGCAAATGGATTTGCTGAAAGCTATCAAAGCTACAGGTAAACCTATGGTGGTAATATTCATTGCAGGCAAGCCCCTGGCTATGCCATGGGTAAAAGATAATGCTGATGCCGTGCTGGTGCAATGGTATGGCGGCGAAAAACAAGGCCGTACTTTGGCCGATATCCTTACCGGGGTTGTTAATCCTTCGGGCCATTTAAATGTGTCGTTCCCGCGCAGTACCGGTAATAGCCCATCATTTTACAATCACTATGTAACCGACCGCAACGAACCTTTCGATCAGCCGGGAAGTCCCGAAGAACCTAAGGGGCATTATATTTTTGACAGGCCAGACCCGCTTTGGGCTTTTGGCGAAGGCATGAGCTACAGCAATTTTAAATATGTTAGCTGTACAGTGAAAGATTCGGTATTAAATGAAAACGGAACTATTAATGTAGAGGTCGAGATTGAAAATACCGGTAATCGTGATGGTAAGGAAGTTGTGCAGCTTTATGTACGCGATAAGGTAAGTTCGGTAGCTACGCCGGTGCAGCAGCTTAAGGCTTTTAAAAAAGAACTGATAAAAGCAGGAGCAAGGGTGAAAATTAACTTACACGTGCCGGTATCTGAATTGGGATTGTATAATGATAGAATGAAATACGTGGTTGAACCCGGCGAGTTTGATATACAGGTAGGCGGTGCATCAAACCAGATAGTGTTTCATAAAACGGTTAGCGTGAAGTAATAAGATCAGTTTAACAATTACCATCTTGTTAATCCTGAATAGGTAAAAGCCGTGATCTCTGAAGGCGATATGACATCACGATTTTGTCATCCTGAGTAAGTAAAAGCCGCGGCATCTGAAGGTGATATAACATTTAACCTTTGTCATGGGTAGGAACGAAGCATCTTCTTCGCCCTGCATAGCGGCCATGCTTATTGTAGAAGATGCTTCGTTCCTCAGCGTGACAACGTGTTTTTGAACATGCCATGGGCAGGAACGAAGGATCTTCTTAGCCCTGCATAGCGGCCATGCTTGTTGCAGAAGATGCTTCGTTCCTCAGCATGACAACATGTTTCATTTTTTAGTGCGCCTTCCCAAAATTCTTTTCCCCGGCCACAATCGCTATATCCAAATTATTCTCATCGGGTGGCTTAGGGCATGAGTAACCGCCGGCAAAGGCACAGTAAGGATTGTAGGCCTTATTAAAGTCGATAACGATACTGCCGTTTTTAATGTCTTTGGTGGTAAGGTCGATATAGCGGCCGCCTCCATAAGTTTCTTTCCCATTGGTAGTATCGTTAAAAGGCAAAAACAGGTAATTACTGAATGCCGGGTTTGCCGATAGGGCTATGCTTTTGTAAATGGTTAATTGTAATGATTTATCTTTCAAAGTAAATGAGAGCAAGGCGTAGCGGAGATATTGCTTCGCCGTACCATCAAAAGCCGGAATAACAAACGGGGTTTGATTGGTTAGCAACTCTGCTTTAGCGGTAACACGGTAAGTGCTGTCGGCATCGTAAAATCGGAGGTATTTTAAATCTTCCTGTTTTAGCGGCGAGCGGGGATCTTTCAAAAAATCATCCATATAGCTTTTGCGGAATTCGGCTATCTGGGTTTTGTGGTTTTGAGCAAAGCTGAAAGTATTAACGGTAAATAACAGGATTATTGTAGTGAGGTATTTCATCTATAAATTATTTGGCTTAAAGTTAAACGGATTATGTGTTTCACGCAAAGGCGCAAAGCCGCAAAGGTTTTCTCTTAGCGGCCTGGCGTGTTTGCCTGAAAGATTTATGGAATATTTAAATCACCCCTTCAACAAAAAAACGATTGATGCCTTCCACATCACTCAAATGGGTAACTATCCTAACAATCTTGCCATCGCTGATATCGCAAACAATTGCTACATATTCATCCAAAATCAGATCGCCGCGGCTGGCTGTATTGTGCAGGGAAAGCGCTACGCTATCCAGGCCGTATAAAATGTGGTTCAATTTCACCATCACCCCAAAATCGCGCAGCTGATTGGCTCTTTTTATTACCGCATCGGCACCAATAGCCGGGCCGGAAAGCAGACTGGTACCGGGCAATGTCCAGGTTACATCATCGGTCAGTGCCGAGCGCATTAAATCCCAGTCGCGGTTCCTTAAACCATTTAAAAATTTATTGGCTAATTGTTCTTTGATCTCTTCTGTAGTTTTCATTGTATTATTTATAATAGTGTATTAAGCCAAAAACGATCTGCAAGCTTTCAGCTTTATGCCTTAGGCTTTCAGCATTCCGCCTTCGGCTTTCAGCTTTAATTAATTGGTTCGGCAGCAGGGAAATCAACAGGGATTTCGGTGTTCACAAACACATAGTTGGTAAAAATACGCACGGTAACCAAACCAATCAATTCCATCAGGGCAGCCTCGTCAAAACCGGCTGCATAAAAGTTTTCCAAATCGGCAGTATCGCCTTTGCCTTTGTTTGCGGTGATGGATTTTGCTAAGGCGATGATTACATTCAACCTGTCGTCGGCAGTATAGCCTCTCCTTATGTCAAGCGTTTCGGCTTTGGTAAAGCCACGCAATATAGCTGCCGCAGTATGGCCGGCTAAACAGTAGGCACAACCGTTAACTTCCGATACGATCAGCGCTATCGCCTCACGCTCTTTAGCGGTGAATAAACCGGCATTTAAGCTGCCTTCAAAATCGAGGAAAGCTTTCAGGGCATGTGATGAATAGCCTATAGTGGCGTACAGGTTAGGTACTTTACCCATACGTTTTTTCAAAGTATCAAATAATTCCTGCGATTCGGTGCTTACCTGTTCGCGGGTAGGGACATTTATAGTTTTCATGATTGTATTGTTGATTTTGATGATTATTTATTGGTTGATTTACGTTTAAGGTACAATTGGGCAGTCTCGCTCATGGTAATAATAGCGCCACCAAGGATCACGATATCTTTAATAACCAACCTGCCGCGGCCCGATAGGTAGGGAAAGCCAAAGTTTACATCAGTTAAATGTGGCACCCACGCTTCGGGCGTAGTGATCAGGAAGGAGAGGGTACCCAGCGTCATGATAAAAATAAGGCCGCTGGCTATCATACTTGCTATTGGCACTACTTTATAAAGAGCTACCAAAATGCCCAGCGTTACCAACATAATACCCAAACCAATAGAAAAGCCGTAGGTGTTATTTTCGATGTTCCACTGGTGGTTGGCGGCTATCAGTTCGCCTTCTTTGTTCTGATGTTTTTTGTATTCGGCAGGGTGGTTGTAAAAGAACGACATTGCCGGACTGTTGGCTACGAAAGGAACCACACCATCGGCCTCATAAGTGAAAAACTTAAGACCGCCTATCCAAAGAAATACGACTACAATGCCGAAACGAATTGCCTTTTTACCAAGCTGATCAATGCCGGCTATGGTATTTATGATTGAAGTTTTCATACTGTGTTGTTTATTGATAAAGCAAAACTACAGCAGTACAAGGGCCCGTAACATGGACAAATCAGGGTTTCATTTGTACAAATCCGCTACGATGGATATGCCCGTTTTATCGCGGAAGGTTTGGGGCGATACTTTGGTAAACTTTTTAAATACCCGGCTAAAATAAAACTCATCCTGGAACTTAAGGTTATAGGCAATTTCCTTAATACTTTGCCGGGTAAGGTGAAGCTGTTTTTTTGCTTCGAGAATGAGCCGCTCCTGTATGAGTTGCGATGGTGATTTGCGAAAATATTTACTGCAGCGCCGGGTGAGGGTATCGGGCGATACGGCCAGCAGCGAGGCATAATCAGATGGCTTATGCAGATCGAGAAAATGCACGTTCAGCAATTGGCGGAAGCGTTCCATCAGTTCATCTTTTTCGGGTTTATCCTGGCTGGTGCTGATGGCGTTCATTTTAATGGTGCTGGCCTTAGCCAAAAACAGTTGCAGAAAGGCACGGAGCACAATATCTGAGGGGGCGGGCTGCATGAACTCGTCATTGATCTGCCCTAACAATAGCTCAAAAATGCCTGCCTCGCGCTCGGTGAGCACCACAACCGGGTCGAGGTAAATGTTGTTGAACAGCAGTCCGTTACAGGCCACTTCTTCGCGGTGATATTCGATACAGTAAAAATCGCTGTGAAACTGGATGATGTTGCTTTTAGTGATGCGGCAATCATTTATGTAAATAACCTGCAGCGGGGTGGAGAATAATAAAACCGGGCCCTTAAAAGGGAATGCTCCAAAATCGGCATGAAAAGTTCCCTGTCCTTCGGGGATAAAATAAACGGTGTACTCTGAAAACTGGGCGGGCTTGCATAAAAAATCGTCCTGCGGTTCTTTTAAACCTAACAGGAATTCTCCTGATTTATCGCGGATCTCTTTCAACGGGTGGTTTTATAAGAGCGCTAATATAGGAAAGCGGCAGGTTCAATTCGCAACAATTCGGCAACTGTTTGAGATAACGAGGCACCTACGGAGCCGGGAACATTTATCTATTATGGCTATAAACACGTTACTCCTACGGAGTTGGCAGGGCAATTTAATCTAAATCGGTCGGTGTCTTGCAGGTTGTAGGAGTTAAGTACTCCGTAGGAGTAACGTGTTTATAGCCGCAAACAAAAGCTTCCCGGCTCCGTAGGTGCCTCGTTTCTTGCTGTTAATCCGGAAATATGCTATTTCCCGAGGGTTAGCAAATGCTCTTTTACAATATCAAAATGATCCCAGGGAATATGGTGATTGGCACCGGGGATGATGATCACTTTTACCTGTTTATTAAACGCCAGTTTTTGCCTGCCGTATTCGGCGTTATGTACGGGCACCAGGTTATCCTTATCGCCATGGATAAAGGTAACCGGCATAGTGAGGCGGTTGTAACAGGTATCCATGCCGTATAGCTCCTTTTTAAAATACCAGATCTCGGTATTGCATACCCTGAAAGGGCCGGGTAGCAGATATTGCAGCGGATTATGGACAAATATAGCTCGCCAGCGTTCTTTGGGTTCATCGTATGGAGATATAGAACCGGCCAGTATCGTTAGTGATGAATATGCTTCGGGATGGTCCTGTGCCAGCTTAACCACTATCGGGCCGCCAAGGCTATGGCCGATGATATGAAGCGGCTTGCCGTTCATTTCCTTTTTAACAATGCCGTAAATCAGTTCGGATTGTTTGGGCAGATGGTAGGCATGCCCGCGGTTACTGTACCCAAAACCGGGCCTGTCGATCGCTATCATCCTGAAATGCTTGAGCAGTGCCGTATCCATCAGGTATTTTTCATAACCCTTCCAGCTGCCGGGCGAGCCGTGGATGAAAAACAGCGTAGGTAAAGTATCGCTGCCCACTTTAACATAATGCAAACTGATGCCATCAACCGACATATGCATAAGATGGGCATACATATCGTGTTGGGCAAATTGTTGCTTCGCCTTTTCATCGGGCATGCGCATGTAACGGCAGGAGGGGAGGATGAATAGTAGTAATAAAGCAAGGGTGGTTAGTATAGCTTTTGGAAGAGGTATCATGTTTATTTAGCCGGCGGTTTTTAGGTTGGTCGTTTTTTGGGCTAATACCTTACACAAAAAATTAAAAAAATTTAAGCACGCAAAGGCGCAAAGCCGCAAAGTGTTTTTCTTAGCGCCCTCACGGCTTTGCGTGAAAAATTATAGAGATGCAGATCAGTTAATTATCTCCCTCAACGCACCGCATAATATCTCTATCTCCTCCTCAGTATTATAATAATGCACCGAGGAGCGCGCAATATCGCCCAGGTGGTTTTTATTCATATAGATAAGTGTGGATACCGCCTTGGCAACCGATATGTTGATGTGTTTTTCAGCCAGTTTGTTTTTTACATCCGCGGCTGTCATCCCCTCAACCGAAAAAGTGACTATGCCGCATAACTGATCGCCAAAATCATGAACGGTAATACCTGCTATAACGTTCAGCTTTTCGCGCAGCAAACCCGCTAAATATTGAATACGCTGCCAGATCCGGTCAACACCGATGTTTAGCGCATATTCAACCGCTTTACCGACCCCGAGCGTTAAGGCCCTGCTTTTTTCATAAACCTCAAAGCGGCGGGCATCATCGCGGGGCTTAAAATCGGTTTCGGTAACCCATTGGGTGGTGAAGCCGTCCATGAAAAATAGTTTCAGCTTATCCTGAATTTCTTTCCGCACATATAAAAAACCTGTGCCCCGTGGTGCGCGCAGGTATTTACGCCCGGTTACGGCCATCATATCGCAGCCAATCTGCTGCACATCCAATGGTATATGACCTGCACTTTGGCAGGCGTCCAATAAGTACAGTATATTATGTTTACGGGCTATCTTACCTATCTCAATAACAGGGATCATGCCACCTGCCGATGATGGGATATGGGTAACCGCTATCAGTTTGGTTTTAGGACCGATGGCGGCCTCAAATTGATCTGACGGGAAATAGCCGTTTTTATCATTGGGGATCACTTTAAATTCAACACCCCATGTTTTTTGAGCATGCAGCAAGCCTATCAGGTTACTTACATATTCCATTTCGCAGGTAATGATCTCATCGCCGGGTTTAAAATCAATGCCGTTAAAGGCCAGCCACCAGCCAATGCTGGCATTCTCAACCACGGCAACTTCATCTTTGCGTGAGTTGATGAGCCGGGCTATCAGGCTATAGGTATTTTCCAGCTCTTCGCGGTAGGTGTATTCGGTTTCGTAGCCGCCGTTCAGAGCTTCGTAATGCAGGTAATCGGTAATGGTATCAACCACAACATCAGGCGGCAGGGACGAGCCTGCGTTATTGAAATGGATGGTTTTGGCCGTTCCGCGGGTTTCGGCGCGGAGTTGTTGTATTTCTTCGTTGGTTAGTATATTGTTCATGGGGTGTAGGGCTGATATGAATTTGCGAAACAGATTTAAATAACCACGGTCATTGCGAGGTACGAAGCAATCGCACGGAAGCAGGTCCGCCCTGTATAGTTCGCGATTGCTTCGTACCTCGCAATGACGTGGTCGGTGAAGACTTTAATTATCACTAAAATTTATCTCCATCATAATATCGGCACGTTGATAAGTGCCCGGCTCTACCGGAATTTCAACAAAACCTAATTTATGATAAATATGAATAGCATTTTTAAGCACCCGGTTTGAAAACAGCACCAGCTTTTTAACACCCAGTTCGCGGGCCTTATCAATACCGGCCTGGCATAAAAACTGGCCGGCCCCCGCTCCGCGATGGTCGCGGTCTACCGCCATTTTGGTAAGCTCATAAACACCGTTTTCAATACGACGCAGGGCTACGGTGCCGATGATCTTTTCATCTTTGGCTATAAAATATACGCTGCCGCCGGTTTTAATGATGGCTTCTTCGGGGTTTTCCAGTACCCATTTGTCAAAAGGTTCTACCACAAAATGTTCTTCCAGCCAGGCCTTGTTAAACTTATCAAAGTAGGGGGCGTATTGCGGCTGATAATCGATAACCTGTAATTCCATGTGCTTAATTATTTTGATCGATACAAAATAAAGATGTTCGTGAATAGTAAAACAGATGCAGTTTTATTAATTTTGAGCATAACAGATTTTGATATGGAAAGCCCGGCAACCACAACAGATAACGACTTTTTATATGCGCAGATAGCGGCCCGCATAGAAAAGCAGATTAAACAAAACCTGCTTAAACCCGGCGATAAACTGCCATCAGTTAGGATGCTAAGCCAGGAGCAGGGCATCAGCCTCAGCACAGCTTACAAAGCGTATGTCGAACTGGAAAATATGGGTTTGATAGAAGCCCGAACCAAATCGGGCTATTACGTAAAATACCTGCCGGCAAGGTTTGCCAGCGTGCCCGAAACCAAACTACCTGTAAAAAAAGCGGGCGATGCGAGTGTGGCCGAAATGATAGCGATGGTTTACCGCCATATGTCGGAAGATAGCGTTTTGCAGTTGTCCCGCTCATCGCCGCCTTTAAGTTTGATCCCTTTGGCTAAGCTCAGCAAATCCATGCTCGAGTCGATTCGTAACAGCCCGTCGGGTAATATCACTTACGAGAACCTGCAGGGCAATATGGCTTTGCGTAAACAGGTGGCCAAAAATGCTTTTAACTGGGGCGGCAATATTACCGAAGATGATGTAGTAACCACACAAGGCTGCCTGGAAGCTTTGATATTTTGCCTTCGTGCATTAACCAAACCCGGTGATACCATAGCTATTGAAAGCCCCACCTACTTCGGCATTTTTAATGTAATGCTGAGCCTTGATCTGCGGGTGATCGAGATTCCGGTAAGTGCGGAGACCGGCCTCGACCTGGAGTATCTCGGGCATGTTATCGAAACAGAACCGATAAAAGTATGCCTCTTCGTAACCAATTTTAGTAACCCGATAGGCGTTTGTATGCCTAATGAACGGAAGCGCCTGTTGGTGCAGATGCTGGCTAAAAAACAGATCCCGCTGATTGAGGATGATATTTACGGCGAGATCTACTTTGGCAAAAGCCGCCCGCATACCTGTAAAAGTTATGACAAGGAGGGATTGGTGATCCTTTGCTCGTCGGTATCCAAATCCATAGCGCCGGGTTACCGGGTGGGCTGGTGTATTCCGGGGAGATTTAAGGAGCAGGTGCTGAACATTAAAATGATGCACTCCATTGCCTCGGCCACGCCCACGCAGGCTGCCATAGGCCACTTTTTCGAAACCGGGCGGTATGATCTGCACATGAGGCACCTACGTAAGGCATTGCATACGCAATGCTTAAGGTATACACAGGCTATTGCCCAATATTTTCCCGAAGGCACAAAAATAAGCCGCCCCGAAGGTGGTTATGCCCTTTGGGTTGAGTTGGATAAAAAGGTAAACGCATTCGAACTTTATCAGTTGGCCATTGAACAAAATATCAGCATAGCCCCTGGTCAAATTTTCAGTATCGACGGGCGTTTTACTAATTTTATCCGCATCAGCTTCGGTTTGGCTTTTGATGATGTGGTTGAAGAAAGCTTTAAAGTACTGGGCGGTTTGATTAAAACTATTATCTAACTGATAGAAGTTCTTATTTTAGTGATAACAGATATTGCTTTGAAATGACTATTTTTCGGTATATTAACACTTAACACCTTATTGCTTCGGGGCGGTGGCTGAATGTTTTATATCCTGTAACATTCTTTGTCATGAAAGTTAAATTATTGTTGTTTTGCTTAGTGCTTATAACCGGTAGCGTAAAAGCGCAGTCATCGGCTTCACTATTGCAGGAAATTCAGAAAAGTAAGGCCGATACCGGCCGGGTAAAGAAATTATTGGCTTTAGGTCGCCTAATCCTGCTCAAATCGGGAGCCGGACCTAAAGAGACCGACAGTGCTTATCGGTATATGCAGCAGGCCGATCTGCTTAGTATTAAACTAAATGATGTTAAAGGCCGCGCAAACGCCGCCCTGCTGGCCGCAATGATCAGCAACAAAAAAGGCGACCATAAAAACGGTGCGGCGCTTGCCCAAAAAGGTTTCGATTTTTTTAAAAGTATTAATGATAAACCCGGTATGGCCGAGGCTTATATCATTATCGGCCAGCATTATGAAAATGCCGGAGACGATATCGATAAAAAAATAGCTTACTATCAACAAGCAGTTGACATTTTTAAACAGGTTGGTTTAAAGGAAAGGGAAGCCAACACCACTGTTGGCATAGCCGAACTGCAAACCATGCAGGGAAAATATGAGATAGCGGTTAAAAACTTACAAGTTGCACTTGCCATCTACCAATCCATCGGCTTTAAAAACCTGGAGCAATTATATGATTTGATGGGCACCTCGCTTGTTTACTTAGGCCATATTGATGAAGCATTGAAATACGAGCTAATGGCTGTCAGGCTGATGGAGGCCAAAGGCGATCAAAGTTCATTGATGTGCACGGTGTACAACCGTTTCGCGGTATGCTATTATAGCCTGCACCGGTGGGATCAGGCCCTTATTTATTATGGCAAGGCGCTTAAAATCGCCCGTAAATACAAGGATTCAATTTCGATGGCTGTTATTATCGGCAACGAGGTGTTATCGTATTATCGCCTTAATCAGCCGGAGAAAGCCCTGGGCAAACTTATGGAATTGAAACCGATGCTGTACCTTTTTACCGATCCGCAGGATCAGATAGAGCGTTACTACTATTATTGCCTCGTTTATACCCGGCTCAGGCAGTTTAAAATGGCCAAGGTGTACCTCGATAAAATGGAGGTGCTGAAAAAGGATGCCGGTCCGCAAATTACCGAGATACAACGGGCATACATTGGTTATTATATCGCTACGGAACAGTACAGTAAGGCTTATCCTTATTTGCAGGCCCATGAAGATTATTACCAACAGAAAAAAGTTTTGCAATTTCTGGCTTCCAACCAGCTAAGCTGGTTTAAGGTAGATTCGGGTATGGGTAAATATCTGAGCGCCATTAAACATTACCAGCGCTACAAAATGCTTACCGATTCGGTTTACAGAACGGCTAATGATAAGCATACTTCATTTTTGCAGATAGAGTTTGAAACCGAAAAGAAAAATGCAGAACTGCAATTGCAGGCCAAAAATATTCAGCTGCTTAAAGATAAGGAGCAACTGCAGCGCAGCCGGGTTACGGCCGCCAAAGCAAGCCGTAATATGTTTATAGGAGGATCCGCAATGCTGCTGTTGTTGCTGGGAGTTGGCTACAACCGTTACCGCTTAAACCAGCGAAGTAACCGGCAATTAAGGGCGCATCAAAACGAGATCAACAAGCAAAACGAATCATTACAGATGCTCAATAATAAGCAGGAAAGATTGATTGACGAAAAACAGTGGCTATTGAAAGAGGTGCATCACAGGGTAAAAAACAACCTGCAAATTGTAATGAGTTTGCTCAGCACACAATCAGCCTATCTTGAAAATAATGCAGCACTTGAGGCCATTACCGAAAGCCAGAACCGGGTGCGGGCAATAGCACTTATTCATCATAAATTGTATAGCACCGATGAGGTAGCCAGCATTCATATGCCATCCTATATAACCGATCTGGTGCATAACCTGGGCGATTGCTTTGATACCGCAGGACACCGAATCAGGTTTGAGCAACTGGTTGAACCTATTCAGCTCGATTTGACACAGGCTGTACCCTTCGGACTAATTTTGAATGAGGCAGTAACCAATGCCATCAAATATGCTTTTGACAGCGACGGCGGCCAGATTGTGATTGCCCTGCAACTGGTGGGGCAAAATGATGTGATGCTCACCATTGCCGATAACGGCCGGGGCCTGCCCGCCGATTTTGATTTGAAAAGCGCCAGCTCATTGGGCATGGAAATGATGAAAGCCCTTAGCAAGCAGTTAAGGGGTACCTTTAAAGTACAAAACAATGGCGGTGTTACTGTTACTGTAGAGTTTGAAATTGAAAGCGTGAGGTACAACACCGAGGCCAAAAACGCTTATGAAAAGGGCGAACCTAATATCAGCTCCTGTGCCGGCTGCTAAACGCCATGAATCACTTTTGAATGTGCGAACGAATTGCTGAGCATCAGTTTAAGCACCTCCGTATCAACATCGGTAAGTTTTTTAATGTGTGTGCAGCCGCCGCTTTGTTTGTGTTTTCCCAGTTTTTGCAATAGTTGTTCTTTACCTTCAAAAGCCGAAAGGTAAAGCGTTAACGAACTTTTACGCGGCGAAAACGCAATAAGCGGCGCATCGCCCTCGCGGCCGCTCTCGTATTTGTAATGATAACTGCCAAAACCAACAATGGCTGGCCCCCACATTTTGGCCGGGAGGCCTGTTGCTTCGCCTAATAAATCTACAAGTATAAAACTGTCGGCCCGTTGGGTTTCATCCGTAACGGTATTGATAAAACCGGCTACGCTGGCTTCGTTTTCGGTGGTTTTGTTGGTGTTTTTGGCCATTTTTTTGGAGCTAAATGCTGAAAGCGTAAGGCTTAAAGCAGGTGTTGGGTTGATGATATATTGCTACATAAATATATCACGAAAATTTGATCTTATCCCAAAGTTTATTGGTTACAACCTGTTGTATCACCTGCTCGCGGTAATTACGGCTGATGGGGATGCGGTGCTCGCCGATAAAAATTTCGTTGCCCTCAATGCCGTCAATTTTTCCGGTAGATACGATGTATGATTTGTGTACGCGGATAAACAGCTTGCCATCCAGGTTTTGCTCAAGGCTTTTGAGGTTGAGCAAAGTCATGTACTTGCCTTTGGTGGTAAAAATGGTGACGTAGTTTTGCATGCCCTCTACGTACAAAATCTCATCAAAATAGATTTTTTCGTACTTATTACCGCATTTAATAAAGAAATATCCCTCGTCGGTTTCAGTTTTTTGCGCGCCAGGTTGGGCCGAATTATTAAGCAATCGATGATAATCCCGCGCTTTGTTAGCCGATTTAAAAAAGCGATCGAAGGTAATAGGTTTCAGCAGGTAATCGAGCACGTTAAGCTGAAAACCTTCCAGGGCATAGCTGGGGTAGGCTGTGGTGATGATCACCATGGGCGGTTTCGGGAAGATTTTCAGAAAATCGATCCCGTTCATTTTGGGCATCTGGATATCGAGGAAAATCAGGTCGATTGCTTGCTCATCAAGCAGTTTAATCAGTTGCAACGGGTTTTCGCAGGTACCGCCGAGGTTCAGGAAATCAACCTCGCGTACGTAGCTGGCTAAACCCTCGCGGGCTAATGGCTCATCATCAATTATTACACAGTTCATCATAGGTTAAGCCATTTGCAGGGTTGTTACCGGTTGTTGGAGCAAAGCCAAAGTTAATTGCAGGTGTATCCCGAAACGGTTTTCGCCGGGTGTTATTTTAAGTTGATGCTGTTGTGGGTAGATCAGATCGAGGCGGCGTTTAACATTATTGAGGCCGATACCGCCGTAGTTCAACGTTTCTGCCGGGGTTTCCGGCGATGTGCTGTTGGCAACATGCAAATCCAGCCGGTTATCTTTAACACTTAATTTGATGCCTATCCAGTTGGGGCTGTCGGTTTCTTTGGATACATGTTTAAAGGCATTCTCTACAAAAGTCATCAATATAAAAGGGGCAATGCCAAGGTTATCGGTCAGGTGATCATCCGCCTCGAAAGTAACATGCACATTATTGTTTTGGCGAAGTCGTTCCAGTTCGATAAAGTTTTCAAGGTAGCTGATCTCTTTGCCGAGGGGGATCTGCTGATCGTTACATTCATAAAGCTGGTATCGCAGCAACTCCGAAAACTTGGCCAGCGATGCCGAAGCCATATCCGGGTTTTTATGGATGAGAAAAAATATCGAATTGATGCTATTGAATAAAAAATGCGGATTAAACTGGTATTTCAGAAATTTAAGTTCGGTTTCCAGTTTTTCATTTTCAAGCAACTGTTGCCGGTGCTGTGTTTGCAGCCAGGTTTTGGTAAGCTTAATGCTCATGGCCAAAGTAGTACTGGCCAGGGTAGAGGGGAGCGAGTTATTGTAAAACGAAGCGAAATTACTAACGCCATACATTTTTTGCACCGTACACCCCGCGAAGAATGAGCCAAGATAATACCCGCAGTTAATAAGTGATGAAGCGCAGATCAGCGTTAACGAGAGGTAGATCACATACCGCGCGAGGCTGCCCTTTTTCATATACTTCGGCATCAGGTAGTACAGGTTAAAATAAACCGCGAAGGCCTGGAAAACCACATAGCCGAACATCTTAACCGTATAAGCCGAAAAAAACATGGATTTTGCCGCAACTACCGGGTTGGCTACCGCTATGGTAAACCAAAAATAATGGTACACACACCAAAATGGTATATGGTATAGCTTGTATTTAAACAGCCAGTTTTGGTTTAATGTATCTACAGATAGTGTGTTCATTGGTTTGGTTTTTAACCACCTCCACCACGTCATTGCGAGGAACGAAGCAATCCCCGATTTGCAAAGCGGCCCTGCATAGTTCGCGATTGCTTCGTGCCTCGCAACGACGGTTGTTAATGAAGATTTTTCAACAACATACTCTAAGATACGTCAATATCACTCATTTACATCTACTGTTATACCAATCACCCTAAATAATTGACCAAATGCGACTCTCAAAGTACAAGCTGCAAAACGATCAATATAACAGGTAATCACGCTGATTTAGCCCAATTTCCTGCATCTCATCAATAATCCCCACCCGCTTATCACACAGGTTTTTCAGGTTGATAAACCCGCTTTTTATTTGCCTCAACGGTAATTAAAACGCCGGTAAGCTTATGAAAACGTTATGCATCAGTATGCTGTTGATATGCCTGTTACAAACGGCAAAAGCACAAATATCAGGCAAGGTAACCACCGCCACGGGCCAGCCTTTGGGCTATGTAACCACCGCGCTTATTAAAGCCGCCGATTCATCATCGGTAAAAAGTATGCTCACTACCGAGCAGGGCGCATATCTTTTTAACAATATTCAGCCCGGTAATTACCGGCTTAAATTAAGCAGCGTAGGCTACCAAACCTGGTTTTCGGCTCCGTTTAAGGTTAATGCCAATAGCGGGGCTAAATCCCTTGCCGTTATAGTAATGAGGGAAGATACCCGCCAACTGGGCGAGGTTGTCGTAAAAGCAAGCAAGCCACTGTACCAACAACGGGCCGATGGCCTGGTAGTAAATGTAGAAAGCAGCCTGCTTACCAAAGGCAGCACCGCTTTGCAGGTATTGGAGCGCTCGCCGGGTGTGATTATTGATCACCGGGATAACGGGATTTCGTTGAATGGTAAAAGCGGGGCTACCATCATGATTAACGGTAAACTGGTGCGGATGCCGCCATCGCAAATAACAGCGTTGCTTAACGGTACCAGCGCCGATAATATTGAAAAGGTAGAGCTACTCAGCACCCCGCCCGCCGGATACGATGCCGAAGGCAGCGCCGGGATCATCAATATTGTGATGAAAAAGAGCCGGAAGCAGGGCACCAATGGCTCATACACCCTAACGGGAGGCTACGGCCAGGGCGAAAAGGCCACCGCCAGCCTCAACCTCAACAGCAATACCAAAAACGTTAACCTGTACGGCTCATACATTTTTTCGCACGACAGAACTTATACCGACCTCTTCATTACCGGCAGCCAGAATATGCCTTACATAGGCGGCAATACCGAAACCGCGTTTTATACCAAAACCAAACGCATTAGCAATAACCACAATGCCACCTTGGGGGCCGATATAAAGCTTGATGATAAAACTACCCTGAGCGGCAGCGTACTGTATAACAACAGCACTTCGCCTAATTATACCTACAGCCATGCCGATTATACCATCCTGCCCGATTCCCTGTTGATTTATACCGGCAACATTAATGGTACGGATAAATGGAATAGCGTAATAAGCTCGGCAGGGTTGGAGCGCGTATTAAAGCAGGGGGAGAAGTTAAGTTTTGATGCCGATTATATCCGCTACAGCAACAACAGCCCCAAAACGGTGCAGAGCTCATTTATTAACAAGCACGGCGAGCAGGTTTATGCCAATAACTCGGTAAGTGCCGAAAATCAGCGTGGTTTTGCCAATACTACCATCAATGTAGGTGTGATCAAAGCCGATTACAGCAACCAGTTATCGGAAGCTTTGAAACTGGAAACAGGAGTAAAAGGTACGCGCACAGGCAGTTCGAGCGCATCGGGCATCGAAAGTTTTGAGAATGGGGGATGGGTACGCAATATGCAAACTTCGGCCAATATTTATATGAAGGAGGAGATAGGCGCGGCCTACCTGTCGCTCAACTGGCAGGCGAATAAAGCCTTGAGTGTTAATGCCGGAGCACGTTACGAATACTCGTACACCAATATGGACGATCCTAAAACAGGCAATAATATCGTTAACCGCAAGCTGGGTAAACTGTTCCCAACCTTGCTGTTAACCAATAAAATAGGCGAACAATCAGAACTGCAATTATCCTATACCAAACGCATAGCCCGGCCAACTTATGATGACCTGGCCTCGTACTTTGCCTACAGCGACCCGACCGCGGTTTATACCGGAAACCCCTTCCTGCAACCAACCATCACCAACAATATTAAACTGGGCTATACCAACCGCGATTACAGCTTTTCGTTACTGTACAGCCATGATGAAAACGCCATTTCCCGTTACCAGCTTACCGAAAATGCAACGCACGATATTTTGTTTATCTCGCCCCAAAATCTGCCTTATCAGCGCTACCTCACCTTCCAGGCCAACCTGCCCTTTAAGGCTGCCAACTGGTGGGATATGACATACAGCTTTACCGGCGGTTTGCGGCAGTTTAAAGAAACCTACACCGCATCGCCGCTTACCAAATCATACTTTGCCTATTCGTTTAATTTTAACCAAACGTTTAAGCTGCCTAAGGATTTTTCGGCAGAGGTTTCGGGCGTGTATAACTCGCTGTTTTACAACGGTACCACCCGGATAGATGGTTTTAGTACGATTAACGCTGGTATTAAAAAAGAATTGAAAAACAGGGGGAGTCTGCAACTCTCGGTGGCGGACGTATTCAGTACCCTGCAAATTCATCCCCGTTACGGTACCCTCACCCGCGAAGCTTTTGATATTAAAAGCCATGTCATAGTCAATACCGAATCGCGGCGTTTCCCGATCATCAAACTGAGTTATACCCGTTCGTTTGGAGGTTCGGGCTCATCAGCCAAAAATAAATCAACAAAGAGCACTACCGATGAGAGTGAAAGGATCAGGAATAACTAAAAGGTTTTTGCAAGGTTAAAAAAAGCATTATTGTTCATTGATAAAGTGGCCGCATAGGGGGCCGCTTTTTGTTTTTGGGGCGATTTGATATGCTTAAACAGGATTGCTTGCTGTGTTTAACTGTTTGATGCACAGCTAAGCAGTTTATGGGTTATGGTAATATTATCCATCTTTTTATATGTTTTATCCATTTGAAAATTTGCCGCACCCGTATACATTTACAAAACCAATTAATAAAATCAAGAACCCAAGTAATGAAAAAGATTATCTACTCCCTTCAAACGGCGAAACTGTCGTTGATTCAATTAAATTCCACGTAAATCAGATAAGCTTATCGGTAGGTTGCACTGCCGCAACCAAATGATATTATTAGCTATTATTTAATGCCCCGTCATTATTGCCAGTTCGGGTTTTAACTACCGGTTAAAATTGAGGCGATGTGATCATGTTATGGGCTTTAAGTGCTAATTGCTACTCATGTATGTACAAATTTACAAGCCAACCCTAAATAACTAATATGAACCCAACTTTATGAAACAAATTTACTTTTACGATCAATCAACCCTAAAAAACTACCGGCAGCAAAGCCGTAATTTAGTGGGTAGGTTACTCCTGCTGCTCGTACTATCCTGTTTTGGTTTTGCCGCGAGGGCCCAAAACAAGATCACGGTGGTGGGTACGGTAACCGATACGCTTGGCGTTAAAATAACCGGTGCCAACATCGCCGCCGAAAACGTGAAAAACGTAGGTACCACTACCGATAACAACGGTAGGTTTGTGCTGGATGTTACGCCAGGTACCAGTCTCCGCATTTCGTACGTGGGTTTTATCGATCAGCACATTATTGTTACTGCCGATAACCGCACGCTCAACATCCGCCTGAAAGAACAAAAATTACTGGCCGAAGAGGTGGTAGTTACCGCCTTTGGTAAAAAGGAGCGAAAAGAAGCCCTGGTAGGTTCGGTAACCAGTATTAAACCTGCCGAGCTGAAAATACCGGCCAGTAACTTAACCAATGCTTTGGCAGGCCAGGCGGCAGGTATCATCTCGTACCAGCGCAGCGGCCAGCCGGGGCAGGATAATGCCTCCTTCTTTATCCGTGGTGTAACCACATTCGGTTACAAACGCGATCCGTTGATTTTGATCGATAACGTGGAGCTTTCTACCAACGATCTGGCCCGTTTAAATGTGGATGATATCGCCAGTTTCTCTATCCTGAAAGACGCGAGCGCGACTGCGTTGTACGGTGCACGCGGTGCCAACGGCGTTATTTTGGTAGCTACTAAAGAGGGTAAACAAGGCCCCGCGAAGCTGAATTTCCGCTCGGAGTTTTCATCATCGCAGGCAACGCAAACGCTAAACCTGGTTGATCCTATCCAGTACATGAACCTTTATAACGAGGCTTTGCTTACCCGTAACCCTACTTTGCCGCTTAAATATCCGCAAAGCAAAATCAACAATACCATTAATACTATCAACGGTACACCGGGCAGCAATCCTTATGTTTACCCTGCGGTTGATTGGTTTGGTATGTTATTTAAAAAACGCGCCACTACCCAACGTAATGATCTGAACATTAGTGGCGGCGGTCCGGCTGCACGTTATTACATTGCCGGTTCGTACAATATTGATAACGGTGTTTTGCGTACGGATATCCGCAATAATAATAACAACAACGTTAATTTTAAAAATTACCAGTTACGCTCAAACGTAAACGTTACGCTTACCAAAACTACCGAGATCGTTGTTAGGTTATCGGGTACCTTCAGCGAGTACAACGGGCCGATAACTACAGATGGTTCTTTCGCTTCGGATCTGTATAACGTAGCCATCCACACCAGCCCGGTTGATTTTCCGGCCTATTACCAGCCCGATGCCGCTAATGCCAACGTGCAGCACATTTTGTTTGGTAACGTAGGTTTGGCCGGCAGCAGCGATAACAATATCCAGTTTAACAACCCTTACGCGTCTTTATTAAGAGGTCACAAAAACTCATCGGAATCAAGAATGTCGGCACAGTTTGAGTTGAACCAGGATTTGCGTTGGCTTACCGATGGTTTAAAATTCAAAACCATTTTTAACACCAACAGGTACTCATATTTTGATTCGCAGTTATCATATTCGCCGTTTTACTATAACATTGCCAGTTACGATAGGGATGCCAACAGCTACACCCTGCAATGGCTTAACCCTAAACCAACCGGTAATAACGTACCAACCGAGTACCTGAGCTATAACCGTAACACGCCAAACGCCAATACTTTCTTCTACCTGCAAACTGCGTTAGAGTATAACAAGCCATTTGGTAACGGGCATAACATCAACACAACACTGATAGGTACCGCGCAGCAAACGCTTTACTCAAGCGCTATCGATCCGCGTACCGGCACTACCACCTTGCCTTACTCGTTGCCATTCCGTAACTTAGGTTTGGCGGGCAGGTTAACCTACTCGTACAAAAGCAGGTATTTTATCGAAACCAACTTTGGTTACAATGGTTCGGAGCGTTTCTCGGCCAATCATCGCTACGGTTTCTTCCCAACCATAGGCGGTTCGTGGGTGATTTCGAACGAGAAATTCTGGGATCCATCAATTATCGATCGTTTAAAAATCCGCGGTAGCTATGGTAAAGTGGGTAACGATGCTATAGGTTCGCAAAGGTTCTTTTATCAGTCAGACGTGCAGCTGAACGAGGGTTACAACTATGCCCAGTTTGGTATCAACAACCAGTACGAGCGTAAAGGTGTTACCATCCGCAACTATGCTAACCCCGATGTTACCTGGGAAACCTCAAAACAAACCAACTTAGCTGTTGAAGCTACGCTGTTTAAAAACTTTAATTTTGTGGCCGAGTTTTACCGCAACAACCGTTACGATATTTTGCAGCAACGCAGCAACACACCAACCAGCGAAGGCTTGGAATCGCCAACAAGCGCCAACTTAGGCAAGGTTGATTCAAAAGGTGTCGATCTGTCGTTAGATTATAAGCAAAGCTTTGCCAACACAGGCTGGGCACAAATCCGTGCTAACTTCACGTACTCAACCAATAAATATAAATACATTGAGGAACCTGATTATAAAGAACCGTGGAGGCACTTTATCGGCCAGCCGATTAGCCGCGGCTACGGTTACATTGCCGAGCGTTTATTTGTTGACGACCAGGAAGCCCGCAACTCGCCCACACAAATTTTTAAAGGCCAGGATGCTTATGGTAACAACGTAAACGGAATTTTACCACAAGGCGGTGATATTAAATACCGCGATTTGAATGGCGATGGCAAGATAGATTATCTTGATCAGGCTTTCATAGGTTACCCAACCACGCCTGAGATTGTTTACGGTTTTGGTTTCTCGGGAGGATTTAAAGGGTTTGACCTGTCGGCATTCTTCCAGGGCCAGGCAAGGGTATCTTTCTTTGTCGACCCGAACAAGGTGAGCCCCTTCATCCCAAGTAACGAAAAATATATTTATGGTAACACCCAGGTACTACAGGATTTTGCAGACAGCCACTGGAGCGAGGAACACCAGGACCTGTACGCCCTGTACCCGCGTTTAGGTACCACGCTATCATCAGAGTTGAACAACCTGCAGGCCAGCAGCTGGTGGTTACGTAACGGCGCTTTCCTGAGGTTGAAATCGGTAGAGTTGGGTTATGCCCTGCCAAAAGGCATTTCAAAAACCCTGCATGTAAACAATTGCCGTATCTACTTTAACGGCCTTAACCTGGTTACCTGGAGCCCTTTCAAAGCCTGGGACCCGGAGCTTGGCGGCAACGGCTTTGCTTACCCAATTCAAAAAGTGTTTAACCTGGGCTTAACCGTTGGTTTGTAACCCAAAAACAAGTTTGAAATGAAAAAATTAAGATCATACTATAAACTCATGCTGCTGGTAGCGTTGGCTACATCGGGGCAATCGTGCAAAAAATACCTGGATATTACCCCCGATAACGTTGCCACGCTGGATTACACTTTCCGCAACCGTAACGAAACGGAAGATTACCTGTTTACCTGCTACTCAACCATGCAGCATTTAAACGATGTGGTGAACAACCCCGGTTTTGTTTACTCGGGCGAGATTGTTTATCCCAATAACCTGAACGACCACTTTTTTAACGAATCGGGCTTTAATCTCATCAGGGGATTGCAGCTAAGTTCAGATCCGGCCCTAAATTACTGGGACGGAACCAACGGCGGCCAGGCCATATTCCAGGCTTTAAGGCGCTGCAATATCATGCTCGAAAATATTGATAAACCTATCGACCTGAGTGCATCAGAGAAACAACGCTGGATAGCTGAAACCAAATTCCTGAAAGCGTTTTATCATTACTACCTGATCAGGATGTACGGCCCGATGTTGCTCATCAAAGAAAACCTGCCTATCAATGCCTCTGCCGAGGAAGTGAAACGCAAACGCGCTTCGGTTGATGAGAGCTTTGATTATGTGGTATCGCTGCTGGATGAAGCCATCCCTAACCTGCCGCCGGTTATCAGCAACCAGGCATTGGAGTTTGGTAGGATTACCAAATTCATGGCCATGTCTGTTAAAGCCGAGGTTTTGGCAACACAGGCAAGTCCGCTGTTTAACGGTAACCCCGATTATGCCAATATTAAAGATCATGATGGCAAGGCGCTGTTCTCGGCTACCTTTGATGCTACCAAGTGGCGTAAAGCTGCCGATGCTGCCAAAGCCGCTATCACCGAGTGCGAAGCGCAGGGTTTGAAATTATACACCACGCCGCCAACGGTTAACATCGGTAACATATCTGATAAACTGCGCAATGTATTGGTACTGCAAAACGACATCACCGAAAAATGGGAGCAAAACCCGGAGCTGATCTGGGCGCTGAACTATGGTTTTGGTTACCAGAACTTCTGTATCCCAAGGTTAACATCTGATGCGGCAAGTTTAGCATCAAGCAACCCGGGTACTTTCGCGGTGCCGATTCAAACTGCCGAATTGTTTTATACCGATAAAGGTGTGCCCATTAACGAGGATAAAACCTGGGATTATGCCGGCCGTTTCAATATCCAAACCGGTGATGATTCGAGCGCGCCTTTGATTCAAACCGGTTACGCTACCGCCAAAGAACACTTTAACCGCGAAAGAAGGTTTTATGCCGATATCGCTTTTGATGGAGGTATCTGGTTTGGTAACGGTAAACGTAATGAGAACGAAGCCTACTATGTTAATGCCCGTGGTCCGTATGCATTGGCCGGACCGAAAAGCTTAACGGCTACCAATATCACCGGTTACTGGCCTAAAAAACTGGCCAATTACTTAACGGTTTACACCAACCTGTTCACTACCGAAAATTACCGGTTGCCGGTAATGCGCCTTTCTGGCTTATACCTGTTGTATGCCGAGTGCGTGAACGAAGCCGATGGCCCGAGTGCTGAAGCATACAGCTATATAGATAGAGTAAGGGCACGTGCAGGTTTGGAAGGTGTGGTTGATTCATGGTCGAAGTATTCAAAAAATCCTTCGAAACCAAATTCGAAAGAAGGTTTGCGCCAGATTATCCACCAGGAGCGCCGTATCGAGCTTTGTTTCGAGGCGCAAAGCGGCTGGGACTTACGCCGCTGGAAAGAGTTACAGGATGTACTGAGCCGTCCGCTGCAAGGCTGGAAGGTTGACGAAGGTACGCCGGAAAACTACTACCGCCCGCAAACAGTGGTGCAGCCGGTATTCGGGATAAAAGATTACCTGTGGCCGATCAGCACCAACGACCTCATTGTAAACAATAACCTTACCCAAAACCCATACTGGTAGGATATAGCTTTTGTGACAGATTTTTAAGATGATCAATATTGAAAAAAGATATATGAAAAAGATTAATAACCGCAGATGGCTTGCCGCATTAGTAATGGTGCCGGTTTTGCTGATGGTGCTTATCGCATCCTGCAAAAAAATGGAATCGCCTGTTGAAGTGGTATCAAACGATACCACCAAGCCCGGCGTAGTCACCAACGTAAAGGTTGAAAATTTGAATGGCGGCGCAAGGTTAACCTACACGCTGCCCAATTCAAAAAACCTGTTGTATGTACTGGCCAGCTACAAAATTAACGATAAGATAACCCGCGAAACCAAAGCCAGCTATTATACCGATACCGTTATGGTTGATGGTTTTGCAAGGGCACAGGAGTACGAGGTTACCCTGTATGCCGTAAGCCGCGCCAACATAAAATCAGACCCGGTAACGATTAAGGTAAATCCTAAAACACCTAATTACCTGCTGATTAACGATAACCTGGCTATCACGCCTGATTTTGGTGGAGCCAATTTCTTCGGCTTTAATCCTAATAAAGTGCCTGTTGCGGTGCATATTATATCGTTTAATGAAAAACGCAACGCTTACGACGAAGAGGAACCGCAATACCTGAGCACCGATACCGTAAATGTTTCGGTACGTGGTTACGATGCGGTGCCTAAAAAATTCGGTGTGTTTGTTACCGATAGATTTGGCAACGTATCAGATACGGTATTCAAAACCTTAACACCGCTGTTTGAGACACTTTTGGATAAGAGTAAGTTTTATACCTATCACCTGCCAAGCGATAGCCCGATAGGTTACGGCTGGGAGTTTAAATATTTCTTTGATGGTAATACCGGCGACCCGGGATGGCATACTTTAAGTGCGCCAACCAAACAGGGCACATTCGGTTTAGGTACCAGCGCCAAGTTAAGCCGCTTTGTATTATGGGAGAGGTTAAACGGCATCTACGGTTACCAGAACATTCGTCAAATGACCCTTTGGGGATCAAACAGCGATTCGCCCGGCGATTCGACCCTGCCGCTAAGTTCGGCTCCCGGCACCGTATCCGGCGATTGGGTTAACCTGGGTAACTTTACCTTCCCTAACCCGCCATCGGGCTTGCCGCCAAACCAGGCCAACGCTTCCGATCAGGCTTTTGTTGCCGCCGGTGTAAACTTCAAAATCTCCATTAACGCGCCTGCAACCAAGTTTATCAGGTTTCAGTGTACGCAAACCTGGGGCGGTTTGGATTATGTGAACGCCATGGAAATCTCCTTATATGGCAACCCATTGTAACATCATTTAAATAGCGAAAAGATGAAGATCACATATAAAATAGCCGCTTTCTTTTTAGCCTGTGTTACCATACTGGGTTGTAAAAGATATGACGAAGACTATAAAAAATATTTAAATAATCACGAAGTTACCTATCCCGGCCTGGCCGGGAAGGCAATTTTTCATCCAGGCAACCTGCGGGCAGCGCTGGTATGGCATCCAAGTCCGGATCCAAGTATCACCACCTATAAAATAACCTGGAACAACGGCACCGATTCGCTGATTGTTAATGCCACATCACACAGCCCGGCCGATTCCATCACTGCCATTATCCCTAACCTGAAGGAGTATGTTTACAGTTTCAGGCTGATAGCGCGTGACAACGCGGGGAACAGTTCGGTTGGGCAGGATATTAACAATGTGCGGGTGTATGGTGCAGCCTACCAAGCGGCTTTATTAAACCGTCCGTTTAATGCAGCCGCTCCTTACCAGGTAAATGATGATAATTCGGTAAGGTTGTTTTTTAATAGGGCTGATAGTTTAAATGTTAGTACTACCATCAAATACACCAATACGGCGGGCGCTGAAACTACTGTGGAACTTAGCCCGGATAGTACAGGCATCACCATCAAAGACCTGAAACTTAAAACCGCCCCGCAGTTCCGCTCATCATACAAACCAACCGCCGACGCTATCGACGCGTTTAATGCTCCGGCTTATGATGATTTCCCAACGGTTTACGGTATTGCCGTGTGCGATAAATCATTGTTTAAAGCTTATAATCTGCCTACAGACATTCCTTCGGCCTATGGCTGGGAAACTTACTACCTGTGGGATAATAAAACCGGCGAGCCGGGCTTCCATACCCCGGGTACAAGCATGCCGCAATGGTTTACGTTTGATATGGGGCAATCTGCATCGCTGGCTAAAATGAAAGTTTGGCAACGTATGTCGGGCTTATACAACTATGGTAACCCTAAACGTTTTGAAGTGTACGGCAGCAATAGTCCGGCAGCTGATGGCAGCTACGGCAGTTGGACTAAACTGGCAAGTTTCACCTCGGTAAAACCATCGGGCCAGCCAACCGGCCAAAACACCCAGGCCGATGCTGATTTTGCAGCCGCCGGCGAGCCGTTCAACTTCCCGCCTAATACAGGCGATTTCCGCTACATCAGGATTAAAGTATTGGAAACATGGGGCGGCACCAATTACCTGCACCTCTGCGAACTCACCATGTACAAAGTGGATAAATAGAAAGACCTTGGTTTGGTTTAATAAATGACAAATTCCCGTTGCCTTGTAGGCGCGGGATTTGTTTTTTTAGGGGTATTTTATATAGGCACGCAAAGACGCAGGGACGCAAAGTGTTTTAATGCAGGGTTTGAGATTTTTAAGCACGCAAAGGGGGCTAAGTCGCGAAGAGTTCTTATGCAAAGTATAAGAGTTTGGCGTTCGCAAAGGTTATTAGCTTTTTATGTTTCTTCTTATTTGATTTGTTGTGTTTCCTGGATGATCTTATCCCTTTGCATTTCTCATTCTGATCAACGAAAACTGCAAGCTCGATTTTTTAACAATATCTGCAATCCTAATCAACGAAGGTGTAAATCGCAACTCAATATTCCTGCTCAATAAAGCGGACATGATATCATCAATAACAGCAGCTGCTATCGGTATCTCAGATTTGTAGGATACATAATACCCCACGCATTCATCTATCAATATGAAATCATCAGTTGCAAATTCATAGCAATACAGGGTGGTTTGTTTGATACGTTCATACCATTCGCTTTCAACAGTAACAACGTGGTTAGCAGATGTATTACCCATAAATATTTGCCTGTCAATATCTGTTGTATTAGGTCCGGCATAAAATGTTACTCTTGGGCAATCCCTCGGCAGCAAATAATTATGCAGTAATTCTTCGCTGATGGCAAAAACAACATCGCCGGTAATATTATCAAACTGTGATGGGGAAGGGCGGGGATGGAATATGCTGATGCCCGGTTGTTCGCTGATGTGGAAGAGTTTGGGGTGGAGCGATTGCATAGCCAAATTTAAAATGTTTTGTTGTGTTTGTCACGAGGAATTACGTGAGGTATGTATGGCTTATTTTGGCTAAAGCCATCTTTTCGCTATTATATAACCGTCGGTTAAAACCGACGGCAATGAAAAGAAGCGGTATGTGCGCTGTTTTTTGTAGAGACGCATCACATGCGTCTCTCGCATGCAAATCACGGTTGATTTTCGCCGGGCAAAGGTTTGCAAATGCGATCATTTGCAGGGCGGCTTGTCCTAAAGGAGACGCATGTAATGCCGTCTCTACATCAAAAAATAGACTTCATTGCCTTCGGTTTTAACCGACGGACAAAATGCAGATCCGGCAAATTGGCTTTAGCCAAAATCTCCCACGGTAATCCTCTGCAACCTACCGCTTATGCGTCTTCCTATACTTCGAAGGCGACATCCCGATCAGCTTGGTAAACAACCTCGAAAAATAATAAGGATCATCAAAACCCAAGTCCGAGCAGATTTCTTTAATACTTCTATCAGTAAAATATAAATACTGGCATGAAGCCTGGATCTTCAATAAATTAAAATAGTTGATAGGCGAGGAGCCGGTTTTCTGCTTAAACAAACGTAAATAATGCGAGGCCGATATACCCTGCTGCTTAGCCAGGTGCATCACCTCAAACTTTTTGCTGATATGCTTTTTCATGTACGCGATAGAATTGCTCACAAAATCATTATCATAATCAACCGGGTTGGTTTGCTTGTAGTACACCAGCGAGGAGATAAAATTGAGCAGATTGATGTTCATAATTTCCATTTCCTTTTCGTGGTAGCTGTGTTCCAGCACGGCGTAGATCTGTTCGTACAGCTTGATCCGGCTGCTATCGTACGGTACCGATTGTACTACCGGTTGCCCGTTATCCAGCGAGCGCTCGTAGATCAACTGCGAATTCAAGCCACTGAAATGCACCCAGTAAATACTCCATGGGTTGGTTTCCGAGCTTTTGTAGCGGTGGGCTACGTTACGGGGGATAATGAAAAAAGTATTGGGTTTTAAAACATGGTCTTCACCGTTCAGATAAACATAACCTTCTCCATCAATGCAATAAAGCAGGATGTATTCGCCGCTGCCTGTGCGGCGCTCACGGTCGTGGTAGGCGGCCTTGGGGTAGTAGCCTATCGCCGTAAGGTAAAAACCTTTGATTAAGGCGTTATTGGTGATCTCTTTTTTGATGTTTGGAGGCAATACGATCATTTTTTGACCGATAAAGCCCTCTTTAATCTTTTTTTTAGGTTCGGCTATCGCGTTCATAGCTTCATGAATTAACTGGTGTTTAAAGGTATCGATTTTTTTACGGCATGCAAGTTTTTTAAACGGGTTAAAAGATGATAGTATTATCCATCACTTTTTAAAATTTATCCATTTTTTTAACCATGCTTTCATAGTAGGTTTACCAAAACCAATTAAACGCTGAAACAGGTTGCCGCGCCGCTCAATGTTTTAAATGAAGCTGATTAATGAACAAACAAATTAAATACCGATACACGCATGGCTGTTAAATCGCGCTTATGGGGACAACATGAGGGGCAGGATGTTTATCTTTTCAAAATTGAAAACGAAATGGGTGCCTATGTCGAGCTGACCAACTACGGCGCGGCCATTGTGTCTGTTGTGGTGCCGGATAAGGAGCAGCGTTTGGAAAATGTGGTAGTAGGTTTTCCTGAACTGGAAGGTTATCTGAATGATACCTGCTATATCGGCTCAACCATAGGCCGTTACGCTAACCGTATCAGCGGGGCAAAGTTTAACCTTGATGGAGAAACTTATCACCTGGATGCTAACGACGGCAAGAATACCAATCACGGCGGAAAAAGCGGTTTTAATTACAGGGTATTTGACACAGCCACGATAGATAACGGCGTAGTAATGACCCTTACCAGTGCCGACGGCGACGGCGGTTATCCCGGTACCCTCGAACTTAGTGTAACTTACACCTGGAGTACCGATAATGAATTGCTGATCAGCTATAAAGCAATAACGGATAAAGCAACCATAGCTAATTTTACCAATCACGCTTATTTTAACCTATCGGCTTTTAAAAGCAAGATCTATAACCACAGGCTTACTGTTTTATCAGATAAGATAGTTGATTCGTATGAAGATTATACCCCAAGCGGAGCCGTTAATCCTGCAAAAGATAAAGCGTTCAACAATAATCGCCTGAGCGAGAAATTTAAAATAGATGAAAGCCACGTAAAAGGCCTCAACCTGTTTTATATTATCGATACCGAAACAGAGGAAAAAGCGTTGGCCTATGCCGCTTTGCTTACTGACGAGGTATCCGGTCGCACATTAAAAGTTTTTACCGATTACCCTGGCGTGTTCCTGTACACCGGCGATTATTTGAGCTGCACGGATGTAACACTTACCGGCAAGCAGGCTAAACCGTTTGATGCCCTTTGCCTGGAGTGCCAGCACTATCCGGATAGCATTAACCACCCTAATTTTCCGCAGGCTATTTTGCAGCCGGGCGAAGTTTATAACCAAAACATTTTATACAAGTTCGGCACTATATGAAAAAATACGCCCTGATATTTTCTGTACTATCTGTTTTCTCGCTTGCGGCTTCGGCACAAACTTATAGGGTGAAATCGCCGGATAATAATCTGAAACTGGTGCTTAATGTAAAGGATAGCATTACTTATTCGGTAAACTATAAAAATAACGAGCTTATTTCGCCCTCTGCTATCGGCCTTAAGCTGGATAAAACTACTATTGGCGCAGGTGCTAAAGTTTTAAGCGCTAAGCCATCTGCAGTAAATAAAACTATCCGCCCTTTGTATGGTAAGGATGCAGTATTGACTGATAATTATAACGAATTGCTGATCAGCTTCGCGGGCAATTATAAACTACTGCTGCGTGCCTACAACGAGGGCGTAGCGTACCGCTTTATAACCGACCTGAAAGATTCGGTTAAAGTAATAAGCGAACAAGCCGGTTTTAACCTGAAAGGCTCACCAGGTACAACCATTGCCGAAACGGATAACTACACGGCCTGGGAATTGGCTTACAACCAATTCAAATCGATAGATGAGGTTAAGGAAGATAAACATGCCATTACCCCGGCTTTATACAGTTATAAAAACGGCGTAAAACTGGTAATTGCCGAAGCAGACCTGTTCGATTATCCCGGCATGTACGTAAAGAAAAAAGGCGGCAATATCATTGGCGAGTGGGCAGGCTACCCGGCAACCACCAAAATGGGCAGCTGGGGCGATTTTGTATCGGTAGTAACCTCGCGCGAAAACTATATTGCCCAAGAACCCGGTAAAAAAGAATATCCATGGCGTGTGATCATCGCTACCGATGATGATAAAACTTTGCTGAACAACCAGCTGGTTTATAAACTATCCAAACCATCTGTACTGGAAAATACCGCATGGATAAAACCCGGCAAAGCAGCCTGGGAATGGTGGCACGATGCTATCCTACCCGGCGCACCGATCGCATCGGGTATGGAAAACCGCAGCACCCAGCTGTATAATTTTTATACCGATTTCGCGGCCAAAAATCATTTGGAATATATGATGATAGATGCCGGTTGGAGCGATAATTATGATGTTAAAAAGCCGCTTAAAAGAACGGATATCCGCGCGGTAATTCAGCATGCTAATGAGAAACATGTAGGCATTTTTGTTTGGTGTGTGGCTGCGCCATTGTTAAAAGATCTGGAAGCCAACATGGATTACCTGAAAGATATCGGCGCGGTAGGTATCAAGGTCGATTTTTTTGACCGGGACGATCAGCTGGCCATTAAACAGCTGCAAACAATTGCCGAAGCTGCTGCCAAACGCCATTTGATGGTTGATTTTCATGGTTGCTCTAAGCCAACCGGTTTGCAACGTACTTATCCAAACATTGTAAACTATGAAGCTGTGCGTGGGCAGGAATGTTCAAAATGGGATTTGACTACCAACCCGGTTCATCATACTACTTTCCCTTTTATCAGGATGCTGGGCGGTCCGCTGGATTATACGCCGGGATCAATGCGTAATAAATCAAAAGATACTTTTAAGCCGATAGCTGAGGGGTTGCCATCAACGCAAGGTACCCGTTGCCATGAGCTGGCCATGTTTGTGGTGTTCGATCAGCCTTTGGCGGTATTTTGCGATTCGCCTACCGAGTATGAAAAATACCCGGATATTGAACAATATCTATCAGCCGTACCAACCGTGTTCGACGAAACAAAACCGCTTGATGCCAAACTTGGCGAATACATAGCGTTAGCAAAAAAGAAAGGTAATGACTGGTACGTTGGAGCAATGACCAACTGGGATGCAAGGGATATCAATGTTGATTTCTCCTTCCTGCCAGCAGGTGCCACCTACACCGCCGATTTATATACCGATGCAGCCGACGCGGATAAGAATGCTGAGAAATATGAGCACAAAACCATTACAGTAACCCGCTCAACCAAATTGAATTTGAAACTGGCACCCGGCGGTGGCGCGGTAGTACACCTGCACGGGAAGTAAGCTGAAAGCCGAAGGCAGAAAGCTTAAAGCTGATTTAATAACAGGAATTATTAAAGTAGATTTATAATAGAAGAAGCTAACCATTATAAAATGATCACTGATTTAAAACAAGAAACTAAGTTTAACAACAGCTATATAATAGGCATTTCCTTTATATCGGCGTTGGGCGGCTATCTGTTCGGCTTTGATTTTGCCGTGATAGCAGGGGCATTGCCATTCCTCCGGAAAGAGTTTATGCTCGATTCGGTAGCTGAAGGTTTCCTTACGGCCTCGCTGGCATTGGGCTGCATTGTTGGCTGCCTGATAGCCGGTAAAATAGCCGAAAAGTATGGCCGCAAACCAGGCTTAATGGTGGCGGCGTTCATTTTCGCGATATCGTCAATCGGCATAGCACTCTCTGCCGGGCTTACCTATTTCCTGGTGCTGCGTTTCGCGGCGGGAATAGGGGTAGGGATGGCCTCGATGCTGTGCCCCATGTATATCGCCGAAATTTCGCCTGCGAAAGTGAGGGGCCGCAACGTGGCAATAAACCAGTTTACGGTGGTGTTAGGGATCTTGATCACTAATTTGGTTAACTATTTTTTAAAGGATATTGGTGTTGATGCCTGGCGTTGGATGTTTGGCCTGGGTACCGTACCTGCGGTTATTTTCCTGGTAGGGGTGATCTGGTTACCCGAAAGCCCGAGATGGCTCATTAAAGCCGGGCGTGAAGAGGAAGGTAAAAAAGTACTGTTAAAAATTGGTTCGGATGAGTTTATGAACACCACAGTTCAGGCCATTGAGAAATCGTTAGCGGGTGTTAAAAAGCAATCATTCCGTGCTTTATTTGAAAAAAGCGTGCGGCCCGCTGTGCTCATCGGCATAGGTTTGGCAGTGTTTCAGCAGTTTTGCGGCAGTAACGTTTTGTTTAACTATGCCTCAACCATATTTAAATCTGCCGGGTCAAGCTTGGATGAGCAACTGCTCGAAACCGTTTCTATCGGTGTAGTAAACCTCATATTCACCGTGCTGGCCATGTTGGTGGTTGATAAGCTTGGTCGCCGGCCTTTGATGCTCATCGGCTCGTTGGGCTTATCTATATCATTTATAGTATTGGCATTTTTGCTGCAAAGCCATGCCCCGGTTTTATTGATCTCGGTTTTCGTGCTGCTGGCTATCAGTGTTTATTCGTTTACGCTGGCACCGGTTACCTGGGTGCTTATTTCAGAGATATTTCCTAATAAGATCCGTGGTGCTGCAACTACAACGGCTGTAATTTCATTATGGGCGGCATTCTCTATACTGGTATTTACATTCCCCATCCTTGCAGATAAAATAGGCACTTACGGTCCATTTTATTTGTATGCGGCGATATGCTTTATCGGCTTTGTGTTTGTAATAACCAAGGTAAAAGAAACCAAAGGGCAGACTTTGGAAGGACTTGAAGACAATTTAATAAGACATTAATATAACCATTAGCTAAAATGAATGATTTGTTTGTAAACGTTTGGGAAGAAAAAGTAACCATTCCAACCTACGCTATAGGTAAGCCCGACAAAAACCCTATGTTTTTTGAAAAGCGCGTTTACCAGGGCAGCAGTGGCAAGGTGTACCCTAACCCTGTTATCGAAAAAATTTACGACGAAAAAGAAGATAAAGAATACACAGGCCTGTACCTCGAGAATAAATACCTCAAAGTACTGATCCTGCCCGAGTTGGGCGGCCGCATCCAGATGGCTTATGATAAGATCAAACAACGCCACTTTATCTATTACAACCAGGTGATTAAACCGGCGCTGGTAGGTTTGACTGGTCCGTGGATCTCGGGCGGTATTGAGTTTAACTGGCCGCAACATCACCGTCCGAGCACTTTCGAGCCGGTTGATTATAAAATTGAAGAAAATGCCGACGGCAGCAAAACCGTACTGGTGAACGAGGTAGAGCGCATGTTCCATACCAAAGGCATGGCCGGTTTTACCCTGCATCCGGATAAGGCTTACATCGAAATAAAAGCGAAACTGTACAACCGCTCGGCTCTGCCGCAAACCTTTTTATGGTGGGCAAACCCGGCTGTAAAGGTTAATGATGATTATCAATCGGTTTTCCCGCCTGATGTGAACGCGGTGTTTGACCATGGTAAACGTGATGTTTCAACCTTCCCGATAGCTACCGGTACTTATTACAAAGTCGATTATTCGCCGGGTACAGATATCTCGCGCTATAAAAACATCCCTGTGCCAACATCGTACATGGCCATCAACTCTAACTATGATTTTGTAGGCGGATATGAGCATGATTCACAGGCTGGCTTATTGCACGTAGCCAACCACCACGTATCCCCCGGTAAAAAACAATGGACCTGGGGCCACAGCGATTTCGGCCTGGCCTGGGACAGGAACCTGACCGACGAGGATGGCCCGTATATCGAGCTCATGACTGGTATGTTCACCGATAATCAGCCCGATTTTACCTGGCTGATGCCGCATGAGGAAAAGCATTTTACCCAATACTTTATGCCATACCGCGAGCTTGGCGTAATTAAAAATGCCACCAAAGATATTTTGCTGGCCCTGGATTATACCGATGGCAAACTGCTCTTAAAAGTTTACGTAACCGGCGAACAAAATAACCTGAATATCAAACTACAGCACGATGGTAAGGTATTGCTGAGTGAAAAAGTTTGTATCGTTCCGGAGCAGGTTTTTGAACGTGAGATAGCCATAAAAAACATTGATGAAAACCTTTTGCTGCTTACGGTACACTCGGAAGCAGGTAAGGAACTGATCAAATACGATGCTGCCAGCAATAAACTGAACAACATCCCTGAAGCCGCCAAACCCGCCCTGCTACCTGCTGATACTGAAAATAATGAACAATTGTTTTTAACCGCCCAGCACCTGGAGCAATATCGCCATGCAACCTACAGCCCGGTTCCATATTACGAAGAAGCCATCCGCCGCGACCCCAAAGATATTCGCAATAACAACGCTTTAGGTTTATGGTATTTACGCCGCGGCCAGTTTGCCAAAAGCGAGCCTTACTTCAGGAGGGCGGTTGAAACAATTACCCAGCGCAACCCTAACCCTTACGATAGCGAATGTTATTATAATTTAGGTTTGACCCTGAAATTCCTGGGCAAAAAAGATGAAGCTTACAAAGCCTTCTACAAAGCCACCTGGAGCAACGCCTGGAAAGACAGCGGCTACTTCTCGGTAGCACAGATCGATCTTGAAAACGGCGATTATGAACTGGCTCTTGACCATGCATTGTCATCATTAGATAGGAACGCCAACAACAGCAAAGCCTACGTTTTACGTTCTGCTGCTTTCCGCAAACTGAATAGGAATGAAGAAGCTATTGAAGTAGCAACTTCGGCCGTAAAACGTGATCCTTTTAACCTTGGCGCTTTGTTCGAAATGGACCTTGCTTACAAAGCTTTAGGGCAGAATGAAAAAGCTGCTTCAAGCTTTGAGCAACTGGCAACCCTATCGCGCGGTTACTACCAAAACTACATCGAGTATGCTTTGGATTATGCTAACGCAGGCTTGTATGATGAAGCTTCAAGCTTATTAAACAATGCGGTTACAGGCAATACTACCAGTCCGATGGTGTATTATTACCTCGGTTACTTTGCCTGCCAGTTGGGTAATAATGAGCATGCTGCCCAATACTTTAAACTGGCCTCGGCAGCCGATTCATACTTATGTTTCCCTGATCGTTTGGAGGATATCAGTGTATTAAAGCTGGCTGCCGCATTGATCCCTACGGATGCCAAAGCGCCTTACTACTTAGGCAACCTGTTTTACGATAAGCTGCAATATGATGATGCCATTGCCGCCTGGGAAACATCGGTGCAACTGGATGATCAATTCCCAACCGTGTTCAGGAATTTAGGTATCGCTTACTACAACAAACGTAACGATCCTGCCAAAGCTTTAACCTGCTTTGAAAAAGCTTTTGAGCTTGATAAAACAGATGCCCGCGTATTGATGGAGCTTGATCAGCTTTACAAGAAACTGAACTATACCGCTGATGCCCGTTTACACTTCATCGAGGCTAATTTAGAAACAGCTAAACTGCGTGATGATGTTTATTTGGAGCGTGCAACCCTGTATAATTTCCTTGGTGAACATGAAACCGCTTTTGCGCAGGTAATGGAACGTACCTTCCACCCATGGGAAGGCGGTGAGGGCAAAGCATCCGGCCAGTACGTTGGTGCTTTGGTTGAATTGGCTAAACAAAACATCAACGATGGCAAATACCAGGAGGCTATCGATAAATTAACGCAGGCCCAAACCTACCCGCACAATTTAGGCGAAGGCAAACTGTTCGGCACACAGGAAAATGATATTTTCTACTGGCTGGGTAAAGCCTACGACGGCCTGCAGGAAACAGAGAAAGCAGCCCTTTATTTCGACAAGGCAAGCACCGGTTTGGAAGACCCAACAGCCGCTGTTTTTTACAACGATCAGCAGCCGGATAAGATCTTTTACCAGGGTTTAGCTAAAAAATGTCTCGGTGACAGTACATCAGCAGAGCGGATCTTTAAAAAACTGCTTAAATATGGTATAGAGCACATGGATGATAACGTAAAAATTGATTACTTTGCCGTCTCGCTGCCAAATTTGCTCATTTTTGAGGACGATCTGAAGGCAAGGAACCAGGTGCATTGTCACTTTTTACAGGGCTTGGGATACCTTGGTCTGCATGATGTGGAACGTGCGCAAAAAGCCTTTGCCGAAGTATTGAAACTTGATGCCGGGCATTTTGGAGCGAGGATACATCAAAATATGATAAACCAAATTACCGAAGTAGCCGGTTAAACCAAAACTTACACGTGAGAACTACTCAAAAGAAAACTTTACCACTGGGCCTGCTTTTCGCAGGCTCAATGCTGTTTGCCGGTAGGGCAGCAGCACAGGATGTAACCATCCCTGTAGAAACACAACACAACGCCATTGTACTGCAAACTGATGCCGAAAAACACCTCAACATGGTGTACCTGGGCGCTAAACTGGCCAATAGCGCCGAGTATGCCCGCATCCAAAAAATGTACAAACAGGCCGATGATTCGGGCGTGCAGAATGATGTTTACACCCCATCGGGTTCGGCAAGCCTCGGCGAGCCTGCCATTACGGTTACCCATGCCGATGGCAATAAATCGCTTAACTTAACTTATGTAAGCCATACGGTGAGCAAGGTGAGCGATGATGTTTCATTACTGGTGGTTACCCTGAAAGATCCGGTATATGATTTTGAGGTAAAGCTGTATTATAAAACGTATTACAAAGAGGATGTTACCGAGCAATGGTCGGTTATTAAGCATAACGAAAAGGGGGTAGTAACCCTTAACAAATATGCTTCGGCCAATTTAAACCTGAAAGGTAATACCACAGGCGGTTTTTGGTTAAAACAATACCATGGCAACTGGGCTATGGAAGTACAGCCCGAAGAGGCCCGTTTAACCCACGGCATCAAAACCATTGATAGCAAGCTGGGTACCCGTGCCAACCTGTATGAGCATTCAATGTTTGCTATATCGCTTGATAAACCTGCTACCGAGGATGAAGGCAAGGTACTTTATGGCGCGTTGGAATGGTCTGGTAATTTCAGGGTTGATTTTGAGCTGGATGTAACCAACAACCTGAAAATTATTGCCGGTATTAACAATGCTGCTTCCGAATACCATTTAAAGCCGGGTGTTGAATTTACTACGCCTGCCTTCCTGTACACGTATTCTGATCATGGTAAAGGTGATGCAAGCCGCAAGCTGCAAAGCTGGGCACGCCAATACAAAATTGTTGATGGTAACGGTTCAAGGCTTACCCTGCTAAACAACTGGGAGTCTACTTACTTTGATTTCAACGAGACTAAACTTGCCGGTTTGTTAAAAGATACCAAGAAACTGGGTGTCGATCTGTTTTTATTAGATGATGGTTGGTTTGGCAACAGCCACCCGCGCAACGGCGATAACGCCGGTTTGGGCGATTGGCAGGAGAACAAACAAAAGCTGCCAAACGGCATCAGCTCCTTAGTAAAAGAAGCGCAGGCCAATGGCGTAAAATTCGGCATCTGGATTGAACCGGAAATGGTTAACCCTGCCAGCGATCTGTACAAAGCCCATCCTGATTGGGTGATTAAACAACCAAACCGCCCTGAAAAATATTTCCGTAACCAGTTGGTGCTTGACCTGGCTAACCCTAAAGTGCAGGATTTTGTATTTGGTGTGGTTGATAACCTGTTCACCAAAAATCCTGATCTGGCTTATATTAAATGGGATTGTAATGCGGTGATCTATAACGCTTACTCGGCTTATCTGAAAAAAGACCAGTCGCATATTTATGTTGATTATGTGAATGGTTTGTATAACGTGCTGAAACGCGTTCGTGCCAAATACCCTAAAGTGCCATTGATGCTTTGCTCGGGCGGTGGTGGCCGTGTTGATTATGGCGCGTTGCAATACTTTACCGAGTACTGGCCAAGCGATAACACTGATCCGCTGGAGCGCGTGTTTATCCAGTGGGAGTATTCGTTCTTCTACCCGGCTATCACCAGCTCAAACCACGTAACCGATTGGGGCAAACAACCTATCAAATACCGTGTGGATGTAGCTATGATGGGCAAAATGGGTTTCGATATTGTGATTGGTAAACTGAGCGACAACGAGCTGGCCTTCTGCCAATCGGCGCTTAAAAACTACGATGGCTTGAAAGATGCTATCTGGCACGGCGATCAGTACCGTTTAGCCTCACCATGGGATAACGACGCGGCATCTATCATGTATGTAAACGCCGACAAATCAAAAGCGGTAATGTTTAACTATTTGGTGAATAACCGTTACGGTTCGGGCACAAAGGTTCCGGTACGTTTGAAAGGTCTTGATCCGAATAAGAAATACCGTGTTAAAGAGATCAACGTATTTCCGGGTACCGGTTCGGTATTGGGTAATGAAGATTTGGTGCTCACCGGTGATTTCCTGATGAATGTTGGTATCAATCCAGAAACCAATACTTACCACACCAGTGTGGTATTGCAGTTAGAAGCGATTTAATAGTTCCTGTTTTTGAAATGCAAAAGGGAGCGGCTTGTCGCTTCCTTTTGCATTTTATACTGGCTGAAGTTTAAATAGTTATTTAGATAATTTCATAAGTTTGTTATTATGATTAAATCTGCCACTATTTCCAATTTCATAGGATATCAAGATTTCAATTTTGGCTTTGCTCCAATTAATATTATTATTGGTAAAAATGATACAGGCAAAACTGGGCTGCTAAAGTTATTATATACGTGCTGTAAAACAATTGATACTTATAGCAGGAGAAGCCAAAATGAAGAAATTAGCTTTAAGAAAATATTAGCGGAAAAATTACTTGATGTATATCAGCCTGGAAAGAAAGGTCTTGGAGAATTAGTTAATAAATCGACTAAGGAGAAGTTAAGAGTAGACATTGAGTTCAATCACGCTAAGTTTGGGTATGATGACAGACTACATTTTAGTTTCGGGGATAGCACAACCAATACCATTAATGACTGCCAGGAGCGAATTAAGTTTATAAACGATAATTTCCGTTGTCTTTTTATCCCAGCCAAGGAAGTGTTGACTTCGCTACGAGCAATACGCGCAACGCGCGATAATCTTCATATGCCGGGGTTTGATGATACTTATCTTGATTTAATACGAGCTTTGGTAATCCCGACGCAAAAGGGTAATGTCACTGAGGAACTGAAATCGGTAAACAGGAAGCTGGAGGATCTTTTTGAGGGCCATATCGACCAGGCAGTCGATGACGACTTTGTTTTTAAAAAAGGAAATACTGAATTCCCAATGCAACTTACAGCCGAGGGGGTTAAAAAAATAGGTATCCTCACAACGTTAATTCGAAATAGGCAGCTGAATTCTAACTCAATACTGTTTTTGGACGAACCGGAAACAGCTTTGCATCCTGAAGCGACAAGAGAGTTGGTTGAAATGCTGTTATTAATGGCAAAGTCAGGAATTCAAATTTTCCTGGCGACACACAATTATTTTGTGTTAAAACAATTCCACCTAAGTGCAAGTCGGGATAAAGTAAAAACCAATTGTTATTCGCTAACTCGTGAAAAGGGAAAATATGTACGATGTGTACAATATGATATCGAAAAATACTTTCCTGAGAACGAAATTACTGAAGAAGCAGTAAAGATGGCTGATGAGGAAACCAGGTTGAACCTTAACTTATAATTGAATGCCATTCTTAACTGAGAGTAATATAACGCTCACCTTCCCTGATGCGAACGGACTTCGTATAGCAAACTGCAATGGATATAAAGCACTAAGCGGGTTTTCTTTTAAAGAGATGGATGCTTGTTGGTATGAGCAGAACTCTAATACCTACTGGTTATTTGAATTAAAAGATTTTTCATCGGCGGCGTTAGATAAAAAATCGATAGAAGAAAGATCCTGGGATATTGCAAAGAAGGCCTATGATAGCCTTTGCTTTTTTCTATCCTCCAAGAATCAATATCCTTTTGCCGTAGATATTGACCCTTGTTTGCCATACGTACCTGATGTTAATACTGAATTTAAATTTGTAACCATTATACATTGTGATTCTTCACAGCGGGCAGGTGTTCAATTGATTAATGAAAAGTTCCGAAATAAATTTAAACCTTATGCGGAGTTATTTAATATCTCGTATTATGCTGTTGTTGAGCATAGCAGAGCAATACGCATGATACCTCATGGGATAGTTTCCTGAAATTAACCTTTGACATGAGATATCTTATCTCAACTTCACCGTCATATCAAAATGATCAACCCTGCCCGCGCCCAAAGGCAGCTTACTACATGCCGAATAAAACATATAATCCTTATCAACATCAATACCGGGCAGCAGTTTGTTAATCACCTTCCTGATCTGCATATTTTCGGTCTTTACGGCATTGGTATCGGCGATACTCACCTTAGTGGTATAGTAAACTACCGGGAACCAGCCGTGGCTGTTTTTCTGGTTACCTATCCTGAAAATCCGTGGCTGGCTGGCAACCTCATCAATAGTAAGCGGGAAACGGTAATGAGTGAAGATAGCTTCCTGGGCCTCCTGAAAAATTTTGCCGGCGTCTGCATCATTGGTGTATTGCCAGTAATCATTAGGCGCGTTGCATTGCAGCGAGAGTTCGGCCGCAAGGCGGGCATCAGCGTATTCCATTTTGTCAAGCCTTTTCTTCGCAACGCTATAAAGCTCGGGTGCGGTTTTTCCATTTATTTTGTAGGTGTTGGTGCTTAACGATGCCAGCTTCCAGCCATAATTATATTTGGCATACATGGCGGTGATCATCTCCTGGTTGGGCTGATTTTTATCCTTCGGTAAAAAAATAGCAAAATACATTTCGTGCTCAATGCCGTTATAAATCAGGCGATAGCTGTTTACCCCGGCCGATAGGTTTTCTATGGTATCGGAGGTGCGGTGTTTGTTAATTACGTAATATTCGTCGTAAAGCTCATAATCGGCGGTTTTGGCGGTATTGCCAACTATTTCAATCCGGCGGAGGTTCGAGCGATCATCCAGCATATCCTTCGATTCGAGATTGCCGATATCGTCGCTGTTACCGCTCTTCAGATCGCGAAGCAATTGTTCGTTCAGCTTGTGAAAATCGTCGCGTTTACCACCGGGAATCTGGTCGTTACGCCATGAGCCGGGCTGTTTAACGCAGCTTTGTAATGCAGCAGCCAGTAAAAGGCCACCAAATAGTTTAATTGTGTTAGGGAATAGGACTTTCATATCGGCTGTAATAATATGAAAAAGCCGGATATTCTGCCACTTTACCTAACCCGTTTCATGGGGAATGGAATGGCCTTGAATTTGCCTTTCCGGTTGCCCGAAATCTCCGCCACAAACGAATCCTTATTGATTTGAGTATAGGTTATTTTTTGGGGGAAATCGTGCTCCGGGTTTTCAAATACCAGTTGTTTACCGGTTGATGAGGTAAGCGTAAAGGTTACCGCCTTGCCATCGTTTTGATTTTTTACCGTTGGGATGTAATATAATTTACCTGCATGCTGCTCAATTCTGATATGCTCTGATGATACCGTATCCGTGCCTGCCAATGAATAACTCCGGCCCTGGTAGGTGCTGTCATTCAGTTTTTTCCAGCTTTCAATATCCAACGTTTTAGCCGATTGGTTTTTCCAGTTGCCGATAAGCCATTGGGCTTGCGCGATAGGTTGCTTGGTTTGAGCGTATGATATTGTTGTGGAGAGAAGGCAGGCAAGAAACACGAATGCGGGTTTAATATAATTACGTACCATCATGACAGGTTAATTTAGATTGAAGTTACAAAAAATCAATTTGAAAACAGTTTTACGCAGCGATGTTAAGCCGTCATCCGGAGGGAGTTACGTGTCCTGGAATAAAACAAAATTGTCGCAATTGCACCCGCTTGTTGTCGCTTATGAAACCCTTACGCATTGTTGATTTTCAGCATCTTTGATTAAAACCAACAAGTAAACCATGGAAAATCCAGCCAGCAACCCCGAAGTTATCACCGTTAAAGAAACTCAAAAAATACTCGAAGTAAAATGTGCTGTTATCAATGGCACCACACTCGAGCAGGTAATGATGAACAATGCCAGTTTCAAAGATGTATGTATCACCAACCTTAAAATTGAAGATGCCAACCTGAGCGACCTCGAAATACAATACGCGCAGCTTGGCGGGGCGTACATACACGATATTGGCATGCCGCCCGAGGGGCACCCGGCTTACGATCCCAACCTGAAGCAGCGCCCCCTTAAATTTGAAAACTGCGATTTGCAGGGCAGCACCATCAGCAATTGCAACCTAAGTAATGTTGAAATTTCGGATTGTAACCTAAGCGGGATGAAGATAAATGGGGTAGAAGTGGAAGAATTGTTAAGGGTTTATGAGTTAAGTAAGTAAAATATCCTGTCTCTCCAAAACTTAGCCCTGCCCTTATCCGGCGGGGCTTTTTGTTTCCCTGAAAAAATAAATTTTAATTTTTATAGTACTATGTATTGTATAGTACTGTGTTTAATATTATCTTTGTTCAGATCAGAAACTTTGATCGTAAACAATCAGCAATAAAATGGATACTAAACCACTACTTTATACAGGCATCATTATCCCGGTAGTTTTTTGGCTGGCAACCATTATATGTGGTTTGGTACATGGTAACTACAGCCATATCAGCGGCACCATCAGCGAGTTGGGCGCTATCGGCACAAAATCCGAAACCCTGATGGAAACCTTCACTTTGCTGTGTACCGTGCTCAGCGTGTTTTTTATGGCAGGGTTGTTTATTGCCTGCAGCCAGCTTAAACTCAATATATTGCCTGTGTTTGGGGTGATAGGTTTCCCTGTTATGTTTGGCTGGGCGGCAATATTTCATTCGGGCAATCCCCTCCATTCTGCGTCGGGCCCGGTGTTTTTGCTCATTTATGTAGGCGCACTACTTGCTGCGGTGTTATGGAGAGGAGTGGAGTTTAAGCAGTTGAGGCTGCTATCATTGCTAAGCCTCGGTATTATGCTGCTCATCTTTATCCGCTTTATTCCATCAGCATCATTGCAAAATAATTATACCGGGCTTATTCAAAGGTTTGCGCACGCGGGCTGGTCGGTTTGGTTTATATCGTTAAGTATCACTTTGAACAAAATGCTCGATTTAAAAGAGCGGCATCAATTAAAATAGTCATCATTAAAAAATAAAGAAAATGAAAACATTAGGATATCTGTTAGTAGTAATTGGCCTTATTGCCTTGTTAGATGGTTGTCATATAGGCGGCAGGCACACCGTAATTGTTGAAAACAGCAATGGAAGGGAGCGCAGAATAGAATACCGGGGCTACGCTTATTTCACGCCCGATAGTACAGCTATCAGCCGCATTTCGCCAAACGGAACGGTGATATATAAAACTAACGACGTAGATATTATTGCCGAAAGCGATCATGCCGGCCACATCAGCTACCAGTTTAACGGCGGCGAAAAACATACCGACCTTGATAATGGCGAGAAAATCTCGTTAGCGCAGGCTGTAAGGGATATGATGAAAGTGGGGCATAGCACCAAATAAGATTTTTATCGGTCTGGCGTATAATAACTCACCCCTACCGGCGCAGCGAAGTCGGGGTGAGTTATTATACTTCCTTTTACTTTATCCGCACATATACGCTGTTTTCTCCATCGGCGATATAAAAATTGTTAAGGTAAAGCGAATCATGCCTCACCACATATGCTACCGGAAAGCCATCAATAGCAGGGCCGTAAATTGACAACAGATTTACCGTTTCAGTTGCGCTCAGCTTATAGTTTTTAGTAGTATGAAAACTGGCGCTAAACAGCACCGTATCGTTTTTAAGTCGCTTATATGTGCTATCGGCATAAAATTCGTCTTGCAGGTTATAGCCTACACTTTTGGGTGTGGAAGTGAAGCCGCCAATACCCCCAACCGATTTTACCCATCGCCATTTACCCACTATACTTGGGTTGCCAGGGCCGGGATTGTTTTTATCGCAGGCTGTTATACTGCATATTATTGCGGCAAAAAACATTAAAGTTACCTTTCTCATAATTGTGGGTTTATATTATACTTTACGGCCTGTCACCCTGCTTTGCTACAGCAGGTTATAAATAAATTTTAGATCGTGGCCTTTGGTAATTCAGCAAAATTCTTTGTATCATTAAAGCATGATTATCGTAATACAATGCCGGGATAAGGTGGGCCTTGTGGCAGCCATAGCATCTACATTAGCCAAACACCTGCTCAATATAGTTTCCATGCGTGAGCATGTTGATCATAATGAAAATGTTTTTTTTACCCGTTTGGATGTGGAGGATGGCGATACCGCAGGGGTTGAAGACTCGTTGCGGAAAATCCTTCCGGATGGGGCCTATATTGCAGTAAATCCCGAGCCGGTGAAAAAAGTGGTGGTACTGGCTACTAAAGAGTATCATTGCCTTAGCGATATCCTGATCCGTAACCATTTTGGTACCCTGGGTGCAAGCGTGCAATGCGTTATTGCCAACCATGCCAAACTGCAAAATATCTGCGAGCGCTTTGATATTCCGTTTTATCACATCAGCCACGAAGGGGTGGCTAAAGCAGCATTTGAAGAGCAGGTGATCAGCGCCATTAAACAATATACGCCCGATTATGTAGTGCTGGCCAAATATATGCGTATCCTGTCGCCAAGGTTTGTGGCCGAGTTCCCGATGCAGATCATCAACATTCACCATTCGTTTTTACCGGCATTTATCGGTGCCAACCCCTACAAACAGGCATTTGAACGAGGTGTAAAACTGATAGGAGCTACCGCCCATTATGTATCCGACGAGCTGGATGAAGGCCCTATCATCGCACAGCAAATTGTACCCGTAAATCATTCTTACAGTTGGACAGATATGGTTAAAGCCGGACAGGAAGTGGAAACTGCCGTATTAGCAAAAGCCCTGAAACTGGTTTTTGAGGATAGGGTGTTTGTACACAAGAATAAAACAGTGGTGTTTGGATAGGCTTTGAATGATTTTTGGCTACCTCTTCGTTACCAATTCCCTGAACCCAACCAGCTCATCCCACCTTGCAGCGGGCGGGCGATAGTAGGTAAGCATCTGGTATTCGTTCTCAGTTTCAAAATGGCTGCCTTCAAAGGGTATATCATCGGCCTTGCCGGTTTTGGCGTCTACCCAAACGTACTCATAATCGTATACGCCTTGTTTTAACAGCATGTTTACGGTATAGCGGCCGTCATCAAGCGGGTGTAGTTTATTGCTATCGTCCAGGCGGTAATTGTTAAACTGACCTACCACGTACGGCGCACCGTCTTTAGGATCTTTGTTGGTTGAGAGGGTGAAATACACGTGGGCGTAATCGGCATCGGTGGCTGGCGTGGTACCATCGTTATTCAGGATGTAAAATTTACCATCATTATCGTACTGAAAGAGGTAATTGGGCTGATCGCGCACCGGATCGCCAAGCAGCACCACTACGTTTACCGAATCTTTATAAATTTTGGCTACCCTTTGCGAGTTGAGTTTAAGCGTACGGGTATCAAATAGCCTGAACTCGTTACGGCCGGGAAAATCATTAATACTTACATCGTTATAAAGCATTTGCGTACCGCGGATATAGGTAGGCTGCCCGTTAAGCACCGCTGTTTCGGTACGGGCATTTTGCATAATAAAAGTACGCAGGGCATAAGCCGGGTTTTGCACCACCAGGCCCGAATAATCAATGGTAAAATTTATCTTTTGATTGGTTTGACGGGTGACTGTATTGGCTGATGGCAGGATATCCGCCATGATAGAAACGCGCTTACCCAATACATACAACCTGCGGGTAAGTACCATTTTGTTTTGGTCGCCGTCTTCGTAAACCTTCAGTACGTAATTGCCCGATATTTTGGGAGCGATGTTATTGTTAGGCAACGAAAGTTCGTAATGGGTATATTTCTGCATGGTACCGGTTGAGTAGCTGTAGTTATACAGGCGGTCGTCCATATAATTTTGCAGGTACTCGGCAGGTGATAGGTTTGATGAATTCCAGTTGGCGTCGCAATGCTCAATGGTATAGTAATAATTACGGCTGCCGCCACGCAGGTCATCAAAGGTAAGCAACACTTTCTCGTCCGATCCTAAATTAATAACCGGGAAGGCACCTTGTTTGCTGGTATTGTAAAACTCAACGCTTTTTATGGCTGATGAGTAAACGTTGTTGTTATATGTGGATTGGGCAAAGCCCTGATGAGCAAGCATGAGCAAGATTCCCACACTCAAAAAAAATTGGATACGTTTCATTCTAATTCACTATCAGTTTGATCTTTTTGCAGGTACTGCCTCACATCAAAGCTAAACAAAGCAGCCGACAATATTAAGAAAGGTGTGGCCGATGCTAAAGTAAACTTCGAAAGCCCATCGCCATTAAAAACATCGTGTGTAAGAAAAAGCAAACCCATCCACATCACCAAAAGGGATATAAGTCTCATAATAATGTTTTCTTTATGTGTAGCGATAAACAACAAAAGTTGCCCGATAAACATAATCAGGGTGGCTACCGCTATCGAATCATCATAACTCCCCAGGGGATTGAATGAAATGTTCTCTTTTTTTGTAAATGGCAACATCACTTCAAATATTATTATGGGGCCAACCCCATGGCCGGCACCTATAAGGATAAGGCAGTTAAATATGAGTATAGCTATAGAAAGGCCGCGGTATTGATTTGTCATGTAGTAATTTAGGTTGAAGTTCGGGCAGGCAATATAAAAAAGTCGCTGTTGCTTTGCAACAGCGACTTTTTTATGACAAGCCAATCAAAGCCCTCTTTAAAAGGGCTGGTTGGGATTTACGATTCCAACTCCAAAATCTGCTCGGCCAATGCTTCCCATTTATCCTGAACCTGTTTCAGTTCGGCTTGTTTGGCGCTGTAGGCGGCGTTGGTTTGCTTTAATTTGGCGTTATCGTTATATATTTTCTCGTCGGCCAGTTGGGCTTCCAGTTGTTTAACTTCTTTTTCAAGATCGGTAATCTGTTGTTCCATTTTGGCCAGGTCCTGGTTCAGCTTTTTAAGCTGCTGGTGCTTGTTTTCGACTTGAGGCTGTTTAACAGGCTCGGGCTTTTTTTCTTCCTTTTTAGGCTGAGGCGCAGGTGCCGCGGCTTTGGGTTCAAGTTTGCGTTTGGCGTTCCATTCGTCAAACTCGGCATAGGTACCCGGATAGATCTTGATTTTTTGATCTTCAATGAACCAGATCTTATTGGCCACATTGTCCAGGAAGTACCTATCGTGCGATACCACGATGAAAGTACCTTCGTACTGTTCCAAAGCCTGGATCAGGATATTAACCGATTGCATATCCAGGTGGTTGGTAGGCTCATCCAGTATCAGGAAATTGGCATCCGCTGTAAGCGCCTTGGCCAAAGCTACGCGCGATTTTTCGCCCCCCGATAGCACCTTGATCTTTTTAAATACATCATCACCCGTAAACAAAAACGAACCTAAAATGGTGCGCAGTTCGGTATCGGTATGTTTAGGCGCGAAGGCCTGCAGCTCCTGTAAAATCTGGTTTTCGAGGTGTAATGATTCTAACTGGTGCTGGGCGAAAAACGTAGTGCTTACGTTATGCCCGGTGGTCATGGTACCTGTAAAGTCTTTATCGGCGTTCGCTATAATGCGTAGCAAGGTTGATTTACCTTTACCGTTAGCACCTATCAGGGCAATTTTATCACCTTTTTCAATTACGGCTTCGCCGCCGTTTAAAATATCAATTGCAGGGTATTTTTTAACGATGTCTTCTAAGGTTACTACATGCCTGCCTGATTGTTTGCTGAAACGGAAAGCAAAGTTTACTGTTGGATTATCATCATCCACATCATCAATCCGTTCCATCCTATCCAGCATTTTGATGCGCGATTGCGCCATTTTAGCTTTAGAGGCCTTGGCACGGAAACGCTCGATCAAACGCTCTTCCTGTTTAATTTTTGATTGCTGGTTTTTAAACTCACCACGCTGAATTTCTTCGCGCAGGGCCTTTTCTTCGAGATAAAAAGAGTAATTGCCCGCGTAAACGGTCAGTTTACCTTTACGAGACTCGACGGTGCGGTTGATTACTTTATCCAAAAACCACCTATCGTGCGATACTATGATAATAGCGCCGGTAAATGCCTTTAAATAATCCTCAAGCCACTGGATCGACGGTAAATCGAGGTGGTTGGTAGGCTCATCCAGCAGCAAGATATCCGGTGCCTGTAAAAGAATTTTGGCCAGCATTACACGCATGCGCCAGCCACCCGAAAAGGTGCTCAGTTTACGTTTGCAATCGTCATCGCTAAAACCTAAACCGGCCAAAATTTCGTGGGCTTTGTATTCGATATTATAACCGTCAAGCAGTTCAAACTCGTGCTGCTTGTCGCTCAGTTTATTTAAAAGTTCTTCGCTATAATCCGTTTCAAGCTTTTTAAGCAGGCTTTCTATCTCATCGTGCAGCTGGTTCTGGCGCTCAAAGGCCTCCATGGCCACATGTACGATATTTTTATCAGATGAATAAGAAAGCAGATCCTGATTAAGGTAACCCATGGTAAGGTCCTTAGCCATAGATACCGTTCCGGAGGTAGGTTTGTAATCGCCTACAATAATTTTTAAAAGGGTGGTTTTACCGGTACCGTTGGCACCAATCAAACCGATTTTTTCACCGGGTTTAATATGCCAGTTGGCTTCATCATAAAGGGCCCGCGCACCAATCTCGAACGTAAGGTTATTTATAGCAATCATTTACGCGCAAAGATACGTTTTTTGAGCTTAAAGCTGAAGGCTCAAAGCTGAAGGCATTTTTATGAGCTAAAAGCAGAAAGCCGAAGGCATTTTCGAAGCAGAAAGCAAACAGCCGAAGGCTGAAAGCCTTCACAGCTCCGCCTTCGGCTTTTTTATTCTTTGCTTTAAGCTTTCTGCCTTAGGCTTTTAGCTTCTATAAAACTCCCGTGGCTTTCAGCCAGGTTTGCGCCATCAGGGCTTCGCCGGCTACGCTGGGGTGTACACCGTCAAGATTCCAGTAAGTGGCAGGGGCGGTTTGCTCGGCTTTATCAAAGGCCGATTGGTAGGGCACAAATACGGCATCAAACTCGGCCGCTACATCTTTTGCTGCCTTGCGGAACAGATCGAATGTCGGGTACCATTTATCGTCAACAGCTTTCACATTTTTTTCGGCAAAAGGCTCGCAGATCACCAGTTTAATCTCGGGCAGGGCCTCTTTAGTGCGGGTAAGTAATTTTTTATAGTCGGCAATATAAGTATCAATGGTGCCTTTATAGCCGCCGGTAAGCGTATGCCAAAAATCGTTCACGCCGATGTGAATACTGAGCACATTAGGCTTAAGGGCTAAACAATCGGTATCCCAGCGCTCGGCCAGTTGGTATACTTTATTGCCGCTGATACCTTTGTTATAAATTTTCAATCCTTTATCGGCATGTTTAAGCAACAGTTGCGATGCGGTAAGCAAAGCATAGCCCGAGCCTAAGGCACTGGTGGTATTGGGTTCGGTTTTGTTATGATCGCGACCCCAATCGGTAATTGAGTCGCCCTGAAAAAGCACTACGTCGCCCTGGTTAAAAGTTAGCTTTTTGGCCGGTTTTTCGTTAGCTAATGCTGATGAAACAATGGCGGGGATGCCCATAGAGGCAATGGTGCCCACAGCAGCTGTTTTCAAAAAATGGCGGCGGTAGTTTTGTTCGGTATTTTTCATTTATGGTTTATAAAAGGTATTTGCCGAAATTACAGATTTACCGCAGTTATTGAAACTTTCTTAGGTTTTGTATCGGCATTTGTGAAAGGAATATTACAAAGGCAGATTATTTATCCGCCACAAAATTTATCGGCTTTGCCGGATCGTATGTAACATAAACCCGTTTCCATGGTTCATCATTAATCAGTTTCCATTGATGGGCAGTACCGGTAGTATCCTGGGCTATCAAAATTTCGCCGGGTTTTAATATAAATTTTTCGCCGGGGTAGGTTTCAAATTCAAGAATACCGGTAAGGGTGATCACATATTGCTCAACCGGCGCGTTATGCCAATCGTAAAAAGCGTGCGGTTCCGATTCCGCAAACCTTACAGCCAGAGCCTCATTTAGCGGGCCTAACTCAACCTTACCTTGTTCAATATGCGAATGACCGTCATCGCCGGTATACAGCCTGTATGCTTTTATCATACCGGCTAAACTAACATTTAGCCGCGATAACTGATATATTTTAAAGCCTTTATTCTGAAACATTACTTGCGCTTTAATTAAGCCGGCACAAAATGTATTTTTACTGATATAACGGTTTGTAAAACCTATCCCGGCTTTACCGGTTAATTAGCAAATTATGCCCACACCAATAGCTGCCTTACGCTTCAGATTTTTCCCTTACCTCATCAGCCTGCTAATAGTTTTCGCGATAGGTATAACAGCCTCATTATTCACCCGGCCCGAGATTGCCGGCTGGTACAGTACCTTAAAAAAGCCAGGTTTTAATCCACCGCCGTGGCTGTTTGCACCTGTATGGTCGGCAATTTATATCATGATAGCAACTGCCGCCTATTTAGTTTGGGCGCATCGTCATCAAAAGCCGGCTTACGCCACAACCCGTTTAGTTTATGTTATTCAACTCGTCCTTAATTTTTCATGGTCGATTGTGTTTTTTGGGATGCATCAGTTAATGGGAGCACTAATCGTTATCGCCCTGCTATGGCTTAGTATTATCGCTTGCATATACTGGTTCGGCAAGTTTAACCGGCTTGCCGCCTGGCTTTTAGTGCCTTACCTGCTTTGGGTAAGCTTCGCCACGGTGCTTAATGCCAGTATATATTTCCTCAATCAATAGCTGATAAAAAACACTATTTTTATTGCAAATATTTACAACACAGATAAAGACTATTTATCAAACCCATGAAAAAACTTCTGCTTGTTTTTTGTTTGATCGCCGCGGCTCACAGTTTTGCATTTGCCGATAAAGTAGCCATTAATCACTTTGTTATTAAAGAAAACCCCTTCGCGGTTGATGAAGTTGCCGTAGTGGCCACCGATACCGCCGGTGTAATACAGGAAAATGTAAACGGCGTTTTCACCTTTGTAATGAATGGCTTTACCGAAGAGTTGAAATTTGATAAAGGCACCGCCTTTTACCGTCACAAACTCGACAGATCAAGCTTTTTATATGCCAAACACATGAACGACAGCGGTACCCATGCCATACTGTACTATATTTACAAGCACGACAGCAAACTGAGCCCCTTCCACATCAGTTGGGTGCTGCTGGTTGCCATCCCTCTGCTGCTGGTACTGCTGGCCTATATGTTTAAGCGGTTTATTATTATAGCCGTGGTAATTTTCTGTATCTTCCTGTACTTCAACTACCACAACGGCCTGAGCATCCCAACATTTTTTGAAAGCATCATTGACGGGCTGAAGAACATGTTTTGATTGGGAGCTGAAAGCCGAAGGCTTAAAGCAGAAAGCGAAGAAAAGAACAAAAAGCACAAATCGTTCGCAGCCTGGAAACCAATCAAATCTTTCGGCCTTATGCCTGTCACTTTAAATTTAAAAAGCTTTGGGCTTTCAGCCTTCAGCTTTTGGCTTCTAAAAAGGCATTCCAATACCAAAATTCAGCTGCATAAAGTTGTAATCTTCGCCGTTAATTGCCTTGTAGTTATTTTTGAAGGTGCCTTTGCTAAACAGTTCGCCGGCATGGTTAAAGAGTACCCATTGGTCGCTGCCGCTAAATTGAGGGTCTTTAAATTTAAAGGCGGCATCCAGCCTGAATACGAAGAAAGCCAGATCAAACCGTAAACCCGTGCCAATACCCATAGCTGTTGATTGCCAAAGGTTATTGAGTTTAAACTCGCCGTTGGGGTTATCGGCCTGTTTATGTAAACGCCATACGTTGCCGGCATCTAAAAAGAAAGCTCCTTTTAGCTTTGCACCGAAAAAGTTATCGGCCAGTTTATAGCGGTATTCGGCATTGCTAACAAATTTAACCTCGCCAAACTGATCGAGGTATTTTAAGCGGTTCCGGGTGTTAACATCTGTACCATAATAAGCAGCGCGGTTAAATTGTCCCGGCCCAAGTGTGCGCGGCAGCCAGGCCCTGATATCGTTGGCTCCGCCGGTATAAAAATTCTTCTCAAATATCAGTTGATTGCTGTTGCCGTAAGGCACGCCAACGCCCGGATTAAATCGTAGTATGAACTGCTTTTCGTTACCAAAGTTGCGATAAAAGCGTAAATCAAGTTCAACCTTGGTGTACTGGGAAAATGTATATCCAAATAACTGGCGTTGCCCAAGGCTGTCTTTACGGGCATTGGTAAGATTGGCAAGCAGGTTTAAAAAGTTACCGCCAATATCCAAACTGCTTCTAAAATAGGTAAAATCCTCGTAACCATTTAGCTTAGCCGCATTAACCTGAAAGGTGTACTGGCTACCGGTGGTAAACGTTGTACGGCCGATAAGATATACGTACGAATAGCGGTTTTTATTTAGCAAGGTATCCCGTGCAATCGGGTCAATTATACCTCTTGAAAACTCGATATTTATCGGCGTAATGATGTGTGTTTTTTTGGTGGTTTCCGAAAAATCATAAGTGAGCGAGTTGATGAAACTTTCGCGTTTAACCAGGTCTTTCTGGTAAAACAACGAATAGTTTGACGAGAATGTAGTGTGCGGCACCGCGAATTTACCTAACAACGGAAACTTAAACGGTAGCAGCAGGCGCGGATAGGTGAGCTGCGCACCCAGCCTAAGCTCCTGGTTTTGAATAATACTATGATCAGTACCTACATCGTTGCCATTGTCAAACAGGATGCTCCAGTTGGCTTTTAATTGCAATATAGCCGCCTGTTTAAACAGGTTTCTATCGGTAAAAGTATTACCTACGTTATAGCCAAAACGCCCGCCGCTAAACAGCACCTCGCCCTCCACACGGTCGCTCATACGTTTCAGGGGCACAATATCTATCCGTGAGTTAAGCCGATTTGAACTATCGCTAAGCTTTTGGTAGGTGGGATTGGGTACGTTCCGGAAAACGTTAAGTTCGGATAAGCGCGCCGTAGTGATGGTTTGCAGATCGACATTATAATGCTGCCCCTTTTTTTGAAAAACATAATCAGTTACCACCCTTGGCGAAAACCGTTTGGAATAATCAACAAACCTGAACTGCGAATCAACCTGGATGGTATCTGCCTTTCCGGTTGTGCGGCCATAACTGTTTGATATGGTGATAAGCGTATTGTTAATATTGTAAATGGTATGCTCTGTTTTGCCGGGCGGATTATCGATAATCATTTTAACATCAACCACGCTGCGGTTAAAGGTTGAGTCGTAGGTAAAGTTGATATACTGGCGATAAAAATCGTAAAAGCCATTACGCTTCATCAGCATATACAGCTCATCACGGTCGTGCGCCAGGCTATCGGTATCAAAACGTCCGCCGGGCTGGATGTGCGATAATTTATTGCGGTTTAAGTTGTACAAAAACCGGATGTTGCCATCGGCAATGCTATCGGTAAATTTACGGATGCGGAACATCGGCCCCTCCTGTACATTAAAAATCAGTTCGGCCTTTTGTTTTTTAATGGCCACGCTATCCGTAACCTTTGCCTTAAGGTAGCCCCTGTTTTGGATATACTTTTCAATCTGAAAGCGCGAATATTCAACCAAACCGCTGTCTAAAATTACCGGTGCCTCGCCAATATCTTTTTTGCCCTTGTTGCTAAACATGTAGTAAAGCTGCAGGTTAAGCTTGTTATTGGGCTGCTGCTCTTTATCTACATAATTTACAGCGGCTTCGGCAAATTCCTTATCGATACCATTTATTGTGATTTTGCGCACCAGGGCCTGATCTTTACGGATGCCGCGCGTTATGCTGCAGCCCGAACCGATTATAACCAGCAAAATACTTAATATTGTAAGGCGGTAAACAACAGGCTTGGTATATGCTTTCAAAATCACAGATCAGTTTATTAAAATCCTTACAACATAAAAAATTCCGGAAAGAGCATGGTTTGTTTTTGGTAGAGGGTCACAAATCGGTTATCGAGTTTGTAAACACCGCATACCAGGTTGATACTATTTACCATACCCCCGCAATTGCTCCAAAAATGCTGAATTTATCCCGAAAAATAAATTTTCAGGAGATTTCGTTAGCCGATCTGGAAAAGATCAGCAGTTTGAAAACCCCGCAGGAGGTAATTGGTTTGGTAAAAATGCCAATTTGGCCCGCTTTAAATTATAATACGCTAAAAAACAGGTTTTCGCTGGTGCTTGATGGCGTCCAGGATCCCGGCAATATGGGCACCATTATCCGCACTGCCGATTGGTTTGGCATCGCCGATGTTATTTGCTCGGAAGATACAGTTGATGTTTATAACCCCAAAGTTGTACAGGCCACCATGGGCTCGCTGGCCAGGGTTAACGTACATTATACAGATCTGGCAGCCACCCTGCCTCAAATAAAACTCCCTGTTTTTGGAGCCATGCTTGACGGCGAAAATATGTACACCACAAATTTTGGCAATGAAGGTTTGCTGGCTATGGGTAACGAGGGTAATGGCTTACGCCCCGATGTACAGGCACTTATCAGCAAAAAAGTAACTATCCCGCGCGTCGGCCATGCCGAATCGCTGAACGTTGCCATTGCTACTGCGATACTTTGTTCAGAAATTAAACGAAATTCGTTGAAATAAATTTGTTCACTAAAAATAATTACTATCTTTGCAGTCCTTAAAAAGAGGGTCGGATGGCCGAGTGGCTAGGCAGAGGTCTGCAAAACCTTTTACAGCGGTTCGAATCCGCTTCCGACCTCAGGGTTAAAAAAATTTAAAATAAAAGACAATGGGCGTTACTCGTTTAAAAAGAAAAGATAGGAGAAACAAAACTTTTTCACGTTTAGAAGTTCAGTTCCTGAAACTGGCTACTAACCTTGAATACGGAAGCCGTTCTGCTGAGAAAAAAACCAGCCAGATCGCGAAAAACAATGCAGCTTTAGAAATTGCATTAGGTAAATAATCTCCTTCTTCTTTTAAGAAGAAAAAAATTGAAAGTCCTGCCGGTTTCCGGCGGGATTTTTTTTTGAACCTTTATTTTGACCGTTGATTTATGTGATTACGTTGATTTCGCTGATTTTTTTGTCTGAACCGGGATTTGGATGATTTCGGGGATTGATGGGGTTTTTTGTTGAGCAAGGTTCAAATGTTTTATAAACAAGCATAAGCGCAGTCAACGTAATCAATTCTGATCAACGGTTCAGTAGCTCCTTATCCCGGTGCCCGTGCCTTCACGGGACGCATGTCAATGTAATATTTATCTGAACTGTGATTGTTAGGATGGAGGAATTTGCACGACGCAAGTACCCCCTGTAAGAGTTAACGAAGAACATTCCGCAATGTATTAACTAATAACCAAGGCAGGCAAGGGCGTTTTCGTGGAGACACGAAAACAAGGATAAGGGTAATCAGGCAAGCATCAGCGAAATCAGCGTAATCGTAAAAATCAACGGTTCAGCAACATTTTATTGATCCTGCCAATCAACCCTGGCCCTTCGTAAATAAAACCGGTATATAACTGTACCAATGATGCACCTGCCTCCAGCTTCTCCAAAGCATCTTCAGCAGAGTGGATCCCGCCTACCCCAATAATAGGAAATGAACCATTTGATTTTTGATGCAGATAACGGATCACCTCAATCGAGCGTTTGGTTACCGGCTTGCCGCTCAAACCGCCCATTTCATCTTTTAATTTTGATGGTGATGCCAGATTTTCTCTGCTGATGGTAGTATTGGTGGCTATCACCCCGGCTATCCCGGTTTCCCGCACAATCTCTACAATATCATCCAGCTGCGAATCCGTCAAATCTGGTGCTATTTTAAGCAGGATTGGCCTGCTGATGCCGTTTTTGTTATTGCGTTTTTGCAGGGTGTTCAGAATTTCCATCAATGGTCCTTTTTCCTGTAAGGCACGCAGGCCGGGGGTATTGGGCGAGCTAACGTTCACCACAAAATAATCAACCACATCAAACAAACGGTCAAAGCATTTAATATAGTCGCTTACCGCATCTTCGTTAGGGGTTACTTTATTTTTGCCAACGTTACCGCCAATGATTAAGTTTTTATTGGCATTTTTAGGGTCGCGGCGGAAGGCTGCAATCCTTTCGGCAGCTACATCCACGCCAAAATTATTGAAACCCATCCGGTTTATCAGGGCGCTATCCTGCGGCAGGCGAAACATGCGGGGTTTATCATTACCTGGTTGTGGCAGCGGGGTAACCGTACCAATCTCCACAAAGCCAAAACCAAGGTTAGCCATCTCGCCCATCATCTCGGCATTTTTATCAAAGCCGGCAGCTAAACCAACCGGGTTTCTGAATTTTAGGCCGAAAACCTCACGCTCAAGTTTGGGGTTTTCCACATCCCATATTGCTTTGCTCAATGCCTTGCCGCCCGGAAAACGGTTAAAGCGTTTCAGGTTGCGGGTAACAAAGTAATGCACCTTTTCGGGGTCGAACTTAAACAGGATGGGTTTGATGAGCTGATACATGCCGCGAAGTTAGTACTTTATGGGCTATTATTTAAGCATGCCGCTACAGGAATACCGAAAGGCTTTCTTAGCAACCCGGTGCCTTTGCGTGCGTATAAATTAACCGCGATGAAAGGGCGTCCTGTGTAATAAATACACTATTATTTTTAATGCATTGTAGCGCATCAAAAAGCTGACAGATATCTTCTTGTATGTATAGTTAATAGATTGACTGTTAGATATTTATATTTTAAAATGATTTGGTATTAATGCGTATCAATTTAAAAGCAAGGTCATCTTTTTTTAATAATTTATCATTAGCTTTTTGCTTTTTTTTAATTAACTTTAATAAATTTGAAAACTCCGGTAGCCATAGTCCAGGCCTAAACCAAGCCGGTAAGCCTATTTAATTAAACCCATGCAAAAAAAGTATTTAATTGCCTGTTTTATAGCAGGCGGATTATTAAGGGCTGACTTTGCCGTAGCGCAAAGCAAGGCCGCTTATTCGGTTGCCAATAAATCTGTTAAGGTGATTGTTTCTGAACAAAACGCCGGTTACAGGTTTAAGGAAACCGAAACCCTTAAGTTTAGCAATAAGCCGCAGCCTGCCGAAACCGAGGTTGCCGTTTTTGTCGATCCGGCTAAAACCTTTCAAACTATGATAGGTATTGGCGGCGCTTTAACCGATGCCTCGGCCGAAACTTTTGCCAAACTGCCCAAGGATAAGCAGAAGGAGTTTTTAACTGCCTATTATGATAAAAATAAAGGCATCGGTTATTCATTTGGCCGTACCAATATCCAAAGCTGCGATTTTTCGAGCGATAGTTACAGCTATGTAAAGGCCGGCGATAAGGAGCTGAAAACATTTGATATCAGCCACGATAAAACCTACCGCATCCCTTTTATTAAAGCAGCTACCGCAGCTGCAGGCGGTAAGTTAACCTTATTTGTATCGCCATGGAGCCCCCCGGCTTTTATGAAGGATAATAACGATGTATTGCATGGCGGCAAGCTTAAGAAAGAGTTTGACCAAAGCTGGGCAAACTTTTATGTGAAATTCATTAAAGCTTACGAAAAGGAAGGTATCCCAATCTGGGGCTTATCGGTACAAAACGAGCCTATGGCTAAGCAAAGCTGGGAATCGTGCATGTACACTGCCGAAGAAGAACGTGATTTTGTGAAGAACTTTTTAGGCCCAACCCTGCAAAAACAAGGCCTGGCAAGCAAAAAACTGATTGTTTGGGATCATAACCGCGATTTACTTTACCAACGCGCCAGCACCATTCTTGAAGATCCGGCTGCGGCCAAATATATCTGGGGCATTGGCTTCCACTGGTATGAAACCTGGACAGGTGCCGGGCAGAATTTTGAGGCTACCCGCCGCACGCACGAATCGTTCCCAAACAAAAACCTGGTATTTACAGAAGGCTGTATCGAAAAATTTGATTTCAATAAAATTAACGACTGGTCGCTGGGCGAACGCTACGGCTTATCAATGATTAACGATTTTAATGCCGGTACTACCGCCTGGACCGACTGGAACGTATTGCTTGATGAAAAAGGCGGACCAAACCACGTGGGCAACTTCTGCTTCGCACCGGTACATGCCGATTTGCGTAATGGCAGCCTGATTTATACCAGCTCATACTATTACATTGGTCATTTCTCCAAATACATTCATCCGGGAGCCAAACGCATCAGCGCAGTGGCCAGCCGCGACAAACTGTTAACTACAGCTTACCAAAACCCTGATGGCTCGGTTGCCGTAGTAGTGATGAACAAAACCGACGAAAAAATAGATTACAGCCTTTGGATAAAAGGAAAAGCGGCCGGTGTTACTGCCCTGCCGCACTCAATTGCAACACTTGTTGTGGAGTAATTTTTATAAAAATCTTTAGTTAATCAATCAACTAAATCTCTGGTATGGTGGGTCATTCGTGATCCACCATTATCATTTATGGGGATTGGTACCGGCCCGGGGCTTACGCTTGTTTCGGCGAACGGGGCAGGGGGTTGTATGAGCGGGAACGGGAAATCTTTTACACTTGCCAGGCAATAATGCAGCTGTAAAAGCAGAACGTACCAGATTTCTCACCCGTTCCTTGTTTCAAAATGGCATTCCTCTATTAATCTTCTATCTTTGCTGTTAAACAATTTACCATGACTGCAAAATCGCCGCAAGACTCTTACACCATCATGAATGAACTGGTATTACCCAACGATACCAACACCTTAAACAACCTGATGGGGGGTAGGTTGCTGCACTGGATGGATATTGCAGCGGCGATATGCGCACAAAAACATTGCAACAGGATAGTAGTAACGGCATCGGTAGATAATGTATCATTTAAAGCGCCAATTAAGCTGGGCGATGTAGTAAGTATAGAAGCGAAAGTTACCAGGGCATTCACCACCTCGGTAGAGGTGAGGATGGACGTTTGGGCTCAGAATATCCCATCGGGCACTAAAGTAAAAAGCAACGAAGCCTACTACACCTTTGTGGCTTTGGATAAAGATGGGCAGAAAGCCACTGTAGCAGAGCTTATCCCCGAAACAGAAAAAGAACAATCATTATACGAAGGTGCATTGCGCCGCCGCCAGTTGAGGCTGATATTAGGTGGTAAGATGAACCCTAACGATGCTACCGAACTCAAGGCATTGTTTTTTGGCAATGAATTGCCACCCAACCTGGGCGAAGAAATTAAACAGTAACAAATTGCCAATGGTATGGTCTAAATGTTAACTAAACATTAAAACCACAGCCATGCGATACTTTTTGTGCTTTTTATTACCACCACTTGCCATACTAACCACCGGCAGGATAGGTGCCTTTATATTAAATATATTTTTAACCCTGTTTTTTTGGATTCCGGGTGTAATCCATTCAATCCTGGTAACCAGCGATTATTATGATGCCAAACGCCACAGGCAACTGATGCGGGCAACGCGGCGGTATCGTTGGTGAATGGTGAATGGTTGATTAAGTGAGTAGTTTGCTGGTTGTCTGAATCAGAATTGTCTGAATCAGAATTTACAGAATTAAGGAATTAACAGAATGTTAAGCGAATTCGATAAATTTTGATAATTCCCCCAAATTCGAGTTCAGACAAAAAATCTGCAAATTCTGATTCAGACAAAAAAATCAGCGAAATCAACGTAATCATCCCCATCAACGGTTTATCTTTGCCGCTATTGCATCAACGTAATCAAAACATCAACGGTGGGTAAACTATTAATTATCGACGACGAAGAACGCCTTCGCAACCTGTTAGCGCGTATTTTACAATTGGAAGGGCACGAAGTTATTACGGCCGGCACCGCCAAAGAGGGCTTAAAAAAGCTACAGCAGGAAAGTGTACAGGTTGTTTTGAGCGATGTTAAACTACCAGATATTGATGGGATCACCCTTTCTGAAACCATCAAAAAAAACTATCCCACAACCGAAATTATTGTACTCACCGCCTACGGCACTATTAACGATGGCGTAAAGGCTATTAAAGCCGGTGCCTTTGATTATATCACCAAGGGCGATGATAACGAAAAGATCATCCCGCTGGTTAGCAAGGCCATGGATAAAGCCATGCTGCAACAACAGGTGATGGAGCTGCAAAGCAAGTTGAACACCCGCTTTGGTTTCGACAGGTTGATCGGTAAATCAAACGCTATAACCGATGTTATTAAACTGGCGCAAAAGGTAGCCCTTACCGATACCACAGTTTTATTATTGGGCGAGACAGGTACGGGCAAAGAGATTTTTGCCGAGGCTATTCACCAGGCCAGTAACCGTAGTGCAAAATCGTTTGTGGCTGTAAATTGCAGCGCTTTTACCAAAGAGTTATTGGAGAGCGAGTTGTTTGGCCATAAGGCAGGTTCGTTTACCGGCGCTGTTAAAGATAAAAAAGGCCTGTTTGAAGAAGCAAACGGTGGAACCATATTTTTAGATGAGATAGGGGAGCTTGATCATGATTTGCAGGCAAAACTGTTGCGGGTGCTGGAGTCGCAGCAGTTTATTAAGATAGGGGATACTAAGCCAACGCAGGTTAACGTGCGTATTTTGGCAGCTACCAACCGTAATTTATTGAACGAGAGCAACGAGGGGCATTTTCGTTCTGATCTGTATTATCGCCTCTCGGTTTTTCAGATCACCTTGCCGGCTCTGCGCGAGCGTAAAAAAGATATTAAATTGTTGGCCGAATATTTTATGCAGCACTTCGCGCTTAAAGTAAAAAAGCAGGTAAATGTTTTAAGCGATGAATTTGTTGAAAAGCTGGAAGCCTACGCATGGCCAGGTAATATCCGCGAGTTGAAAAACGTTGTGGAGCGCGCGGTGATTCTTACCGATAGCAATATACTTGATGAAAGTTTGCTGCCTTATGAGGTACAACAGCAGCAGGTAAAAAGCGGTGCGCCTATTTCGGCTTTTGATCTTTCATCGGTAGAGAAGCTGCACATCCAGCGGGTGCTTAACCACACGCACGGTAACAGGGCTGAGGCCGCACATTTGCTGAATATTGGTGTGGCTACGCTTTACAGGAAGTTGAAAGAGTATAATTTAGAATAAAAAATAAAAAAAAGATGCAGACGCTCGGCTCCAGCCGAGTGTCGACTATCACGCGGCCTCTGGCCGACTACTGATCGCAGGCCTGAGGCCTGGAAATAGCAGCCACCCGGCAGGAGCCGAGCGGCTGCGGAAATATATTTATTTTACCTTTCTTCCTTCCCAATCGGTAAATCCCTTCTCGACCATTCGCTCCAGGAACCAACATAAAGTTTAGGCCCTGTAATACCCGCGTAATCCAAACCTAACAGGGTATGGCAAGCTGTAACGCCCGACCCGCAATGAACAACAATCTGGTCATGCGCTACATCGCCAATAGCGGCATCATAAGCTTTGCGTAATTCATCGGCAGGTAAATACCTACCATCCGCACCCAGATTATTTGTATATGGCATATTTAACGCGCCTGGGATATGCCCGGCGATCAAATCCAAAGGCTCTGTCTGCCCTAAGTAACGAGGTGTTTCGCGTACATCTATAACCACTCTTAATGGATCTTTGGCAGCCTGGCCTGCTTCTTCAATCTCCACAGTGTTGGCATACTCATGAGTTACCGGGTAAGGGTCAGCCGGCGTGGGTGTGTATGGATCGGTACTTAGCTCAACCCCGGCATTTTTAGCGGCCTGCAACCCGCCGTTCAATACCTGAACATTCTGGTGCCCTATAGCCCTTAGCATCCACCATAAACGCGAGGCCGCGAAAGCGCCTGATTTATCATCATAAACCACCACATGGCTGGCAGGCGTAACTCCCCAGTTGCCTAATTGTACAGCAAACTCCTGTATATTGGGCAGTGGGTGACGGCCGCCATAAGCGGGATCTTCCGGTTTAGTGGTAAGGTGCTGGTCAAGGTCGGCGTAAACCGCGTTTTTGAGGTGACCAGCCAGGTAGCGCTGGTATGAATCCTGCCCTGCACGGGCATCAATAAGAATAGTATCCTTGCCGGCCAAAGCCGGATCATTGATTTCTATTAATGACGACATAGGTATTATCTGGTATGTTATAATACCAAATATAGATACACCGCCCGTTTTTCGGTAATTTTACTGCACTATTTTGTTGGCGCAGTACGAGCTGGCAAAGGCCTCGGGCTTAGCTTTAAACACAAAACCCATGCTCAGGATGTAACCCATAGCCTCGTGCAGGGCTGCGTTACTTTTAAACATCGGGTTGGTGTTAATATCGGCATGCACTTCAAGGTCAACATCGTACAGGTCGAGCAGATCGCAAAGCTTGTAGGCAATGTCGATTGATTTTTGTACTTCGCTCAGCATTCTTTCTTTGATGCTCATTTTTTGCGAGGTACGTTCCTGGTGGATGAACATAAATGCACCACGTTTTTCGCGCAGAAAAACGATAACCGTTGCAAAATCTGTTACAGATCCCTTAACTTGCGAGTCGGTGCCGATACATACTTTAAGCTTGTTGCCGAGAAGAGATTCACGCTCTATTGCTTTTTCAACCTCTTCCATAATTGGCGATTGGATTACTTCGCCACTGAATTTTCTCCAGGTCATATAAAAGTTATTTAGGTAAATTTTGAATGACCTGTTTTACGGGTCTATAAAAATAAGCGATTAGTATTCATACTAACGTAAATAACATGTGATTTATTTGTTAACATTTAGCTGATTATTAACAGTTTGAATTTCGGAATTCGGAGGTTAGATTTCGGATTTGGCCGGAGTGTGTTGAGATGTCTGAATCAGAGTTTACAGAATTATAGGATTTTCAGAATTTCTCTGGCATATTCTGTTAATTCTCAAATTCTGTAAATTCTGATTCAGACAATTCCTTCTACAGCTTCTCCTTCGCCCCCAAAACAATCGGCGTTACATCAATCAGCTCGAGCGATTTTACCATATCCTTAGTACCGGTTTTATATTTTTTAAAATGGGGCGATTGTAAATGCGCCTTATAAGCCGCGGTATCAGCATAAATTTCAAAAACCGTGATGTGTGCAGGATTACCCTTTTCGGCTACGGCATGCAGGGTTAATACGCCGGGCTCAACTTTAATAGCGGTTTGGATATGCTCTTTTAGCGCGGCTGTATAGCTACCCAGTTGGGCCGGATCTATTTCTAATTTCGCTATATGTACTACCCGCGCGGCTTGTTGGGCCGAAACATTCTGTTGGGCAAGGATCATCACAAAAACTGTAGTTAAGGTTAGTATTAATGCTTTCATCTTTGTTGAATGAATAATGGTTAACAGTACCCGTTATCAAATATCCTTATACTATCCTGTAGTATTGTTATATCAACTACTGTTTTACTTACCATTTTTACTGATAGGGGGTAAATTACCCACAGTCTTGAAAACAGGTTGATTATTTTTGGCTTTATCAAACATCTAACAAAAACAAAAAATGGAAATTAAACGAAACGGCTCGCAACCATCGGGCAAAGGCCCCGCAGAATATTTTACAGGCACTGTACGCATCGATCCGCTCATCAGTCCGCCCGAGCCTTCGCGCGTGGCTATGGCCTTGGTAACTTTTGAGCCGGGTGCGCGTACGGCCTGACATACACATCCGTATGGGCAAACTTTGATAGTTACCGCAGGTGCAGGTTGGGTACAGCGTGAGGGTGACGCTAAACAAAATATTTACCAGGGCGATGTGGTTTATTTTTTGCCGGATGAAAAACATTGGCATGGCGCTACCGATACCACGGCAATGAGCCATATCGCTATTCAGGAAAAATTAAACGGTTCGCCTGTGGATTGGATGGAGCAGGTGAGCGAGGAGGAGTATAGGGGATAGATTTTAATTCCCTCCCTCGGGAGGCGTGTGATGGATTGTGTAGTGGCGGGGAGGGGTTTCTACGCCATGCATAACGGTTGTGCAGGGCGTAGAAACCCCTCCCTACACCCTCCCAAAGGAGTGAATCGCACAATCCCCATGCTTTTTATATCAAATCAGGCTATCGCCGCCTTTATCCTGTTCTCCGCTTCAAGTACCAGCTCAGCTACCGGAGTTTTGCCGGGCTCAATAGGTTCAAGCACTGTCCAGGTCACTGCGGTAAACGTGTTAAGCGGATAGTATCCGTATTTCATCACTTTCCAGGCATTGTTTATAGCAATTGGAACCAATAATGCATCAGGGCATTTTTTAAGAATAGCGGCAACACCCGCCGAGTGAAATGTTTTAACCGAACCATCTTTTGAGCGGGTACCCTCAGGAAATATAACTGCCGACCAGTTATTGGCTTTCATCCGCTCGCCCAGTTTCATCAATTCAGTCATCGACTGGCGGGCGTCCTCCCTGTTAATATTTGCGCCACCACCGTGTTTAAGATTATAGCTGATGGATGGAATGTTTTTGGTAAGCTCAATTTTAGAGATAAACTTGGCGTGATATTTACGGAGGTAATAGATAAGCGGCGGGATATCAAGCAAACTCTGATGATTAGCTAAAAATATCATTGGGCGATCAAGAGGCAAATTTTGCTCATTGATAAACGTTACCGTATCGCCCAATATATAAAAGGTTCTTAACAAAAACAGGTTTAACACGTCAACAACCTTTTTATGTGCGGCGTAGCCAAAAAAGCGAAAAGCGATCCACTGCAAAGGATGGAATATAACTAAACACAGGGAAAATGCAATGGCGGTTAGCGGCGTTAAAAAATATCCTAATAACTTTTTCATCAATGATCAAAGTTATATTTTTTTTACTAATGGGATAGTTTACAAACGGTTTTCTGTTAATAACAACTGTACTTTCAAAACCGTGGCTACCGTCATGGCATCGGTTATTTCGCCATCACACACCATGCGGTACATTTCGGTGAATGGGATTTTTTTTACGATGAGTTGCTCGGTTTCTTCAGGTTCGGCCTCAAACTGTTCAAGGCCGCGGGCTACGTATAAAATGCTCAGCTCGTCGCTTACCGAGTTGCTGAGGTGCAGGCGCTGAATCTCTGTCCATTGCGAGGCTTTTAAGCCGGTTTCTTCCAGTAGCTCGCGTTTGGCCGAGGCCAGCGGATCCGTACCTTCCGGGCCGCCGCCTTCGGGCATTTCCCAGCTGTATTGGTTAAGCGTAAACCTGAACTGGCCTACCAGGTAGGTGTTCAGCTCATCATCCAAAGGCAAAACCCCAATGGCCAGGTTTTTATAGTGAACCTTGCCGTAAATACCGGGATTGCCCGATGGGTTGATCACCTGGTACTCGGTAACATTGATCCAGGGGTTATCGTAAATATTTTTTTCGGACGTTATTTTCCAGGGATTGTTTTCGGGGTGATGCATGGTTTAAAAATAGTGCATCGGGTGGGGATTGGGAGAATTAATTTGAATTTTTGGCGGGTGGGGCGGTTGTGGAGGTACGACCTTGGGGAGGGGAGACGAGTGAAAAAGCATAGGGCTGCGCGATTCCCTCCCATCGGGAGGGTGTAGGGAGGGGTTTCTTCGCTATACATAATAATTGGACAGGGTGTAGAAACCCCTCCCTGCCACCGCACTTTCCTGCGCGCCCCTCCCGAGTGAGGGAATTTAAAAAATACCCCTGCGGTCGTGGAGACACGACCGCCAACCGGTCTATGCCGCCGCAATAGCCCGCTTCAACGTAAAACAAAACGTACTGCCCGAACCAATCTCGCTATCCACGCTAATTTTGCCGGCCTGCGCTTCAATAAAATCTTTAGCTATAGCCAATCCCAAACCGGTACCGGCCTGCTCTGAAGATGCGTTTGGTACTTTAAAGTAACGTTCAAATAGCCTTGGCAGGTATTGCTCTTCAATCCCCTTACCATGATCTGTTACCGAAAATTCGATCTCATCATTTTTATGCTTCTTGACCGTTAACTCCACAACAGATTTTTCGTGACTGTATTTGATGGCGTTCGATAGCAGGTTAATCAACACCCAGGTAGTTTTATCCAGGTCGGCATGCACCTTGGGCAGGCTCTCATCGCATTTAACCTTGATCTCTACATGCTTTTGATCGGCAATAAACTTAATGGCTTTCACCGCATAATCCACAATGTTTTGCGGGTGGGTGCTGCCGAAGTTCAACTGCAGTTTGCCGGTTTCTACCTGGGCCATATCCAGTAACTCGCCGGTAATAAGCAATAACCTGCGGGTATCATCATCAATATTGCTGATCAGCTGACGTTGCTCGGCGTTTACATCCCCAATACGCTCATCCTCCAGTAACTTTAAACTCATTTTAATAGATGAGATAGGCGTTTTTAACTCGTGTGAGATGGTGGCAATGAAATTGGTTTTCGCCTCATCCAGTTGCTGGTATTCGGTAACGTTTTTCAGGATGATTACTTTTCCTATTACCTTGTCTTTATTGTTTACAGATAGCGACTCGCGCGAGTAGAAACCCTCATGGTTATCTGCAAAAATACGCAGCTTGGCCTGATCGTTCACCAGTAGTTTACGCATCAGGTCGTTCTCTAAAGCGATGTCGGGTGCGTATTCACCTGTTAGTTGTTCGGCTTTCATGCCTATCAGGTTACAGGCAACCTGGTTTGCGAATATGATCACCTGTTTTTCATCCAAACCGATGATGGCATCCTGCATGGAGTTGATGATGGTTTCAATCCTTTTCTTCTCGAAAAGGATACTGGCAAGGTTGCTGTTCTCAAACTCATCCAGCTTGCGGGTCATGTTATTGAAAGCCTGCCCCAGTTCGCCAAACTCATCGTCCGATTCAAAATGAATCTGTTGATGATAATCCCTGTTAGATACATCCCTGATACGGGCCGTAAGCTCTTTGATGGGGTTGGCGATGTATCCGGGAAAGTTAACGGCAAAGCTAAACGCTACTAAAAACAACAAGGCACCAAAAAAAGCCACCAGCCAGGTACCCCGTTTGGAGGTGGCGTTGGCTACATCATTTTTATGGGATATGGCGTCCATATTTAGTTTCATGATACCGTAAACATGTTGGTGCAGCCTAAAACGAAGGCTTTTTTCGGCAACGGGATTATTACCGGCCAGTTTGAGCTGTTCAAATACAGATCGTACCGAATCTGTACGTTGCTGCTCGCCAACCTCGGTTACATTATGTTCCTGTAGTATCAGATTGTCATTGATAGTTTTCTGCTGTTTGGCGGGTAAACCATCAGCCTGCGAATCAATAGCTGTAAGTATATTTTGCATATACATTACGCTTTTATAGTTGTCCTTCAATATGGCCCCGGCATCAGCCGAGAGCCTGTTTAGGAAATATATCGACATTCCGCAGCAAATTAATGCCAGTGTGAACAGGAAGCCGATACCTGTGCGGAGTTTATTTTTAATGGTCATGGTTATGAAAGTATTACAAGGTCAATATCCGTTTTCGACATTTTATTTAGTAGCTGTGTAAACACGGCTGTTTTCATGATAAGCTGGTAAAATTTAAACCTCGGCTTGCCAATGCAAATCGTGGTAATATCATATTTTTCGGCCGTTTCCCAAATGGTGCGGGCCACATGGTCGCTTTTTATTTTAAGTACCTCGCCGCCCAGTTGCGTAGCCAGTTTCATATTATTGATGAGGTGTCTTTGCGCGGCTAAGTTAATTTTATCGCTGCTCTCTCCCGAGGTTTGTACATATAATAAATACCATTTGGAGCGATAGTAAGATGACAGCCTCGCCGTTTTACGGATGATGATCTTGGCCGAGGCATCATTGGTGCTGATGCAGGCCAAAAACAGTTCGGGCCGCAGCTTAATAGTTTTTGGCACTTCAATGTCAATCTTCCTCTCCACCTGGTGGGCCACCTCGCGCAGGGCCAGTTCCCGCAGCTGTAAGATCCGCTCTACCTGGAAAAAGTTGTTCAGCGCTGTTGGGATCTTTTTTTCATCGTAGATCTTGCCTTCTTTCAGGCGCTCTATCAGTTCATCCGCGGTAAGGTCGATGTTTACCACCTCGTCGGCAAGTTGCAAAACCTTATCGGGTACCCGTTCGTGAATAGTAGCGCCGGTTATCCGTTCCACTTCTTCATTCAGGCTTTCCATGTGCTGGATGTTCACGGCGCTGATCACATTGATACCCGCGTTCAATATCTCCAGTACGTCCTGCCAGCGTTTTTCGTTACTGCTGCCTTCAATATTGGTATGCGCCAACTCATCAACAATAACTACCTCCGGTCGCAGACTGATCACCGCTTTCAGGTCCATCTCCTCCAGTTCCTTGCCTTTGTAAAACAATCTCCGGCGGGGGATTACCGGCAAGCCTTCCAGCAGGGCATGTGTTTCTTTACGGTTATGGGTTTCGATGTAACCAATTTTTACGTCGATACCGTTGCGCATCAGGGTTTGGGCCTCCTGCAACATGCGGTAGGTTTTGCCCACCCCGGCACTCATGCCTATGTACACTTTGAACTTACCCCGGCGCGATTTTTTGATCAGCTCCAGGAAATGCTCAACGGACTGCTCTTTGGTGTTTTCCATAATCATTTGAATTGTTTTTCAAATTCAACTGGTTGTATTGCTGTTATAAATTTAAGTTTTAATAAGCTTTTTGTCATCCTGAGGAACGAAGGATCTTCTTCGCCCAGTATAGCCGATATGCCTGTTGCAGAAGATCCTTCGTTCCTCAGGATGACTCGCCTTTGTTGGTGTTGTCACCATAGGTGTTCGGAAGATTTTTTCATTCCCTCCCTTGGGAGGGGTGTTATGGATTGCGCAATGGCAGGGAGGGGTTTTTACGCCTTGCCCGACGAATATGCAGGGTGTAGAAACCCCTCCCTACACCCTCCCAAGGGAGGGAATCGCACAATCCCCCGCTTCTTTATTTCTTCCGAATAGCTTTGGTGTTGTCACCAACAACTTTTTACCCTTATCTTTTCATGAACACCTAAGCCGTATGCATGGTGTAGAGGGGTAAGTTGGAAACTTACACTATAGTTTACCACGGGTTACGCTGCGCTAAACCCGCGGCAGATTGTTTTTTATTTTTTAAGGCCATCCAATGCAACATTCAGCTTCAAAACGTTCACTTTAGCCGGGCCAAACATGCCCAACAAAGGCTGCTCAGTATGTTCATCAACCAGTTTATTCAAAGCATCGGCAGATAAACCGCGGGCTTTAGCCACACGGGCAACCTGTACTTTGGCACCGGCGGGTGAAAGGTCCGGATCCAAACCACTTCCCGATGCGGTTACCAGTTCGGCAGGGATCTGTGAGCGGGTTACACCGGGGTTGTGTTTCATAAAATCATCAATACGACCTTCAACCTGTTTCAAATAATCGGGGTTTGAAGGACCTTTGTTAGAGCCTCCCGAACCGGCAGCATTATAATCAACAGCCGACGGGCGGCCCCAGAAATATTCGTCTTTAGTAAATTTCTGACCGATGTTGGCGTAACCAACTACACGGCCTTTGTAAGTGATGGTTTCGCCATCGCCCTTGCCGGGGGTAAATTTACCGATACCTGCAATAGCTAAGGGATATATGCCTGCGGTTAATACAATGAGTATTAAAGTAAGCTTGATGGATGGCAACAAATACGTTTTCATTTTATTTAATTTTTAAAGATGAGTTTTAGGAACGTGGGGTTTGCGACGGATGGGGATTAAAGCTTATCTGTCGCCTTAAATCCATACCCCACGTCCCCGGCTCTCATTTAATTTTATATGAATAATGATACTGCTAAGTCAATTAATTTGATACCTATAAAAGGTACTATGATACCGCCCAAACCGTAAATAAGCAGGTTGCGGCGTAAAAGGGCGCTTGCACCAATTGGTTTATATTCCACACCACGTAAAGCCAATGGTATCAGCAATGGGATAATGATGGCGTTAAATATCACTGCCGAAAGTATGGCCGATTGCGGGCTGTGCAGATCCATAATGTTCAGCGCCTTTAAAGCCGGCATAGATACCATGAATAGCGCCGGAACAATTGCGAAGTATTTAGCCACGTCGTTAGCGATGGAGAAAGTGGTGAGTGTACCGCGGGTCATCAACAGTTGTTTGCCTATTTCTACGATCTCGATCAGTTTGGTTGGATCGTTATCCAGGTCAACCATGTTACCGGCTTCTTTGGCGGCTTGTGTACCGCTGTTCATGGCTACGCCAACATCGGCCTGGGCAAGGGCAGGGGCATCGTTTGTACCGTCGCCCATCATGGCGACCAGTTTACCGCCTTGCTGCTCTTTTTTAATGTAGTTCATTTTATCCTCCGGCTTAGCCTCAGCAATAAAATCATCTACACCGGCCTTTTCGGCAATAAATTTGGCAGTAAGCGGGTTATCACCGGTTACCATTACCGTTTTAACACCCATTTTGCGCAGGCGTTCAAAACGTTCGGCAATGCCGGTTTTGATGATATCCTGTAGTTCGATCACACCCATTATCTTTTCGTTTTTGGCAACCACCAGTGGGGTACCACCGTTTGAGGAGATCTTTTTAACCTGCTCTTCCACATCGGCAGGGAAAGGGTTGCCGGCTTTTAAAGCCATGTTGCGGATGGAGTCAAAAGCGCCTTTGCGAATGCGTAAACCATCGGGAGTATCCAAACCGCTTGAACGGGTTTCGGCGGTAAATTTGATAAACACCGAATCGGCAGGGGCGTGAACTTTCAGTTTGTGAGCACCTGTCTCGGCCAGTTCTACTATCGATTTACCTTCGGGGGTTTCATCGGCTAATGAACTCAATACACAGGCCATTACAAACTCCTGCTCATCCGCACCGCTTGCAGCCCAAAAATTGGTTGCTTTACGGTTACCGATGGTGATGGTACCGGTTTTATCAAGTAGCAGGGTATCTAAGTCGCCCGCGGTTTCAACAGCTTTACCGCTTTTTGTGATTACGTTGGCACGTAGCGCCCTGTCCATCCCAGCAATACCGATGGCCGATAGCAGGCCACCGATAGTGGTAGGGATCAAACAAACAAACAACGATATAAAAGCAGCTATAGTGATGGGCGTGTTAGAGTAATCGCCAAAAGGCTTCAGGGTAACGCATACGATAACGAATATCAGCGTAAAGCCAGCCAGCAGGATGGTTAAGGCGATCTCGTTAGGGGTTTTCTGGCGGGATGCACCTTCAACCAACGCGATCATCTTATCCAAAAAGCTTTCGCCGGGCTGAGTAGTTACCAGTACTTTGATCTTATCAGATAATACTTTGGTACCGCCTGTTACGGATGATTTATCACCACCCGCCTCGCGGATAACCGGGGCCGATTCGCCGGTAATGGCCGATTCATCGATGGTAGCGATACCCTCGATGATCTCGCCATCGGTAGGGATATTATCACCGGCCTCGCAAATAAACACGTCGCCTTTTTTTAGTTGCGACGACATTACCCTTTCTTCCTTGCCGTTAACCAGCAGGCGGGCAGGTGTTTCTTCGCGGGTTTTGCGCAGGCTTTCGGCCTGTGCTTTGCCACGCGCTTCGGCAATGGCCTCGGCAAAGTTGGCAAACAGTACGGTTAACAACAGGATGATAAATACGGTAAAGTTGTAAGCAAAACTGCCCTGGCCTTTATTGGTAAGCGAAAACAGGCTTACAATAAGCATTACAACGGTACCGATCTCCACGGTAAACATTACCGGGTTACGGAACAGGGCGCGTGGGTTTAGTTTGATGAAGGATTGTTTAAAAGCCTCCTTCATCTGATCGCCCTGGAACAATGTATTTTGATTTGAGTTCATGATTATATTATCTTTTGAGCTTTAAGTTCCCCTCTTGAGAGGAGGTGCGATGGGTTTTGCGGTGGCAGGGGTGTGTTTCTTAGCGTGCTGAGAAACACACCCCTCCGCCCCTCTCAAGAGGGGAATCGCGCAATCCCAAGCTTTTTCCTTTTCTGCTTTTTACTTCAATGAAAAATGTTCAGCAATTGGGCCTAATGCTAATGCAGGGAAGAACGACAGTGCTGCAATGATCACAATCACCGCGAAGATCATCACCCCAAAGGTTGAAGTATCGCTCTTCAATGTACCGGCCGACTCAGGGATATATTTTTTATTAGCCAATAAACCCGCAATAGCCAGCGGACCGATTATCGGCAGGAACCTGCCCAGGATCATCACAATGCCGGTAGTATAGTTCCAGAAAATATTACCATCGCCTAAACCTTCAAAGCCCGAGCCGTTGTTGGCTGCCGCCGAAGTGTACTCGTACAACATCTCCGAAAAGCCATGCGTACCCGGGTTATTTAACCAGGCCGAAGGTTTAACCGCCCAATCGGCACCGGCAACGTTCACTACGTAGTATGATGAAATGGCCAAACCAACCAGGATAATGAATGGGTGCAGTAAGGCAATCAGCGAAGCAATCTTCATTTCACGGGCCTCTATCTTTCGGCCCAAAAATTCCGGCGTACGGCCAACCATCAACCCGGATATAAATACGGCTACGATAATAAAAATGTAGAAGTTGAGGAAACCTACGCCGCAACCGCCGTAAAAACAGTTAATCATCATACCCAGCATCATCATAGTGCCTGATACCGGCATGGCACTATCATGCATAGAGTTTACCGAACCTGTAGAGATGATGGTAGTAACAATGCTCCAGTAAGCCGAGTTGGCCGGGCCAAACCTTACTTCTTTACCTTCCATAGCACCGGTTGGTTGACTGATGCCCATTTTGGCAATGGCCGGGTTACCGTTCAGTTCGGCATTCATGGTTGGAATGAGCAGCATCAGCATACCCAGGGTCATCACACCGAATATTACATAGGCGAATTTCTTTTTATTGAGATAGAAACCTAATGCAAATACCAGGGCAATAGGGATAGCAACCTGTGCCACCAGCTCTACGGTGTTGGTTAAATAATTAGGGTTTTCGATAGGGTGGGCCGAGTTTGCGCCGAACCAGCCACCACCGTTAGTGCCCAAGTGTTTAATGGCAACCATGGCGGCAACCGGTCCGCGGGAAACATGTACGGTATCGCCCTGCATGCTGATAAAGGTGTCTTTGCCTGCATAGCTGGTAGTCATGCCGTTAAAGGCGAAGATTACGGCTATTACGAAGGAGATAGGCAATAAAATACGGGTTATCGATTTTACAAAGTATTCCCAGAAGTTGCCCAGTTTATCGGTAACTTTATCCTTCATGGCCCTGAACACTACTACCAGCGCGGCAATACCTGTTGCAGCCGATACAAAGTGCAGGAACATAAACACAAAGTGTTGTGTAAAATAAGTGGCACCGCTTTCGCCAGAGTAGTGTTGCAGGTTACAGTTAACCAAAAAGCTGATAGCGGTATTAAAAGCGGTATCTGCCGATTGACCGGGGTTACCATCGGGGTTAAGCGGCAAATGGCCTTGTGCCATCAGGCAAACAAAGGCATATATTAACCAAACGCTGTTAATGGTAAGCAGGGCCAGCAGGTGCTGTTTCCAGTTCATTTCGCGTTTGGTATCAATGCCGCTGAATCGGAAAATGAGGCGATCAAGCGGGGCCATAAAATCGAGCCAGGTTTTTTCGCCCTTAAATACCTTAGCTATGTAGCGGCCAAGGGGAATGGCGATGGCTAAGGTGAGCAGGTAGGTGAAAATTACACCCGTTAGTTCAGTGTTCATAGTTTAATTTTAAAAATTTTCGGGTTTGAGGAGTACGTATACCATGTAAATGAACACGGCTATTGCTACGATGAATAATGCTGCCATGGGGTTAAATTTTTTCGAAGTAGGTTACCGATTTAAAAAAGATCCAGAATACCACTACAAATGTGGCCAGGTAAGCGATTGTGAGTAAAGCATCCATTTTTTGCGTGTTTTTGCAAAGGGCTTTGCCAAGCGGATGCCAAGAAATTTAAAATATGTATAAATTATTGATTGTTAAATGTTTATATAGATTTTGCTTTGGGGTTTTATTTATTTGGAGAGAAATGAACTATCATTTTGATAGGTGATTATCAAAGTGGGACTTGAAAAATGTAATTTAGGGCCACTGTATATAATTAAGCGGGGATGTTAAGTTTCAAGTTACTCAGGCGCTTTGTTATCTGCCTTTTAATTATAACATTTGTATCTGATTTTTGTTACCTCATAGTGAAAACATACCTTTTAAAAAGAGAACAAAATATCCCTATCAGCCTTGATGAAGCCTGGGATTTCTTTTCGTCGCCACTAAACCTGGCTAAAATCACCCCAAACGATATGAAGTTTGTGGTAACGTCCGACTATACCGCCGATACAAAAATGTACGCAGGTATGATCATTACCTACAAGATCTCGCCGCTGTTAGGTATCAAAATGGATTGGATGACGGAGATCACCCATGTAGATGATAAAAAGTATTTTGTTGATGAGCAACGTTTCGGCCCATATGCACTGTGGCATCATCAACACCACTTTAAGGCAATTGAAGATGGTGTACACATGACCGATCTGCTGCATTATGCCATTCCTTACGGCCCAATAGGCAGGTTTGCCAACGCTGTGTTTGTTAAAGGAAAAGTTGAGGGGATATTTGATTATCGGACCAAGGCAATTGAAGGATTGTTTGGGGTATATAAATAACAATAGCTACGAAATTACTTTTTGTTATTTTCCACTGGTTTAGCACAGGAAAACCCGCGGCTTATTAATATTAAAACAACCCAAACGTATCCCGCATCCAATGCCCTTCCTGCATCACATAATCCATAGGCACTTCATGGCCCAGATCTTTAAACACCATGATCTTTTTGTTTTTGGCCGGGATGTTATTGTAAAACGCGAACTCATTATTAGGCGGGGCTAAGTGATCAAGCAAACCAACGCCCACCAATATCGGGGCTTTAATGTTGGGTGCAAAGTTTTTAATATCGTAATAATCCAGGTTATCCAGGATCTTATCAAAGCTTAAACCCGGTTTTTCGGCTGCGTATTTTTTAAAATCATAAACAGGCCACTCTACCGAGCCAACCAGGTTACGGATATCGCAAAGAATAGGGTTTTGTGCCGATGCAATATTAACCCGGCTATCCAAACCGGTCAATGCCGCAACGAGGTAACCGCCCATACTGCCGCCAGATACTTCAATGCGGTTATGATCCAGCTCGGGGCGCGAGTAAATAAAATCTATCACCCGGATGCAATCCATAATTACGCCGCGCATAACGTATTTGTTTTTGTCTTCAACGTTTAGGGTAATAAAATCTTCGCGTTTGGTATGCACCACATCGCGGCTGTTGCCCTGCCCACGCACATTTAGGGTTATAACGGCAATATCCTCATCGGGGCCAAACATTGGCATTAAATTAACCTGGTAGCCAGGCAGGCCAACCAGTACCGAAAATTTGCGGCCTTTTGGTCCGGCTTTGGGTATGGTGAGCCAGCCGCGCACTATAATGTTATCTAATGATCGCATTTCGATGAGATAGGCCAGGCGGTTATCTTTTTCCATTTCGGGCTTTTCGGTCATCTTAAAATCGGGCTTTACGGCTGCAAGCTGGTCCTTTGCGGTTTGCCAGAAAGTATCAAAATCGGCCGGACGGCTGTGGTTTGATCGGATCTCCTGCGGGCGGATGCCGAATACCCTGCGGGTGGTATCGTCATAATCGCTCACGTTGATCATGAAGTTGATTTTATAAAAGCCGGGCTTCATAGCCGGGATGTTGAAGTTGTAACTGTTGCTGCTGCGTGCAGCTATTTTAACACTTACCGAATCTTTGGCCACCAACACGCCTGTAGGCGTAGTAACCCGGTACGATACCTTACCCTCCTGTACGGTATTGTAACCGTTTTTTACATCAAAAGTATAAGAAGCATTATCGCTGAAAAGGGCATCCTTGCTGTGTGGTGTAAGCGTGGTGCTTACTTCTTCATCTGCTGTGATAATGTTTTTTTTTGGCGGGTTGGGTTTAATACCAGCCTGTACTGTGCCTGTAAACAACAAGACAGCGCCAACCAAAATGGCTATGGGGGATTTAAAAATATTCACAACTAATTGGGGGATGATAAGGTTGAAGTTACAAAAAAATTATCGGGTATCTATCCGGTAATTAAGTGAGGCCGAAACGTTTGTACCCACAGCAGTATTGCGGCCGGTAATAAAACGCCCGCCGGTTAAAAACAGCGAAAAGTTTTTGCTGAACGAGTGCCCGTAACTTAAGGATACCTGGTTAAAGGCAAAGTTTTTACCGGCACTCGGGTTAGCGTTAAAATCTTTATTGATGCTGCTTGCATAAAAACCACCAACGCTGAGCGAAAGCTGCTCGCGGAATTTTTTATCCAGTGTTAAGCCATAGGTGGCGTTATACCTGTCTTGAAAAACACTTTCGTAACCAAAATATTCGCGTACTCCGTTCTCTAAAACAAAGAATGAGTTTTTGCCAAACAAGTGCCCGCTACCTGCAAAGGCCAGCTTAAGCTCGCCGCCTTTTTGGTTATAGCCCAAAGTGGTATTGGTGTACATGGGGAGGATGGCCGTAGCTTTTAAACTGAAATAGTATTTGTAATTGATATTGGCCAGATAATACCTGATGCCCACCTCCAGATCCTGGAATCCAGAACTTTTAAATGTGCCCTGGTCGCTGCTGAAATTGTTCATTACATAGGGAGCCAGTACCGATAATGTAAACTTGCGACTGATACCATATTCGGTATAAAGCGAGTAACTCCAGGAGGTAAACTTGCCGTTATCATCAAATGCGCCCTTGTGGCTGTTGGCATCCCAGGCCTTATTGGCAAAAAAGTAGGTTGCCGATGGCGAGAGCGAAATACGCCCCGGCCTTACCGGGAAGCCGTCGGCAAAGCTCTCATTCACAAAAAGCGAGCAAAGCAGGGCAGGGGTAAGTATGTATTTTAATATGGTATTTTTCAAAGTCATAGTGTATAGGCTAATATCGTACTAAAATAATCCAAATGTGTCGCGCATCCAACGGCCCTCATAATCTTTATAAACCTGGCTTACCTCGTGGGCAAGGTTTTTAAATACCATCAGGTGTTTATCGGTATGCATGGAGTTGTATACCGCATAACCATTATTGGGCGGTACATAAGGGTCCAGCAAACCTAAACCCAATATGGTGGGGCAGTTAATGGTGGTAGCAAAGTTTTTGGTATCGTAATAGTCAAGATTGTTCAGCACCTGATCAAACGTTACGCCCGGTTTGCCGAGCACGTATTTTTTAATATCGTTGATGGGCCACTCTACCGAACCAACCAGGTTGCGGATATCGCTCATGATGGGGTTTTGCGCCGAGCAAAGCGTTATGCGATGATCTAAACCGGCAAGCGCGATAGAAAGATATCCGCCCATACTGCCACCTGTAGCCAGGATTTGATCGTGCCGTAAATTGGGCTGGGCGTAAATAAAATCAACGGCGCGTACGCAATCCATAATCACACCGCGCATTACGTATTTGTTTTTGTCTTCAATACGGTAGGATATAAATGCATCGCGCTCGGTATGGATCACATCGCGGCTGGTGCCTTGCCCGCGGGTGTTTAGGGTGATGATCACCAGGTCCGGATCTAAACCCACAATAGGGTACAGCTTAACCTGGTAACCGGGCAAACCCAACAGCACCGAAAATTTTTTGCCTTTATTTTTGCTGATAGGCACCGTCATATAACCGCGGATGGTGAGATTATCCAGCGACTTCATTTCTATCTCGTAAACCTTGCGGTTATCGGTATTCATGGATGGTACCTCGGTTATTTTGTAATTGGGCTTTACCTTGGCCAGCTCATCTTTGGCGGTTTGCCAAAATTGGTCAAAATCGGCCGGGCGGGCATATTGCGATTTTATTTCATCGGGCCTGATGCCAAAAGCGCGACGGGTAGTATCGTCATAATCGCTCACGTTAATCATCATGTTCAGCTTATAAAAACCCGTTTTTAACCCGGATACATCAAAGTCAAATTTCGAGGTGCTTTTTTTGCCCAGATTTACCGGTTTGGAGAGGGTTTTAACAGTTTGTCCCTTATCGGTAGTAATAATATAGGAGATGGTACCCTCCTGGCTGGAATTGTAGGTGTTTTTTACTTCGAAACTAAATGATGCCGCAGAATTAAAGGCGCCGTCTTTACTGTTGATGGTAAGTTCTGTCGAAACCTCTTCCTCGCCGTTACCCTTTTTTTCGGTAGCGGCCGAATCTTTTTCTGTTGTCTCTTCAGTAGCGTGCTGGGCCATTGCCGGTACGGCAGCAAACAGCAGTAAGCCAAAAGTTATAAGCAGTAGTTTTTTAAAGTTTTTCACCATCAAACAATAATGTTAAACACTAATTTTTGCCGAATCATTTTCGGGGTTACGTACCTTATTTCTGATCAGGAAATCAGATTTACGGATATAATGGTTAAGCGGTTCCTCAATCAGTTTAAACAGCGTAATTGAAATGACATTTAAAACGATGAACGCGTATAAAAGGTTTAAACTATCGTACTCAAATGGCGAATGCCAATCTACACCCCACTTATCATATAATTCGAAAACATAATCGTTAAGGCTGTTCATGCCCTCGTGTATAAAGTTGTACATATAACCCAGGTGAATGAGGTAAAATATGTACGAGCTTTTGCCCAGCAACTCGATAAAGGGATGTGACAGGAACTTTTTTAGCAACGTGGTTTCGGTCAATAAGCCGTAAAAGAATACAGCTATAGAAATGGCCAGCAAATAATTGTTGGTTGCAATGCCCCACGGGTTATGCAAACCAGCCTCGTAACCTTGCGGAATAGGAAGGGTTGACATGATCCATACACAAAAAAAGATCAATCCGAAACCAAGGTAGGTGAACTTTTTTTTGCTGCTGCCATCAAGCTTTTGTTTACGAACGATTAAAGCCAGCTGGATACCCGCAAAAAACTCAAAACATCTACCTAAAAAGGTATACAACATCATGAAAGTGAAATTCCCGAAGAAACCAAACCAATCAATATGGCTAAATATCAGCACCAGCAAAACGCCCAAACCGGTAACCGCAACGGGCTGGATATAAAACTTTTTGTATTTGGTAGCGATAAGGAAAATAAACGGCGCCGAAAAATAAAAACATTCCTCAACGGTAAGTGACCAGCCCTGGGCTATGCCGGTAAACTTAAACTGATCAAAAAATCCCCGGAGAAAAACAATATTCAACCCAAACATCACAGCCGGATTCTGCCCTGCCGTAACCGTTTGGTTTTGCGTAAAATGATAAGCAATAAACGCACCTACGGTGAGTATAGCGTACATGGGGTAAATACGCGCCACCCGGTTTTTAAGGTATTGCTTAAACCAATCTTTAGTAAGCTTAAAACTATCAAAGTACCTGAAAGCGATTAAAAAACCCGAAAGCACGAAGAAAATGGTTACCCCGATATGGAACTCGTTGAAGAAGCGTTGCACAGAATGGGGAAATTTTTCATCAAACACATAAGCAAAATGAGATATGAAAACCAGGTATGCAGCCATCGCCCTAACACCGGTTAAAGCAGGAATGTAATTAGATTGTGCTCGTTGTGACAAAACAGACGTATTTTAACTTTTAGATCAATTTAATTATACGAAAATAATTGCAAAATGGATACCAATGTTTAAGAAGTGACGGTTGTTAGTGGCAGGAGTTAGTTGCGGTGGCAGTTTTTATTGGCAGGGGGATTTGCTTATTCGTTAAACGTTTTTGTCTGAATCAGAATTTACAGAATTTGAGAATTAACAGAATAGAATGGAAAATCAAAACAGACAGGTAATTCTGAAAATTTTAAAATTCTGTAAATTCTGATTCAGATAATTTATGGAACAGAAAAAAAAATCCTGCCTATCCTAAAAATCCTCCCAAATCCCGGTTCAGACTACTTCCCTGCACCACGCCTCTGCTCAAAATCCTCTGATCAATATAATACTGAATCTCTGATTTTTTTAATCCCCAGTTTGGAGCAATGAGCAGCTCGCGGTCACTGAGGCCGAAGAGGCGCTGGATTACGATATCCGGGCGTACAAGCGGGAGCAGTTCGCACAAAAAGTCGGCATATTCATCAATGCCGAAGAGGTGGAATGGTTCGCGTTTGTATTTTACGCCCATTACCGAGCCTTCAACAATATGCAGGTGGTGGAATTTTACAAATTTTATCTGCGGAAAACGGTTTATCTCGTCGGCATATTTCAGCATCATTTCTTTAGTTTCCCAGGGGAAGCCGAAGATGGTGTGCACGCAAATATCCAGTTTGGAGTTCTCAACCAATTTAAGGGCTTTTATCAGCTCTTCGTGGCTGCAGCCGCGGTTGATCTGGCTCAGGGTATCGTTATAGATGCTTTCCATGCCCATTTCAAGGTCGACATCAAAGCGGTCGGTATAGCTTTCCAACAGAGCTATCTTTTCGGCGTCGATGCAATCGGGGCGGGTACCTACCGATAGGCCTACAATATCTTCGGTGCCGTAGCTTAGCGCCTCATCATACAGCATTTTAAGGTAATGCGCCGGAGCGTATGTATTGGTATTGGGCTGAAAGTAAATGATAAACTTATCGGCCTTGTTGCCTTTACGGGCACGCTCCATCCCTTCTTCAACCTGCTGCCTCACCGTTGGTGCGTTCCTGCTAACCGATGGCGTAAACGAATCAACATTACAATAAGTACAACCACCATACCCCTTAGATCCATCGCGGTTAGGGCAGGTAAAGCCGCCGTCAACAATTACTTTAAACACACGATGGCCTTTGTATTTTTCTTTAAGCCATGGCCCGTAATTGTTATAGCCTTTTTCCCAGGTTGTTATTGTTTGCATTTACTGATTATGTTGATTGGGGTGATTACACCGATTTGGTGATTTTGCCTATCAGGGTGCAAAGATAGTGATTTTTAGGGAAGTGGTGTTGGGAGAGCTTAGCGTGTGGGGGGCTGGTGGCGCGTGTGCTGGCAAAAGGAGATTGGTATGTTGTTGAGCTAAGCATGCGGGGCACACGCGGCACGCGTGCGGCAGCAGGGGGATTATTTTATTAGTAAGTAATTAATTCTTTAGCATTGACAAACGCCTGTTGATAAAGTATATTTACAAATATGACTAATAATTATAATAAACCAGAAAAGCCTTTGATTACGGAACCTAAACCAAAGAAACCTTTGATTACGGAACCTGTTCTACCCAAACCGGGAAAAAAAATAATCAAGGATTAACATTTAACTTTATCGTGTTTCCGTAGAGGCGGCCACCGTACAGCAGTCATAGTTTATGGACGCTGCCAAGCTTTGTCCGTAGTGCTAAGTATTGAATCTGCCTGCGGGACAAGGCGAAAAAAAATCGCCAATTTGAATTTCTTGCCTAAATAGAGAGGCTGTATCGTGATGTATTATACAGCCTCTTTGTAACGATGAATTAGTTAATTAAAGCGTGACTTTTGGTTGGTTCAAAATCGTTCAATCTTATTTACTTGCTTTTCGTTTTGTTTTTTTATTTTTTTGATCAACAAAGTTTCCCATTAAGTCGATGGAAGAATATGAAGAAGGAGAGGCTGTAGTAAGCTTTTCGTTTAAGCACCTCGTGCTTTCCGATTCCCAAAAAAAATTATCATGTCCATTGGGAGGAGATAAATAAGTAGCGGAATTTCCGCTTGTTATTTTAAAAAATGTTGTTGCCATAAAATGTTGTTTAGGATAGGTTATATTTAATGTTTTTTTCGTTTAATAATCCTATTATTGTTTCTGCGTGGACACCCCAACCTGCGTGTAAATATTGATTTGCCAGGTACTCTGATTCTTTTGTTTTGATGTTTTGATTGCCGAATTCAAGCCTATAATGTCTTGTTTGACTTTGAATTGCCCATATATTACCATCTGTATCAAAAGTGGGACCACCACTTTGTCCCTTTAAGCCCGGTGATGATGTTTCAACAAATTTAAGTGGGTATTGGTTTCCATTACTTGGAATTACAACTTGCCGTGTATAAATTCCTTCTAAAGGAAAGAAAGGAACTGGTACACTTCCGGGTGGCAAGCTAAAACTATTAGTTGCCTCATCAAAAGAAGGTTCAATTGCATGGAAAGGGAATCCCAATTTACAAAGGCTTGAGCCAGGTTGCATTTGTTGTTGCGGATTTTTAAATTTCGGATATGTAGGCACTGATTTAGGATTGAAGTTTAGAAGTTGACCGACAGCCAAATCAACATTTTGTATTCCATGTATTACAGGTGCCAGGATAACATTGTCAAAGCCAAACCAGGAAGACGAATTTGTTATCATATCGGGTTGTAACTTGATTTGATTCAATTGAGTCATTTTAACGTGTTTTTTCAACGTTTCGTTGTGCTCTATTTCTTTTCGCTTCTGTACAGTTTCCGCATATAATTGACCAGCGTGACTAAGTTCTAAAATGTTCTGAATAATATGCCATGCCGTAACGAACCACCCATCTTCATTAATTATAACAAAAGAGCCGATGCCGGAATTACATTTTCCATTATGTTTTTTTGAAGAGATGATTACCGGTTTCGTAAATCCCTTTGCCAAGTCACATGCTGATGCAAACATTTAAAATTGTATTTTTCTTAAAAACGTCGCGTAATTTACAATTTTATTTTATCGTACAACGTTGAAATGTAAACAATTATAAAGAAAATATGTCAATGTTTTGTTTAAACTAAAACTCAGACGTTTTTGTGTTTAATTTAGATAGTACAATATAGAATACAAAGCGTCGTCGAAGACTAAGGAGCATTTTGAAGCTTATAATATCATTGCAAACAGTATCCAGACGTCGCCTTAAAGATACAATTCCCCAAATTGCATTTGCCGAGCTTCGCGTTCGCGTTCCATCTCCATCCATTTGTCCGCGTGGCAAAGGGTAAACATATCGGGTGTATTTTCAGGATCGTCGCGCCTCGTGGGTATCATCTTTCGGTTACCTTGTGTGCCGACTCGAAGATATTGTCTTTGATAATCTGCACTATCAATGTACTTCGTAAGTTTTTAAAATGACATGCTTACTCAATCCCGCTTGTGTATTTGTTTGCTCTCTTCGTAGTACTGGTGCGGGCGGAAAGTTCAAATTTACCTTTGGATACCGGCAATAATGGTGGCACTATTTTGTCAGTATCTCCAGACTAATGTTTCGGCCTCAATAAAGTCACAAAAAATCATCAAAATATCGGTTGAAGGCACCGAAAGGCATCAGCGCAATAATTGCAAAATATAGCATTTGAAGTTTAACTCTTTGATTATTGGATATTTGATTTGTTTTGGTTAGAAAGTAAAAATGTAAGAATTTGGCGGTTTCGGAAAATTACCGTTCGGCGTATTTCGTATTAAAAAAGGTACAACTGCTGCTTTTCAAAAAAATGGCAAATCAGCAATTTTGGTTTTTTTGCCGGAAGTCAAAATTCCGAAAGACCTCATTCGTCACCAACGAAGGATGCAACCCCAACACCACCCTTGTCTGCAACACCATCCCTATCGCCAAACAAATCAACCATCCAATAAACCATTTAACAGATAACCCGGTAACATACACCGCCCTAAAGCACAGCACCGTCATCACAAACAAAGCCAAAAATACAGGATAGGTGAACTGCTGCCAGCTGCCGATAGGTAGGTGCCGGGTAATAAAAACAGTAAGCAGCATACAGGTACCGGTAAAGCAGGCAAAACCTACGCGCCTTATAAATACCCATTTGTTGCGTTTTAGCAGCCATATAGCCGCTATCACCATTGCGGCCCATTTAAATACTGATACAAAATTGGCTAATACAATGGTTAGTGGCGAGGCGATATACCCAAACTTCATCCCGATAAACCAGGCGGTTATCAATCCCGAAATGGCAAAGTAAATAATAGCAAAAATGGCATTGCGGGTGTTAGCGTGCATTAAAAAATTGTGAAGGTGGTATTAGGCCATAAATTTATGTATTTATTTGAATTAAAAAAGCCCCTCCTAAATCCTCCCCGGGAGGGAGGACTTAAAAGGGGCAATGTCATTAAGTCTCCCCTACCGGGGGAGATTTAGAGGGGGCTGGTTATTACAACCCGAAGGCAGTTTTCACCTGCTCAACATAATCCAATTTCTCCCAGGTAAACAGTTCAACTTCGCGCTCAAGTTTGCCGCCGTCGTGGCCTACAAAGGTTTTAACAACAGTTTCGTTAGGGCGGCCGAAGTGACCGTAAGCTGCGGTTTCGCTATAAATTGGGTTGCGCAGTTTAAAGCGGGTTTCGATGGCGTAAGGAGTCATGTTAAAAATGCCTTCTACCTTTTTGGCAATGTCGCCGTCGTGCAGGTCAACTTTGGCAGTGCCGTAGGTGTTTACGTAAATACCCATTGGCTGGGCAACGCCAATTGCGTACGATACCTGTACCAGTACCTCATCGCAAAGACCGGCAGCTACCAGGTTTTTGGCAATGTGACGGGTAGCGTAAGCAGCCGAGCGGTCAACCTTTGATGGGTCTTTACCCGAGAAGGCACCACCACCGTGCGCGCCTTTGCCACCGTAAGTATCCACAATAATTTTACGACCGGTTAAGCCGGTATCGCCATGCGGCCCGCCGATAACAAATTTACCGGTTGGGTTGATGTGATACTTAATATCGTCGTTAAAAAAATGTGCGTATTTAGGGTATTTAGCTTTAACACGGGGGATCAGGATGCTGATGATATCGGCGCTGATCTTGGCAAGCATAGCCTGTTCTTCGTCAAAATCATCGTGCTGGGTCGAGATCACAATGGCGTCGATGCGTTGTGGTTTGTTATCGTCGCTATATTCTAAAGTAACCTGCGATTTTGCGTCGGGACGCAGGTATTTGATCTCGTTGTTTTCGCGGCGGATGGCTGCCAGCTCAATTAATAAAGCGTGGGCAATATCCAGGGCCAGCGGCATGTAGTTGTCTGTTTCAACGGTGGCGTAGCCAAACATCATGCCCTGGTCGCCGGCGCCTTGTTCTTCTTTGGCTTTACGGTCAACGCCCTGGTTAATATCCGGCGATTGCTCGTGGATGGCCGATAGCACCCCGCACGAGCTGCCGTCAAACATATATTCGCCTTTGGTATACCCGATTTTGTTAATCACCTCGCGGGCAATTTTCTGTACATCCAGGTAGGCTTTTGATTTTACTTCGCCGGCTAAAATAACCTGGCCTGTGGTTACCAGCGTTTCGCAGGCAACTTTCGATTCGGCATCAAATGCTAAAAAATGATCAATCAGCGCGTCCGAGATCTGATCAGCTACTTTATCCGGGTGACCTTCTGATACGGACTCTGAAGTAAATAAATATGACATAAAATTTAAATAAGTAAAATTATCTTCGACGGGAGGGTTTACGGGCGGATCGGGTGAAAAAAAGAAGCATGGTTTTAGCACTTTTTTACGTGGTTGCAATCCGGTTCCTGGTGTTCAGGAACATTAAATCAGTCCACATTCGGGCGGTAAAAATAAAACAAATTTCACAAAGCCGAAAATACATTTACTTTTGAAGATTGAAATAATATATAGTTGAAACGGAAAGCGTTATTTATAATTAACCCAATTTCGGGCGGGAAGAAGAAGGACGGGGTGCCTGAACTGATTAATGAAACTATTGATGCCGGTACACTTGAGCCGGTTATAGCTTTTAGCGATGGCGTATCGCATGCACGGGTTATAGCCCGCGAGGCGATAGGCAACTTTGATATGGTGGTGGCAGTTGGCGGCGATGGTACGGTTAACGAAGTGGCATCGGCCATTGTAGGTACCGATACGGCTTTAGGTATAGTGCCCTTCGGTTCGGGAAACGGCCTTTCAAGGTTTTTAGGCATCCCGATGGATACCAAAGAAGCTATTAAAAACCTGGCACAGGGCAGGATGGAACTGATCGATTCGGCCAGGATTAACGGGCAGGCCTTTTTCAATATGGCAGGGATGGGTTTCGATGCGCATATCAGCGAGGTTTTTTCGCACGGTAAAAAGCGTGGCTTTATCAGCTACATCCAATCGTCGATAAAGGAAGTGGTGAACTACCGGCCGCAAAACTATCACCTCGAGATTGATGGTAATCAATACGATTATGAGGCCTTTATGCTTAGCATCGCCAACTCATCGCAATATGGTAATAATGTGCATATTTCACCAAAAGCAAGCCTGCAGGATGGATTGCTTGATGTTTGTGTAATTAAACCCTTTCCTTTGTGGAGGTTTCCGGAAATGAGCATGCGCATGATGTTAAAGGCAACCGAAAGCTCAAAATACGTTAAAATTATCCGCGGCAGGCAAATCAATATCAAACGCGAACATACCGGCCCTATTCACCTGGATGGCGAGCCGCAAATGGCCGGGGTAGGGGTGGATATTAATATCCTTCCGCACTCGTTAAAAGTTATAGTTGGTTCACAATATAAAAACTGAAAGCCATGGCCAAAAAAAACTTTACCGGCGTAGTTTACTCAACCGATCCGGATTTTCAATACCAGGACGACACGGCAGGAGAGGCCCAAACCTTACCATCGCAGCAGCAAAACCTCAAAATATACCTCGATCGTAAGGGAGGCAGCAAGCTGGTTACCCGTATTACCGGTTTTATAGGTACCGATGCCGACCTGGAAGCCCTTGGCAAAAAACTGAAAACCAAATGCGGCGTAGGTGGCTCGGCAAAGGATGGTGAAATATTGATCCAGGGCGATTTCAGGGACAAAATACTCGCCTTGTTGCAAACAGATGGCTACAAGGCTAAAAAGGCCGGCGGATAATTTCTATTAAAAGTTATAAACTTTTGTTTAAGGCCGAATTTGAAAAGACCCGGTTTTAAACAAAAAATGAAACTCTGTGTTACAAACCTTGCTGCGTAGTTAAAAGCGTGGGCAATAAATTATAAACTTTATAAAAAACGATACTATTTTAGCTTGGTAACATAAATTTTATGTGTTATCGCTTGCTATTTTTAAAAAAAATGGTTTTCATTGCAAATAATTGTGTTGGCAACACACAATAAATTTGTAATGTTGCGTTAATAAACACCAACCCGATACAGAATGATATTCTGTATTAAAAAATTGTAAAGAATAACATAAATGGTTTTTTTAATTCAATAAAATTCTATTTTTGTTATTCCCAACTAACAGCGCATTTTAACTAACTTATAAAATAAACAAAAACAAAAACTAAAAATTCAAAGTAATGGCAAACGCACCAACAAAACCAACTACTCCTGTTAAGAAAGAAAGCTCAAGTGCATCGGGCATGTTTGCTTCTTTAACTATTCCAATCTGTCTGGCAGTAGCTATTTGTATATTCGTTTTTATCCTTGGTGATCCAAGCCACTTCAAAGGCGGCGACGTAGAAAACGGTTATCCTTCTGACATCTTCGGTACTATCCACAAAGGTGGTGTTATCGTACCTTTAATTATGTCGTTTTTATTAATGGTTATCGTGTTCTCGATCGAGCGCTTCGTAGTTATCGGTAAAGCTTCTGGTACTGGCAGCGTTGATAGCTTTGTAAGAAAAATTCAGAACCTTTTAAATAAAGGAGACATTGCAGGTGCTTCTGCAGAGTGCGACAAACAAAAAGGTTCTGTTGCTAACGTTATCAAATCAGCATTGAAAAAATATGGTGAAATGGAAGCTGAAACAGGACTTGACGTAGATCAAAAAACTTTAGCTATCCAAAAAGACATCGAAGAAGCTACTGCTTTGGAAATGCCAATGCTTGAGCAAAACTTAACCATCATCGCTACTTTGGTATCTATCGGTACATTAACCGGTTTGTTAGGTACAGTAGTTGGTATGATCGGTGCGTTCTCTTCATTAGCAACTGCCGGTGTACCTAACCAGGTTGAACTTTCTTCACACATCTCTGAAGCCTTGATCAACACTGCATTCGGTATCTCTACTTCAGCTATCTCAATTATCATGTACAACGTGTTTACATCAAAAATTGATAAATTGACTTACGCTATCGACGAGACCGGTTTCAGCATCGTTCAAACATTTGCAGCTTCGCACAAAAACAAATAAAAATATTGTAGTGCTTATGCCTCATGCACAATAAGTTAGAGGCGAAATAAGTTATAATACTGAACACTATATATTTTTAAGAAATTTAACATGGCAAGGATAAAAGTCCCAAGAAAGAGTACAGCAATCGACATGACCGCAATGTGCGACGTGGCGTTCCTGTTGCTTACTTTCTTTATATTAACTGCAAAAGTAAAAACCGAAGATCCGGTACCTATTGATATACCAAAATCTTCAATCCAGCAGCCGGTACCTGAGTCTGACTTTGCTACAATTTCTGTAGGCTCTCAAAAAGCATTCTTCGGTGTTGAAGGTGTTGATATCCGCAAGGAAACATTGAACCAGATGGGTTCAATCTATCACATGACCTTTACACCTGATGAGCAAACAAGGTTTTCAACCATTACCTCGTTTGGTGTGCCAATGAGCCAGTTAAAGCAATTTATCGCCTTAACTGCTGATCAGCAAAAGAAATTTGCACAGCCAGGTATCCCTCGCGATTCTGTATCAGGCGAGTTAACCAACTGGATTCGCCAGGCCCGTATAGCTACCAAAGCTTTACATAACAAGGAGCTTCGTTTGGCTATTAAAGGTGATAGCAAAGAAGAGTACCCGGTTATTAAAGACGTTATCGGTATTTTGCAAAAGCAAAAAGTTAACAAGTTTAGTTTAATTACAGATTTAGGTAGTGCCGGTGGTGCTCCTGCAAAATAAAAGATCATGGCAGAATTAGATACCTCCGGGGGAGGCAAACACAAAGGCGGGAAGGTTCGCAGTAAAAAGCAATCAACCCGTGTAGATTTAACCGCGATGGTTGACCTGGCGTTCCTGCTGATCACCTTCTTCATCATGACCACCACGCTTGCAAAAGCAAAAGCGATGGACTTGGCCATGCCTGATAAGGATGAGAAAACTAAAGATCAGCTGGATATTGCCGCTTCACGTTCGATGACCATTCTATTGGGCAGCGATGATAAATTGGAGTGGTATATCGGCGAGCCGGGAAAATCAGCGCCTACAATTGACAATTTTGGTCCTAACGGGCTGCGTAAAACGTTAATTGAAAAAAGCAAAGAAGTACAGCAAAAAACAGGTAAATACATGTTCGTTGTGATCAAACCAAGCGACAAATCAAAGTACAAAAACATGGTTAGTACGCTTGACGAGATCAATATCGCCAATATCCAGAGTTATGGTATTGTTGATATCTCAGCACCGGAGATTGAACTGTTGAAAAAAGACGGCTTGTACAACGATAATAAATAATATTAAATAACGTTATTAACTTCCATTAAAGCCTTAACAGATGTTAGGATCAAAATTAGACATACTAAAGCAGGAATGGATCGACGTTGTTTTTAGTAATCGTAACAAAGCCTATGGCGCTTACGAGCTAAGGAAAGAGAACTCAAAAAATACCAGCAAGGCCTTAATTCTTGCAATCGTATTCTTCGTTTTTGTAGTTTCCTTGCCAACTATCATCAACAAGATCAAAGGTCTTATCCCAGAGAAAGACCAAAAAGTGAAGATAACAGACGTGGTTCTGTTACCTCCGCCACCGGTTGACCAAACCAAAAAACCACCTCCGCCGCCACCTGAACCACCAAAACCAAAGGTTGACCAGGTGCGTTTCCCTCCTCCGGTTGTAAAACCAGATAACGAGGTTAAGGAGAAAGACCCACCAACTGTAAAAGAACTTGCAGTTGCCGACCCTGGTCAGAAAGACCAGAAAGGTGATCCTAACGCCGAAATCAGGATTGATGAGCCGGTAGGTAACTCAGATGTGAAACAGGTTGTTGAAGCCGATCCTAACCAGATCTTTACTTCGGTTGAGCAGGTTCCTGAATTTGCCGGCGGTTTAGAGAAATTTGGTGCATACTTAGGCAAAAACATCCGTTATCCGGCCGTTGCCCGCGAAAACAACGTACAAGGTCGTGTTATCTGTACCTTCGTTGTGGAGAAAGACGGTTCATTAACCGATATCAAAGTTGTTAGAGGCATTGGTAGCGGTTGCGACGAGGAAGCAGTTCGTGTATTGAAAAATTCACCAAAATGGAAACCTGGTATACAAAACGGTCGTCCGGTTCGTGTACAGTACAGCGTTCCAATCAGCTTTACTTTAGCATCTGAAGAATAAGCATGCCATTTAATTACAATAAAGAGCAAAAATCGCCCAAAAGGCGGTTTTTGCTTATTTTAGGAACAGCCGCATTTATCTGCTTTGTTGTTTTAGGACTGATGATTATGTTTTGGGAAAGGCTCCCATTGCAGTTACAACCATATCAACGTATACTTTTCGGGGCATTTATAATAATTTATGCAGTTCTGCGTTTTTCACGTCTATTCAGGAAAGATCAATATGAAGATTAATAAGAGCGTTAAACTGATTTTGCTTTTAGCGCTTTTAGGAGCGGGATTACAGGCTTGTAATCGAAAAAAAGAACAGAAAGCGGCTGTATCGCAGGATACTTTCAACGCAGGTAAAGCCACTTTTGTAGCCGATGAATCTTTTTCGCCAATTATTGAGCAGGAAGAATACGTGTACCGCAGCAGGTATCCCGACGCTAACCCGGCTTTTGTTTACAAAACCGAAAACCAGGCGGTAAATATGTTGTTAAATGATAGCGTTAGGGTTGCGATTTTATCGCGCGAGCTTGATACTGCCGAACAGAACATTATTAAAAGCCGTAAATTAAGCGTTGAGACCATACCTTTTGCAGTAGATGCCGTTACATTAATTGTTAATAATGCATCAAACGATACTACCATTACGGTAGCCGAACTTAAAAGGAGATTAAACGGGCAGGGAGATTTAACAAAATCTATCGTGTTTGATAATCCAAATTCAAGTTTGGTAAGGTATTTGAAGAATTTCTCGGGTAACAAAGAACTTAAGCAAAGTAACATCTACGCGCTTAAATCAAATACCGATGTTATCAAATATGTTAGCGAACACCCCGAGGCAACTGGCATTATCGGCTTCAGTTGGTTAAATAACCCGGTAGACGCGTTGGTGCCTTACGTCAATAAGGTGAAAATTGTAGGGGTAAGGGATGAGGCCAGCAAGCAGTATCCTACGGGTTATTTTAAACCTTCGCAGGAATCTCTTGTCTTAAAACAGTACCCGTTGAGCAGGGGATTGTATATGATCAATTGCTCAAGCAAAGTTGGCTTGGCTGCAGGTTTTGCCACGTTTTTAGCCGGCGATGTAGGGCAGAGGATTATACTTAAATCGGGGTTATTGCCAGATTCGATACCGCCGAGAGAGATAAATTTAAAAAAGTAAACTATAACTAAATAAAGATGAAAATGATCAGTAAAGTAGCTAAGGCTTCATTAGGACTGGTATTTTTAGGTTCATCATCAGTTTTTGCGCAGAGTCTTGCCGACGCCAAAAAAGCTATTGACGCCGAACAATATCAGAAAGCAGAGTCGATGCTCAAAACGCTTACTACTACACAACCAACTAAAGACGAAAACTTTTTTTATTTAGGTTGGGTGTACATTAAACAGGACTATTCAGATTCGGCGAAAGTCGTTTTCAATAAAGGTATAGCAGCCAATCCAAAATCGGCTTTAAACTATGCAGGCTTAGGTGCAGTAGCCCGTTTAGATAAAGACAATAGCGGCGCTACTACAAACTTTAACCAGGCTATTACCCTGGCAGCTAAAGATACTAAACCTTACACCTATGTAGGTTTATCATACCTGTTGCCAACAACATCTGATAAAAAGGTATCAACTGCCGATGCAAATGCTGCAATTGCCGTATTAACCAAAGGTAAAGCTATCAACCCAAAAGATGTTGATTTGCTGATTGCTTTGGGCGATGCCTACCGTTCGGTATTGAATAGCAATGATGCTTATTCAAACTACTCGGATGCTTCGTCACTCGATCCTAAAAATCCTGCTGCAAAAGTTGCAACAGGTGTTTTATACAAATTTGCCAATAACTTTGATGGTTCTGAGCAGCAGTTTAAAGATGCTTTGGCTATCAATGCAAACTATGGTCCTGCTTACCGCGAATGGGCTGAAACAGATTTGCGTTGGTCATTAACTGATCCTAAAATGGCTTCTGCTAAAATTAAAGAGGCTGTTGATCATTACAAACAATACCTGAGCTTAACCGATCAGTCTATCGAATCGCAAATGCGTTATGCCGACTTCCTGATCCTGGCCGGTGACTATAAAACCTTACAGCAGGTAGCAACCGATCTTTCAAAATCGGCAAGCACCAATGCAAGGGTATACCGTTATATCGCCTATTCGGCTTATGAAAATAAGGATTATCCTGCAGGCTTAACCGCTATCAATACCTGGTTCCAGAAAGCCGATCCGAAACGTGTTATCCCTCGTGATTACCTATACCAGGGCCGTTTGCAGATTGCTTCAAACCAGGATTCGCTTGGTATCTTAACGCTAAAAAAAGCTTTAACGCTTGATAGCAGCCAGACTGATGTTTATGCTGAGATCGCTAAATCATACTTCCGCCAAAAGAAGTATGCGCAGGCTGGTGATGCTTACAGGGAAGTTACCGTTAAAGGTGGCCGCAGCGTTAAACTGACCGACTATTTTTACGAAGGTATCAGCTATTACTACGGTTACGATGCAAAATTGCCTAATGCGGATTCATTGCTGACCCGTGCCGACAGCGCATTTAGCTATGTAATTGACAAAACAGCCGCTACTCCTTTTGCAGATGCATTTTTGTACCGCGCCCGTGTTAACGATTTGAAAGAGAAAGATCGTAATAACATTGCCGGTTATGCAAAACCATTCTATGAAAAATACATTGAAGTGGTTAACGCTAAAGGTGCACCGGATGAGAAAACCAAAAAGAGCTTAGCTGAGGCTTATGCTTACCTGGGTACTATTTACCAGTTTAAAGAGAAAGATGATGCCAAAGCGTCTGAAAACTTCTCTAAAGCGCGTGAGTTAGATCCAACCAACAAAAGTGCTGCTGCTTACTTCCAACGTAAGGGTGGTGCTGGAAAAAGTAAATAATTGATATTGTCCATATAAAAGGGGGCCTCTTGAAAAAGAGGCCCTTTTTGTTTTCCGGAGATAACGCTTTTAGAAAAAAGTACTACTATTGCTTTGTTGCCTATTAAGATTAATAATGAATAATAGAAATGCTTAACAACATCACAAATCGTACTTTTTTATTATTAATCCATTAGTATATTTGCAGCATGGAAGCACACAGTTTACCAATTAATTATTTACCCATCATTTTCCAAATGTTGGTGGCTTTAGGGTTTGTGGTAACAACCATGTTTGTAACGCACAAAATTGGCCCTAAACGTAAAACTAAAGATAAACTAACCCCGTTTGAATCGGGTATTGAAGTAGTAGGTAACGCCCGTACTCCCATCTCCATTAAATATTTCCTTGTAGCTATCCTGTTTGTGCTGTTTGATGTGGAGGTTATTTTTATGTATCCATGGGCAGTGAACTTTAAGGCTTTAGGCTCAACCGGTCTTATCGAAATGTTCATCTTCATGGCTACCCTTTTATTGGGTTTTATCTACGTAATAAAGAAGGGTGCGCTGGATTGGGACTAAGTTTAGAACGATTCTAAATATAGCCCCTGCAAGGCCATTGTGTACCTTTTACATCGTTATTATTGTAAATTTGTTCTCGTTATTTGCGCTTTGCGAATGATGATTTCTCTATCAATATAGTTCAATGAGTGATATTCAATTAGTTGATGCCCCTGCCGGAGTTGAAGGCGCCGGGTTTTTTGCTACCTCGCTTGATAAAGCAATAGGTATAGCTCGCTCAAATTCACTGTGGCCATTGCCTTTTGCCACTTCATGCTGCGGTATCGAATTTATGGCCACTATGGCTTCCCACTATGATCTTTCGCGTTTTGGTGCTGAAAGGCTGAGCTTTTCGCCGCGCCAGGCCGATCTGTTGATGGTAATGGGTACTATCTCGAAAAAGATGGCCCCGGTACTTCGCCAGGTTTACCTGCAAATGGCCGAACCGCGTTGGGTTATTGCCGTTGGTGCCTGCGCATCAAGCGGTGGTATATTTGATACTTATTCGGTATTGCAGGGTATTGATGAGGTTATCCCGGTAGACGTTTACGTGCCAGGTTGTCCTCCGCGTCCCGAAGCAATTATTGATGGTTTTATGAATATTCAGGAACTGGTAAAAACGGAAACGCTGCGTAGAAGGAGCGAACCTAAATACCAGGCATTATTAGCTAAATACGGAATTCAATAATGGCTAAGATCCCTAACGAACAACTGATCAAGGCAATTGCCGATAAATTTGATACCCAGGTAACCGTTGTTGGTGAGCCATACGAGTTGCTAACTGTTGAAACCGGCCGCGAGCAGATCATCGACCTGCTGACTTTCCTGAAAACAGACGCTGAATTAAAATTCGCTTTCCTTACAGATATTACCGCTATTCACTATCCTGAACAGGAAAAACAGATAGGGGTTATTTACCACCTGCACAGTCTTACTACCAATACCCGTATCAGGATAAAAGTGTTTTTGACTGATGGTGATGTGCATATTCCAAGTGCTACTGTGCTTTGGGATGGTGCCAACTGGATGGAACGTGAAACCTACGATTTTTTCGGGGTAATATTTGATGGTCACCCGGATCTGCGCCGTATTTTGAACGTAGATGATATGACCGCTTTCCCGATGCGTAAGGAGTTTCCGTTGGAAGATCCTAACCGTGTTGATAAGAAAGACTTCTATTTCGGAAGATAGTAAAATACTGTAGCGCTTGCTTTTTTAGTTAAGCGCTGCATGATCATAAAGAAAATAAATAATACTGATGCAAAACCATCCTGTATTTACAGATAACGATCCGCAAAGCGAACTATCAACCCTAAACCTGGGGCCAACGCACCCGGCAACGCATGGTGTGTTCCAAAACGTGCTCCAGCTGGATGGCGAGCGTATTGTTAGCGGCGTATCAACCATTGGTTACATACACCGCGCCTTCGAAAAAATTGCCGAACATAGGCCGTTTTACCAGATCACCCCACTTACCGACCGTTTAAATTACTGCTCGTCACCCATCAATAACATGGGCTGGCACATGACGGTTGAAAAGCTTTTAAATATTCAAACTCCCAAACGTGTTGATTACCTGCGTGTAATTGTAATGGAGTTGGCCCGTATTGCCGATCACATTGTTTGTAATGGTGTATTGGGTGTAGATACCGGCGCTTTCACAGGCTTCCTTTACATGATGGAGCATCGTGAGGCTATTTATGAGATATACGAAGAGGTTTGCGGTTCACGTCTTACAACCAACATCGGTCGTATAGGCGGTTTTGAGCGTAACTTTAATAGCAAAGCTTTTGATAAGCTGCGTGCATTTTTAAAGAACTTCCCTAAAACCCTTAAAGAGTTTGAAACCCTGTTTAACCGTAACAGGATCTTTGTTGACCGTACCCGCGGTGTAGCAGAAGTAACTGCCGAAACAGCGTTAAGCTACAGCTGGACTGGCCCGATATTACGTGCCACCGGTGTAGATTATGACGTAAGAGCCATGAACCCATACTCATCATACGAAGACTTTGAATTTGAAGTACCCGTAGGTGATACCGGCGATGTTTACAGTCGCTTTTTGGTTCGTAACGAAGAAATGTGGCAGAGCTTGAGGATTATTGAGCAGGCATTGGCCAAGCTTGATAAAGAGGACAGCACTATTTTCCACGCCGACGTACCTGAATTTTACCTGCCTCCGAAAGAGGAAGTATATAACAACATGGAAGCTTTGATCTATCACTTTAAAATTGTGATGGGCGAGATCCCAACCCCAACCACTGAGGTGTATCATTCGGTTGAAGGCGCAAATGGTGAGCTGGGTTTTTACCTGGTTAATGATGGCGGTCGTTCGCCATACCGTTTGCATTTCCGCAGGCCAAGCTTCATCAATTACCAGATGTATGCACCAATGAGCCGCGGTATGTTATTATCAGATGCTATTATTAACATGAGTAGTTTAAACATTATAGCCGGAGAGTTAGATGCTTAGAGTTGACGAAGCACAGGAACCGGTTGAATTTTCGCCGGAACTGATCAGCAAATTTGATGAGATAGTTAGCCGTTATCCACAGGGAAAACAAAAATCGGGCTTATTGCCTATCCTTCACCTGGTACAGGCCGAGTTTGGCTGGGTGAGTGCCCCTGCAATGGATAAGGTTGCCGAATATTTAAGCATCCTGCCTATTGAGGTATATGAGGTAGCTACTTTTTACACCATGTACTTTTTACGCCCGCAAGGCAAGTACGTACTGGAAGTTTGCCGTACAAGCGGCTGCTGTCTGGTAGGTGCCGAAAAGATCATGGATCATATTGAAGAAACCCTTGGCGTAAAAGAAGGCGAAGTTACTCCCGATGGCTTATTTAGCTGGAGAGGGGTGGAGTGCCTTGCAGCCTGCGGCTTTGGCCCGGTATTGCAAATTGGCCCTGAATACACTTTTTATGAAAACCTGACCAACGAGTCGGTAGATAAACTGATCAGTGATTTAAAAGCGAAAGCTAAGAATTAAGCTATGGGACGGAAATTACTTTTAGAACATATAAACGTACCCGGCATCAATACATTTGATGTTTACCGCTCAAAAGGTGGTTATGCTTCTGTTGAGAAAGCATTGAAAATGACCCCTGAAGAAATTGTTGAGGAGGTTAAAAAGTCGGGCTTACGTGGTCGTGGCGGTGCGGGCTTCCCAACCGGTATGAAATGGAGCTTTTTGGCAAAACCCGAAGGAGTACCACGTTACCTGGTTTGCAATGGTGACGAATCGGAACCAGGCACTTTTAAAGATCGTTATTTGATGACTTACATCCCTCACCTATTAATTGAGGGGATGATCGTATCGAGCTTTGCGCTTGGTGCAAATACATCATACATCTACCTGCGCGGCGAGATGATGCCACAGGTAAGGATCCTGGAGCGTGCCATCGCGGAAGCAAAAGCAAAAGGCTTTTTAGGTAAAAACATATTAGGTACCGGGTACGATCTTGAACTTTACGTTCAACCAGGTGGTGGCGCTTATATCTGCGGTGAAGAAACCGCTTTGTTAGAATCATTGGAAGGCAAGCGCGGTAACCCGCGTATCAAACCGCCATTCCCGGCTATCGCTGGTTTGTATGGTTGCCCAACGGTGGTTAACAACGTTGAATCAATCGCGGCCGTTGTGCCTATCATTAACGAAGGTGGTGACGAGTATGCTAAAATAGGTATTGGTAGGAGTACAGGTACTAAACTGATCTCGGCCGGTGGTAACCTTAAAAAACCGGGTGTTTACGAAATTGAGTTGGGTTTACCGGTGGAAGAATTTATCTATTCGGATGAGTATTGCGGTGGTATTGCCAATGGCAAACGCCTGAAAGCGGTTGTTGCCGGTGGATCATCAGTACCGATTTTGCCTGCTAACCTCATCCTGAAAACCATCAATAATGAAGCCCGTTTGATGAGCTACGAATCACTGTCTGACGGTGGTTTTGTGAGCGGTACCATGCTGGGTTCGGGTGGTTTCATCGCTTATGATGAGGATGCCTGTATCGTTAGGAATACCTGGAACTTCGCCCGTTTTTATCATCACGAAAGCTGCGGACAATGTTCGCCTTGCCGTGAGGGTACAGGCTGGATGGAAAAAGTATTACATCGCTTAGAGTACGGCCATGGCAAAATGAGCGACATGGACCTGCTGGTTGATGTATCTAAAAAGATAGAGGGAAATACCATTTGTCCGCTGGGTGATGCTGCGGCCTGGCCGGTAGCCAGTGCTATCCGCCACTTCAGGGATGAGTTTGAATGGCACGTAACTAACGCAAGCGAAGCAACGTCAAGAAACTACGGTATAGCGCATTATGCTGATCCGTTGAAAATTGTAGAGACTGCGTAAATAATAAAGCGTCATTGCGAGGTACGAAGCAATCCCCAATTATACAGGGCGAATTTGCAAGGTGGGTTAGCAACGACGAGGGTTTTTGAACTTCGGTTTAAAAACAGAGATTTTAGAAATTAACAAACGACGTTATTATTAAATGTCAATGAAAGTAACAATAGACGGAATAACCGTTGATGTAGAACCCGGAACAAGCATCCTGAATGCCGCAAGGCAGATAGGTGGCGATATTGTTCCGCCTGCTATGTGCTATTACTCTAAACTGGCAGGTAGTGGCGGTAAATGCCGTACCTGTTTGGTTAAGGTTACCAAAGGATCTGAAAAAGACCCCCGCCCTATGCCTAAGCTGGTGGCTTCATGCCGTACCGGTGTTATGGATGGGATGGAGGTGCAAAATATCACTTCGCCCGAGGTTGTTGAAGCCCGTAAAGGCGTAGTAGAGATGTTGCTGATCAACCACCCGCTTGATTGCCCTGTGTGCGATCAGGCCGGCGAGTGCCACCTGCAGGATCTGGGCTTTGAGCACGGCGCTGCCAAAACCCGTTACGAGTTCGACCGTCGTACATTCGAGAAAATTGATATCGGTGATAAGATCCAGTTACACATGACCCGTTGCATTCTTTGCTACCGTTGCGTGTTCACTGCCGATCAGATCACCAATACCCGTTTGCACGGCATCCTGAACAGGGGCGATCATTCTGAAATTTCTACCTATATCAGCAAAGCTGTTGATAACGATTTTTCGGGTAACGTGATAGATGTTTGCCCGGTAGGCGCTTTAACCGATAAAACTTTCCGCTTTAAAAACCGTGTATGGTTCACCAAACCGGTTGAAGCACACCGCGATTGCGATAAATGCTGTGGTAAAGTTACCTTATGGTACAAAGGTGAAGACGTGATCAGGGTAACCGGCCGTAAAGATGTTTATGGAGAGGTTGAAGAGTTTATCTGTAATACCTGCCGTTTCGACAAAAAGAAAACTGCCGATTGGGTAATTGAAGGTCCGCGTAAAGTATCTCATCAATCGGTGATCAGTGCTAACCACTATGAGTTTACACCACTGCCGGTTGTTAAAACCAACCCGGTATTGATAGAGGCTAATAAAGAACAATTTGAAAGGGAGACCCGCTTATAATGGAAACGCCACAATTAATATTTAGTATCGTATTGATCGTAGTGATCTTCGCTATCAGCCTGGTTGTAGCTATGTACTCAACCTACGCCGAGCGTAAAGTAGCTGCGTTTTTCCAGGATAGGATAGGGCCTAACCGCGCGGGTCCGTGGGGTATTTTACAACCCCTTGCCGATGGTGGTAAGATGTTTTTGAAAGAGGAGATCATCCCAACCAACGCTACAGGTTTCCTGTTCATTGTCGGCCCTTCGCTGGCTATTTTAACTGCCTGTATCGGTTCTGCCGTTATTCCATGGGGTTCGGCAATTACCATTGGCGGTAATACTTTTAATCTTCAGGTTACCGATATCAACGTAGGTGTATTGTACATTTTTGGTGTGGTATCATTAGGTGTTTACGGCATCATGATCGGTGGCTGGGCATCAAACAATAAATACTCGTTATTGGGTGCTATCCGTGCTGCATCGCAAAACATCAGCTACGAAATTTCGATGGGCTTATCCATCATCGCCCTGTTGATGCTTACCGGTACTTTATCTCTGAAAGAAATTGCTGAACAGCAACACGGTTTTGCCTGGAACGTATGGCGTCAGCCGCTTGGCTTTTTGCTGTTCCTGGTATGTGCTTTTGCCGAAACCAACCGTTCTCCTTTCGACTTACCTGAATGCGAAACCGAGCTTGTAGGCGGTTACCATACCGAGTACTCATCAATGAAGTTAGGTTTTTACCTGTTTGCCGAGTATATCAACATGTTCATTTCATCGGCAGTAATGGCTACCCTTTACTGGGGTGGTTATAACTATCCGTTTATGGATAATGTTGCGGCAAGCCTTGGTGCTAACCCTGCTGCCATCATTGGTGTAGTTGTATTATTCGGAAAAATATTCTTCTCTATCTTTTTCTTCATGTGGGTACGCTGGACAATCCCGCGTTTCCGTTATGACCAGTTGATGGATTTGGGTTGGAAAATTTTAATACCATTAGCCATTGCTAACATAGTGCTTACCGGCGTGGGCAGCACATTACTTACACACTTTGGATATTAATTAAATGGAACCATTAAGTAATAAAAGAAAAGTACTGGAAGTTAAGCCACTCAACTTTTTAGAGCGCGCTTACCTGCCGGCTATTGTGGGCGGTTTATCAACCACCATGAAACACTTTTTCAAAAAGCCGGTAACTATCGCTTACCCGGAAGAAAAACGTGAGTTTTCTGAAAACTTCCGTGGCATGCACTCGCTTAAACGCGATGAGAATGGTAAAGAGCGTTGTACCGCCTGCGGCCTGTGCGCTTTATCATGCCCTGCCGAAGCTATTACCATGACTGCCGCCGAGCGCCAGAAAGGTGAGGAGCATTTGTATCGCGAAGAAAAATATGCCGCTGTGTATGAAATTAACATGCTGCGTTGCATTTTTTGTGGTTTATGCGAAGAGGCCTGCCCTAAAGAAGCAATTTACCTTGACGGGGATATTGTACCTGCCGATTACCTGCGTAAAGATTTCATTTACGGTAAAGACAAATTAGTAGAGGCGCCCTTAAATCAATAAAGAAGTTTTATACCTTTGCCCTGCCTAACAGGGTAAAGGTATTTTGTAAATAAAAACATGAGTACATTTTACTTCATCGCATTTTTGTCCATATTCTTTTCGATATTGGTAATCTCGGCCAAAAATCCGGTACATAGTATCCTTTATCTAATTCTTACCTTTTTTACATTCACCATCCATTACATTTTGCTTAACGCTCAATTTTTGGCGATTGTAAATTTCATTGTTTACATGGGTGCCATCCTGGTACTGTTCCTGTACACGCTGATGCTTATCAACCTTAATAAAGATAGCGAACCTGTTAAACCTTTTATGGTGAAAATAGCAGGCGTATTTGGTGGCGGTATTTTAGCTGTAGCCGTTGCATCATCGCTTAAACTGGTTGGTACATCAAACCCGGTATTGTTGCAAAACCCTGATCTGGGTTTGGTGAAAAACCTGGGTAAGGTATTATTTGATGAGTTTTTACTGCCTTTCGAAGTATCGTCGGTATTGTTGCTTTCGGCAATGGTAGGGGCGGTATTATTGGCCACTAAAGAAAAAGAACCTAAAGCAGCATAATGGAAAGTTTAACAAATACTATGCACGCCGTGCCGCTTAATCACTACATTTTATTAAGCACCATCATTTTTGCTATAGGCGTAATGGGCGTATTAATCCGCCGTAATGCTATCGTGATCTTCATGTCGGTTGAGTTGATGCTTAACTCGGTTAACCTTTTGCTTACCGCGTTTTCGGTATACAGGGGGGATGCCACCGGTCAGGTATTCGTATTCTTTATTATGGCGCTGGCCGCTGCCGAAGTTGCAGTTGGTTTGGCTATCATCGTAATGATTTACCGTAACACCAACTCGATAGACATCAACGTGCTGAACAGGTTGAAATGGTAGGACTTTGATTTCGGAGTTCGGAATTTCGATTTCGGATTTTGAATGAAAAGTTGCTTTGCTAAATAGAATATAAAACGCGTCATTATTATAGACGAAGCTATTTGCTTTTGAGCAGATAATAAAAGTCGGTGACGGATCTGATAATTAAACACGTATAGCTTAACGCTTAAAACGTACAACATCGAACATGGATAAATTAATCTGGCTTATTCCAATATTACCCTTAGCCGGTTTTATTATTAACGGACTTGGCCGTAATTCATTATCAAAAAGTGTAATTGCCTTTATCGGCAGTTTGCTGGTATTGGTATCATTTGGTTTAAGCATCGCTGCTTTTTTCCAGGTAAAACAAACAGGCGTACCTATTAATGTTAACTACTTTACCTGGTTTGCTGTTGGTACATTGAAATTCCCTTTCGCGTTCCTGATCGATCAACTGAGTGCGATCATGCTGCTCATCATTACCGGTGTTGGTTTCCTGATCCACCTGTACTCGATAGGTTATATGCACGATGATGAAGGTTTTGGTAAATTCTTCGCTTACCTTAACCTGTTCGTGTTTTTCATGTTATTGCTGGTTTTAGGTTCAAACTACCTGATATTGTTCATCGGATGGGAAGGCGTAGGTTTATGCTCATACCTGCTTATCGGTTTCTGGTATACCAATCCGGATTATGCCGATGCCGCTAAAAAAGCCTTCGTAATGAACCGTATCGGTGATTTGGGCTTTTTGCTGGGTATGTTCTGCATCATCCACTTCTACAACAGCCTCTCGTTTTCAGAAGTATTGCCAGCTATCGCCACATCAAAAAAGGGCGTTGAGATAATCGCAATATGTTTGTTCATTGGCGCCTGCGGTAAATCTGCACAGTTGCCATTGTTTACCTGGTTGCCAGACGCGATGGCCGGCCCAACCCCGGTTTCGGCCCTCATCCACGCGGCTACCATGGTTACAGCAGGTATCTATATGATTGCCCGTTCAAACATTTTGTTTACACTGGCTACCGATACTACCGAGATCATTGCTTATGTAGGTTTGGCAACGGCGCTTATCGCAGCGTTAATCGCACTTACGCAAACAGATATTAAAAAGGTACTGGCTTATTCAACAGTATCGCAGTTAGGTTATATGTTTTTGGGTTTAGGTGTTGGTGCTTACACCGGTGCTTTCTTCCACGTATTAACTCACGCGTTTTTCAAAGCATTATTATTCCTTGGTGCGGGTTCTGTTATCCACGCTATGAGTGGTGAACAGGACATGCGTAAAATGGGTGGTTTGAAAGGTAAGATCAAGATTACTTTCACCACAATGATGATCGGTACCGTTGCTATCGCGGGTATTCCTCCTTTAGCGGGTTTCTTCTCTAAAGATGAGATCCTGGCACATGCTTATGCACATAGCCCGATTTTCTGGGGCATTGGTGTGTTAACTGCGATGTTAACCTCATTCTACATGTTCAGGATGATGTACCTTACTTTTTACGGAAAGTTTCGTGGTACACATGAGCAGGAACATCATTTACATGAGTCGCCTCCAACCATGACCATCCCTTTAATTGTATTGGCTATCCTTTCTTGTTTAGCTGGTTTTATCGGTGTACCGGAAGTGTTGCATGGTCACCACGAGTTGGCTGCATTCCTTGAGCCGGTGTTCAAAAAATCGAACGAGATCCTGGGCGAGCATCATCTGTCTGAATCATTAGAGTATGCTTTGATGGGGACTTCAGTAGTATTGGCTTTCGCTGCTATGGCTTATGCCTATATGAAATACGCTAAAAACGGAAGCGTACCGGTAGCAGATAGCGAAGAGCGCCCGGCGTTAACAAGCATTTCATACCACAAGTTTTACCTGGATGAGCTTTATGACCTGATCATCCGCAAACCGTTGGATTGGCTGTCTACCTTCTTCTATAATATAGTTGAGCGTTTAGGTATCGACGGTTTGGTGAACGGCATTGGTAAAGGCACGCTCGAAACCAGTAAAGGTTTACGTTTACTGCAAACCGGTAACGTAGGCTTCTACATATTTGTAATGGTGCTTGGCATTATTGCCGTGCTACTGTATAGCGTATTTGGATTAACTAAAATATAAACGATAAGCGTTTAGCAACATAACATGACCGTTAGTATATTACTCTTTTTGCCAATAGTTGCCGCAGTAATAGTAGCCCTGCTTAAAAATGGGGTTGCTAAGCATGCAGCTTTATTCTTCTCTGTTGCCCAACTGGTAATAGCGCTTATATTTTTAAGCAAGTTTGTTCCGGATGCTTCAACCCAATTTGCTATTGATGCACCCTGGATCCCTAAATTTGGTGTTTACTTTAGCGCGGGTATTGATGGCATCAGCATGGTGTTGGTTTTATTAACCACCCTGCTTGTACCAATTATCATTTTAACTACCTATAATCACGAATATAACCGGGAAGGCGCTTTTTATGGATTGATACTATTTATGCAGGCCGGCTTGCTGGTAGTATTCACAGCGCTTGATGGCTTTTTGTTTTACGTGGGATGGGAAGCAGCATTGATCCCTATCTACTTTATCTGCGCGCTTTGGGGCGGAGAGAACAGGATCAGGGTTACCATTAAGTTTTTCATCTACACTTTTGCCGGGTCATTGTTTATGCTGGTAGCATTGATCTACCTGTACCTGCAATCGCCTGCCGGCACTTTTGATCTGCATAACTTCTACAGCATGTCGTTAGATGTTAAGCATCAAACATGGGTGTTCTGGGCATTCTTCCTGGCCTTTGCTATCAAGATGCCTTTGTTCCCGCTGCACACCTGGCAGCCGGATACCTATACTGAAGCGCCTTCGGGCGGTACCATGATGTTATCTGGTATTATGCTTAAAATGGGTATTTACGGTGTTATCCGCTGGATGATTCCTAACGCCCCGCTTGGTTTCTTCCATTTTCAAACTTTGGTTATTATCCTTGCCGTTATCGGTATAGTATACGCTTCAATCATCGCCTTTAAACAAAAAGAAGGTAAACGTTTGGTAGCTTACTCTTCAATTGCGCACGTTGGCCTTATTGCTGCAGGTATTTTGGCCTGGAACATTCAGGGTGTACAAGGTGCCATGCTGCAAATGCTTAACCACGGTATCAACGTGGTAGGTATGTTCTTTATCTGGGATATCATTATCCGCCGCATGGGCACTCAAGATACAGACCAACTTGGCGGTATCGCTAAAGTAGCGCCGAGGTTTGCTATCGGCTTCCTGATCATTGTTTTGGGTACCGTAGGTCTGCCTTTAACCAATGGTTTTGTTGGAGAGTTCCTGTTATTGAAAAGTGTGTTTACATTCGGTGCCGGCCATTTTGGTAACCTGGTGATTGCTGCTTTTGCAGGTTCGACTATCATTTTAGGCGCCGTTTACATGCTGAGGATGTACAAAAAAGTAATGCAGGGCGAAACCAACCCGCTTACCGCAACTTTTAAAGATGTAAGTGGTGTTGAAAAATTCACTTTATGCCTCATCTGCGTTTTGGTTATTGCCCTGGGCATCTATCCGCAACCTATCCTGCATATATCTGAAGCTGCTGTTACGCAGCTGGTAAATACCATAGGTGCTAAGTTTACAATGTAGGTTTAAGATTTTAAAGAAAAGAATGAATACTATAATCATCATATCTGTTTTACCTATAGCGCTTCTGTATTTAGGTTTATATAAAGCTGAAAAGGCTTTACTGCCGGTTACTGTTATAGGTTTACTGGTTGCTTTAGGTGCTGCGTTGTGCGACTGGAAACCAAAAGACACCGCCGAAACGCTTTACCACGGCATGTTGCTGTTTAACAACTTCTCAGTTGTATTTTCATCTGTAACCATCATCTCAACCATATTGATCCTGCTGCTTTCAAAAGGTTATTTCGAAAAGATCAGCAGGCATACCGCGGAATACTATGCCATCATTTTATTTTCGTTGGCAGGTATCATCATAATGGTATCGTTCAATAACCTGGTAATGATGTTTATCGGCATCGAGATCATGTCGGTTAGTTTATACATCCTGGCAGGTATCAAGAAAAGTGATTTTGCCTCAAACGAAGCTGCCTTGAAATACTTTTTGATGGGTGCTTTCTCTACAGGTTTCCTGCTATTTGGTATTGCATTACTTTACGGTTCATCAGGTTCATTCAATATGGATGCTATCCGCGGTTATGTAGGTGAGCATCCACATATCGATCCGATGTTTTACACAGGCATCGCGTTAATTATTGTTGGTTTATGTTTCAAAGTTGGTGCTGCTCCGTTTCATTTCTGGACACCGGACGTATATGAAGGATCGCCAACCCTCATTACAGCCTTCATGTCTACAGTAGTGAAAACTGCGGGTTTTGCCGCTTTCCTGCGCCTGTTTTCGGCTTGTTTCCAACCGCTATCAGATTTCTGGACGCCGATCCTGATTGTTATTACCATCATCACCCTGTTTATCGGCAATATCACCGCATTATATCAGCAAAGTTTTAAACGCATGCTGGCTTTCTCAAGTATCTCGCACGCCGGTTACCTGTTGTTTGCCATCGTATCGTTAGGTTCAGCTTCGGCTAACTCGGTATTGATTTATGCAACTGCCTACTCTATCGCCTCAATTATCGCCTTCGGTGCACTGATATTGGTACAGCAGCAAAACGGCAGCGATAACTTCGACAGCTTTAACGGCCTTGGTAAACGAAACCCTTTCCTGGCTTTCGTGCTTACGGTAGCTATGCTTTCGCTGGCTGGTATTCCTTTAACCGCGGGTTTTATAGGTAAGTTTTTTATGTTTACAGGTGCGGTTTCGCGCTTCCATATCGGTTTGGTAATAGTAGCTGTGGTAAATGCTATCATCAGTATTTTCTACTATTTCAGGGTGATTATAGCCATGTACTTCCGTACAGCCGAGCGCAATGAACTGAGCATTCCGGTTTACTACAAAATAGTATTCGCTGTTTCGGCCATTGCTACAATTCTAATAGGCATTTATCCCGATTTAATTGCCCGCTTCATTTAATCAGTATTGATAACTGCAAATTGATTTAATATTTGTAGTTTTACAGATATAGTGAATGGAAAGTTTTTGGGAATACCTTCAAAATTTAACTGACGCTCAATCCATAATAAGCAGGGGTGGTTTTTATCTCTTGCTTATTGTTGTTTTTGCCGAAACCGGTTTGTTTTTCGGATTCTTTTTGCCGGGAGATTACCTGCTGTTTATGGCAGGTCTGTTGTGCGCGGCCGGGAAGGTTGATGTTTCCATATCAACATTGGTACTATCGCTGATAGGGGCGGGTATATTAGGGAATTTTACAGGCTATTGGTTTGGCTTCCAAACGGGGCCGGTGCTTTTTAATAAAAGCGATTCGTTGTTTTTTAAGAAGCGATATGTGACCATGGCCAGCGACTTTTACCACAAATACGGCGGCATGGCGCTTATTTTAGGCAGATTTTTCCCTATTGTTAGAACATTTGCTCCTATATTTGCAGGTGTTGTTAAGGTTGATATCAAAAGGTTCAGCCTCTATAACCTTATCGGCAGCGTAACCTGGGTATGTGTATTCACGTTAAGCGGTTTCTTTTTAGGCAGAAGGTTTCCTCAACTTAAAGATTACCTGCAGTACATCATCCTCGGATTGATAATAATTACAACAATTCCGTTAGTTATTGCTTTCGTTAGAAGGAAGATCCTTGAAAAAAAGGACAAAACAGATTAATAAACGTTATATATAAATAATACATGAGCACTCTACATCCATGGCACCAGGTTTCGCCGGGCGATAACATTCCTGAAGTGGTAAATGCCATCATCGAAATCCCTAAAGGTTCGAAGGCTAAATATGAAATTGATAAGGAATCGGGCTTGTTGAAGTTAGACCGTGTACTGTTTTCATCGGTAATGTACCCTGCTAACTACGGTTTTATACCACAAACCTATTGCGACGATAAAGACCCTTTGGATATCCTTGTACTATGCTCGATCGACGTTTTCCCGATGTCGATCATCGAGGCCAAGGTAGTGGGCGTAATGCACATGGTTGATAATGGCGAGCAGGACGATAAAATCATCGCGGTAGCAAAAAATGATATGTCGGTTAACTATATTAACGACTTAAACGAGCTGCCTCCGCACGCCATGACCGAGATTGTACGTTTCTTTAAAGATTATAAAAAGCTGGAAGGTAAAAACGTAACTATCGAACATTTGCTGGGTGTGCGCTATGCCCATAAAGTAATAGCCGAAAGTTTGGAATTGTATAAAAATACGTTCCCTGTTTACCAATCATAATTTAAATGGACCCCGCACATTACGAGATCAATTTATTCTACATTTTCGCTACCATATTCCTGGTATTACTAAACGGTTTTTTTGTAGCCGCCGAGTTTGCCATGGTGAGGGTTCGGGGTTCGCAAATTGAAATTAAAGCCAAGGGCGGCAGCGGCGTAGCCAAAGTAGCCCGCGGCATACTGCATAATTTAGATGGTTACCTGGCTGCTACGCAGCTGGGTATTACCATTGCCTCACTGGCACTTGGTGTTGTGGGCGAAGAGGTTGCCACAAACCTTGTAATCCGTGCTTTCCTGGCGGTAGGTATCACCCTTTCACAGGGATATATTACTGCAAGCCATATTCTTGCCTTCAGTTTTATAACCATAATGCACATTGTTTTTGGCGAGCTTGCACCTAAATCGCTGGCTATCCAAAAATCTGTTCGCACGGTAATGGCTGTTTCTTTACCGCTTAGGTTTTTCTTTGTTGTTTTCAGGCCGTTTATCTGGGTACTTAATAACTTTGCCAATTTTATTTTAAAATTATTAGGCATAAATGCAGTTGAAGGCGGCGAAACGCATCACAGTTCGGAAGAGCTTCAATACCTGCTTGAACAGGGCAAGGAAACCGGTGCTATCGATTCGAACGAGCATGAGTTGATTCAGAATGTGTTTGATTTTAACGAGCGCGTGGTGAAAAATATTATGGTGCCGCGTACCAAAATCTCGGGTCTGGATATTGACTCGACTAAAGAAGAGCTGCTGGATATGATCATTAACGAGGGCTATTCTCGGATGCCCGTTTATGATGATGTGATAGATAAGATCATCGGTATTGTACACGCCAAAGATATCCTGCCTTTGCTGGCCCGTAATGATGAAATTATCCTGAAAGATATTATCCGCAAACCATATTTTATCCCCGAAACCAAAAAGATCAATGATCTGATGGCCGAGATGAAACAGAAACGCATCCAGATAGCCATTGTGCTTGATGAGTTTGGTGGCACTGCGGGTATGGTTACGCTTGAGGATATTGTTGAAGAGCTGGTAGGCGATATCCAGGACGAATACGATGAAGAAAAGCCGATCGTTGAAAAAGTGAACGAACGCGAGTTTATAGTTAACGCGCTTGCACCTATTTACGATGTAAACGAACACCTGCCGCACGATTTACCCGAAGACGGCGATTTTGATACCGTATCCGGCTGGATTGGCGATATATTCGGCAAAATTCCTGATGTGGGCGAGCAACGCGAATCAAACGGGTACAACATAACGGTTTTAAAAAAATCCGATCAGAATATCGAATCAGTTAAGCTCGAGTTACTGATAAATGAAGAAGATGCAGTAGATTTACATTAATCTGCTCACCCGCAATGCATCTTTTTTATACGCCCGATATCGATCCCTCGCATCCTCAGTATTTTCTTAACGAAGAAGAAAGTAAACACGCTATCCGGGTATTGCGCCTCGAGGCAGGCAGCCTGGTTCAGTTGATTGACGGCAGGGGAGGATTATATGATGCACTTATTCAGGATCCTCATCCAAAGCGCACTATTCTCAAAATAACTGCTGTAAAAACGGAGTTCGATAAGCGCAATCATTACCTGCACGTCGCGGTAGCACCAACCAAAAATATCGAACGTTTGGAGTGGTTTTTAGAAAAAGCCACCGAAATAGGTATCGACGAAGTATCACTTATTATCGCACAACGCTCCGAGCGGAAAGAGGCCAAGGTTGACAGGCTGAATAAGATCATTACTGCTGCCATCAAGCAATCGCTTAAAGCATATCATCCGGTATTAAACGAGCCTTTAACGTTAAACCAGCTGCTTGATAAGCCTTTTGATGGCCAAAAATTTATAGCCCATTGCGAACCTGGGGAGAAATACAAGCTGAAGGACGAATTGAGTCTGCATGGGCGGTGTTTAATATTAATAGGACCGGAGGGGGATTTTGCACCTGCCGAAATAGATAAAGCTTTGCAAAGCGGATTTAAACCGATAACTTTAGGTACAAGCCGCCTGCGTACCGAAACCGCAGCATTGGAAGCTTGTTTTGAGGTTAACTTTTTAAACCGGTTATGATGAAGGTAAAACGTATCCTGACAGTTTGCATGCTTGTGATAGCCATGAGCAGTTTCCACGCACCTGCCTACAAAATTGCCCGCCTTAAATACAGCGGCGGAGGCGATTGGTACGGCGACCGCACCGCGTTACCTAACCTGATTAAATTTTGCAACGAAAACCTCAAAACCAATTTTGATGATGATGACGAAGTGGTTGAGGTAGGCAGCGCTTCGCTGTTCAATTATCCCTTCACTTTTATGACAGGGCACGGCAACGTTATTTTTTCCGACCAGGAGGCACGTAACCTGCGCAAATATCTCACAGGCGGCGGTTTTTTGCATATCGATGATAATTACGGGCTCGACCAGTATATCCGCCCCCAAATGAAAAAGGTTTTTCCCGAACTTGATTTTGTTGAGTTGCCGCTTAATCACCCCATCTACCATCAAAAATATGATTTCCCTAATGGCCTGCCCAAAATTCACGAGCATGATGGTAAGCGTGCCCAGGGCTTTGGTTTAATTTATAACGGCAGGCTGGTTTGCTTTTATACCTATGAGTGCGATTTAGGCAACGGTTGGGAAGATTTTGGCACTTATGCCGGCGATACCCAGGAAGCGCGGCAAAAAGCGCTTAAAATGGGCGCTAACCTTATTCAATACACCTTTACGCGTTGATATAAACGCAAAATATCATTTCCTTTTTTTGAGCAAGATTGACATCCGGCAAATTATGGCGGATAATGTCAGTTAACAGTTGTGTTTATGATGATCTGCATGTAAATAAAATTAATAACTTTAATTTTATACAAACCGTATTATAAATCACTACCCATACTAAATCTCCTCCTGATGTATCAACTAAAAATTAACGACCGTTACAATATTGAAACCGAAAGCAACATGAACGGGGTGCTTGTTAACGGAGTTAAGCGCAATGCCGATATAAAGCCGGTAGCGGAGGGGAGTTATCATATTATAGAAAACAACCGGTCATACAATGTTGAAGTGGTGAGTTTTGACGCCGGCCAAAAAGTTGCCGAAATAAAGGTTAACAATAACATTTATCATATTACAGCGAAAGACCGGTTTGATTTATTGCTCGAGCAGCTTGGGCTTAGCGGCCTGAGCAGTACAAAGGTTAGCGAAGTAAAGGCACCTATGCCCGGTTTAGTGCTTAAAATATTTGCTAACAAGGGAGACGCGATAAAAAAAGGCGATAACCTGTTTGTGCTGGAAGCAATGAAGATGGAAAATATCATTAAAGCTCCTGCCGATATGGGCATAGTACAGCAAATAACGATAAAGCCGGGCGATAAAGTAGAAAAGGGACAGATATTAATGTTGTTTTAACTTATGGTTATGGTTTTAAATGTGCGATAATAACATTTTTATAAAAAGCGCAACGTATTTTTAAGGTTTTTGTTGTTTCTACATATTTTTTTTACGAACTTACTTCTTTAATTAACAATATTAACTTTTATGAAGAAACATCTACTAACAATCCTGTTGTTATGTACTTGTATTGCCTTTGGTTTTGCCCAAACCAAAGTTATTACAGGTAAGGTAACAGATCAGAAAGACGGATCGCCCATACCCGGAGCGAGCGTAACCGTAAAAGGGTCGTCGATAGGCACCCAAACTGATATTAACGGTGGGTATAAACTTACCGTGCCGGAAACCGCAAAAGTGCTCAACTTTAAATTTTTGGGATATCTTTCGCTCGATGTTGCCATCAAGGGAACAACAGTTAACGCACAACTAACTACCGATTCAAAAATTTTGAACGAAGTAGTGGTAGTGGGCTACGGTACGCAGAGCAAACGATCATTAACAGGTTCGGTTTCAAAAATAAAAGGCGGCGATATTGAGAACATCCCCGTGCCGAGTTTGGAATCGGCTATCCAAGGCCGCAGCCCGGGTGTTTATATCCAGGCGCAGAACGGTAAACTGGGGCAGGGCATACAGGTGCGGATTCGTGGTGCCTCATCTGTATCAGCAGGTAACCAACCTTTATATGTGGTTGACGGTTTGCCGATAACAGTTGATGATTTTTCAAGCAATGGCGCTTCAACCAATCCCCTGGTTGATTTAAATCAAAACGATATCGAATCTATCGACATCCTTAAAGATGCATCGGCGGCCGCTATTTACGGTTCAAGGGCATCAAACGGTGTTGTATTGGTAACTACTAAAAAGGGTAAAGCCGGCGCAACTAAAATTACCTACAATCAATATTACGGTTTCAGTAAACCTACCGGCGAGCGTGAGTTTTTAAATGCTCAGCAATATGTTACCTTATTAAGAGAAGCAGGCAAAGCCGGTGGCTATTCTACCGCTACTATCGAAGGCAGGTTACTGCGCTATTCGGCCGGTAATGATGATTACAAAACTTATAAAGTAAATACCGACTGGCAGCAACAAATTATTCAACACGCTCCCGTACAGAATTACAACCTTGTATTTTCTGGCGGTACCGAGAAAACTAAATTTTATATTTCGGGTACCTATAATGATCAAAAAGGCTGGATCCTTAAAAACCAGATCAATCAATACAGCTTACGTACCAATATTGAAAACCAGGCAAACAGCTGGTTGACCATTGGTGCTAATTTAAGCGTTTCGCGCACGGTAAACCATCGTTTGGATAATGATAACGCGTTTTCAACTCCAGAGCAAATTGTTGCATTAGCGCCGATAACGCCCGTTATCGACCCTCGTACCGGTTTATTGAGCGGAGCGCTTGACCCAGCCACAGGTAACCCTAATGGCAACTTTCCAACTTATTTTAACCCCTTGCTAAATTCTGAAAGCAGCTATTTTATCACTACTGATTACCGGAACCTTGGTAACGTTTTTGGTGAAATTAAACTGGTGCCATCTTTAACTTTCAGAACAGAGGTTGGCATGGATATCTTAAACTCTACAGAAGATAATTATTCAGGCAGCCTTACGCTCCGTAACTCGGGCACAAGTAATGGTGTCGGGTTCAACTCATCAGTTACTTCGTTAAACTTTAATACCAATAACTTTTTCCACTTTTTAAAAGATTTGGGTAAAAGCAGCATTGATGCGGTTGGCGGTATGACTTATCAAAGGCAGCAAAATGATCTTAATTCTATTAACGGGCAGCAATTTCCCTCTGATGCTTATAAAAAGCTGAATAGCGCAGCAGATATCACCGGTGCTGCATCAAACTCAACTGCTTATTCATTGCTTTCATATTTTGCAAGGGCAAATTATAAGTTTGATGATAAATACCTGCTTACCTTAAGCGGTCGTGTAGATGGTTCGTCCAGGTTTGGTGATAGTCATCGCTATGGTTTCTTCCCGGCAGGTTCTGTTGGCTGGGTAATTTCGCAGGAAGGATTTATGAAAAACCAAAAGCTGGTATCTGATTTGAAACTTAGGGCCAGCTACGGTATAACCGGTAACTCCGAAATTGGTAACTTTCCTTCGCGTGGTTTATTTTCGGCATTTGGATATGCAGGTGTAGCAGGTGCGCGCCCAACACAATTGCCTAACCCCGATTTAAAATGGGAAACTACAGCTACCTCAAACCTTGGTGTGGATGTAGGATTTTTCAACGGCAGGTTATCAGGTTCATTTGAGGTTTACCTGAAAAAAACTAAAGACCTTTTATTGAACGTGCAGGTGCCCGCCACTTCTGGTTTTACAACAATAACCCAAAACCTTGGCAAACTGCAAAATAAAGGTTTGGAGATTCAGATCGATTCGAAAAACCTTGTGGGTAAGGTTACCTGGTCAACAAGCTTTAACTTATCATTCAACAAAAACAAGATTAATGATCTGAAAGGCCAGGTATTGCTTGGCGGTGGCGACCAGGTAAACCGTGCAATTGAGGGGCAACCGCTGGGTATTTTTTATGCGCCGGAATTTGCCGGTGCCGATCCTTCTAATGGAGACGCGCTCTACTACAAAAACACCGATTTGGGTAATGGCAAAAGGGACAGAACCAAAACAAGTGATTACAATGAGGCAGTACCAGTAGTGGTTGGCGACCCTAACCCTAAATATATAGCCGGTTTAAACAACTCAGTAAGCTATATGGGCTTTGATTTAAGTTTCCTTTTACAACAGGTACACGGTAACAAAATATACAACGGCGGCGGGCAGTATATGTCTGTTGGTTTCAATAATGGTTTCGATAATCAAACTGTCGATCAGCTCCAATCGTGGAAAAAGGCAGGACAAATCACCAATGTTCCCGAGGCGCGTTTGTTTGGCGGTAATGGCATTAGCCCAAGCTCGAGGTTTTTGGATGATGGATCATACGTGCGTTTAAAGAACGTTATCCTGGGTTATAATTTCCCTAAAGCTTTACTTAGCAAAATCAAATTATCCAGTTTAAGGGTGTACGCTCAGGCAACAAACTTACTAACCTGGACAAAGTACAAGGGTTGGGATCCTGAGTTAAACTCGGATGCCTTTTCGGGTAATATTACGCAAGGGTATGATTTTTATGCCGCTCCGCAGGCCAAAACAATCACCTTTGGTATTAACGTAGGATTTTAATTTAAGCTTGACAATGATGAAAAGATCTAAATATTCAATTATAGCATTAAGTTCGTTAGTAATGCTGTATAGCACCGGTTGCCAAAAGCAACTGGATATAAAGCCTAAAGATGATGTTGAACAAAATCAGGCTATAAAAACATCAAAAGATGTGCAGGGCGTGCTTATTGGAGCATATACCGCAGCCGGACTGAGAGGATTATATGGAGGCAGATTCCAATCAACCAATGATTTTTTGGCCGATGACGGCGATTTTTCCTATTTCGGCACATTTTCTGAATATACCGAGTTGGCGAATAAGACGATAACTATTAATAATGCCTTTGTTGAAGGAGTATGGGATGTTGGATACAATACCATTAACGTATGTAATAACGTTTTGGCCAACCTTAACCTGGTTGATGCCGCCAATAAAGACAGGGTAGAGGGCGAAGCCAAGTTTTTACGTGGTATGACCTATTTCGACCTGGCACGTTGTTTTGGCAAGGCATGGAACGATGGCACTCCGGCTTCAAATTTGGCGGTACCTATTGTTTTAACGCCCACTACAAGCATTCCGGGCATTCAAAGGGTATCTCGTAATACAGTTGCCGAAGTATATGCACAGGCTATCGCTGATCTTAAGGTTGCCGAAGCCAAGCTTACCAACGATCCAAGCCCGTCATCAAGAACTCCGTATGCCGATTCATTTGCAGCATCGGCAATATTGGCGAGGATATATCTTACCCAGGAAAACTTTACGGCGGCAGAAGAGGAAGCGACAAAGATTATCAGTTCAGGAGCGTTCTCATTGGTTAGCGATTTCGGAAGCGAGTTTCAGCATCCCACACAGCCTACACGTGTGTTTAACAGCACTGAAGATATCTTTGCCATCCAAATCTCCAATCAATCGGGCTTTAATGCTTTAAACGAAGTTTTTGCCAGTTCTGACTACAGTGGAAGGGGCGAAACGATCATAAACGAACAGCATTTTGCAAGGTATGAAGCCGGAGATAAAAGAGCCGATGAGTTTTATTATGATGGCTCTGATAACTATACCGCTAAATTCAATAACACCTTCGGTAACGTAATATTAGTTCGATTGGCCGAAATATATTTGATAAGAGCCGAAGCGAGGATAAGAAAAGCGGCTCCGGATTTATCAGGAGCAAAGGCTGATATAGATATTGTACGAAACCGCGCCAAATTAGCAGGAACTACAGCAACTACTGCAACTGCGTTGTTTGCTGTTGTAAAGCATGAGCGCCGTGTTGAACTGGCCTTTGAAGGGTTCAGATTATGGGATTTAAAACGTTATAAAGAAACAACTGTAACTACCGATGAAAATGGAGATGTTGTTGATTCGTTCCCGTGGAATTCTCCTAAACTGGTATTCCCGATTCCAAAACGCGAGCGCGATGCAAATCCTTCATTGCCGCAAAATGAGGGGTATCAATAATCTGCAAAATCAGTAATAATGATCCCGGTGATTTTATCATCGGGATTTTTTGTTTTAACGATGAGTGTATTTAGCCTTTCCTTTTAAATAGTGGCCCATAATACCTACTCAATGTAAAGTTACAACACGGCATCAATATTCAACACTTTCACCTCTTGTATGCAAATCAAGGTTGAGGACTTATTTTTCTTTGTTACATTATATCCAACCGGGATGAATTACGAAGAACGCAGGCAAGGTGAGTCTGTGGCTTTACTTTCAGTTTGATAATTGCCCGGATTTTAGGCTATTCATATTTAGAAGTGATCGCACTATGCATGAGTCAATTTAGAAAAAAACCATGTTGAAGATAAATTATCCCAAAACGCATATCAGGTAATATCATGCTCTTTTCGGGCAATATTAACTGGAACACTCTCTAAAAACAAACAAGGCCCCTCATCACTGAAGGGCCTTGCCTAATATTTCTGCAAATTAAAATTACCTCGCTTTATAAGGCTTAGCCTTTTTAACCGGATAATGCGGCTTACCGTTAGGATTAATCTCAGGCGCACCAACCATGGTCATGGCACAACGGAAACCAACCTCGGCACTTGCTTCGTCCTGATCCATAAAACGGCGTGTGGCCGGGTTTAGCCAGTAAGCCATATCATTCCATGATCCGCCTTTGTAAATTTTCGAGTGATCGTTTACAAGGGTTGTAGTTCCGTAAAGAGCTTTGTTAACTTCGTCTTTCTCGCCTCTTGCATCAGGGTTATAAGCTTTACCCGAATTTTTAGGTAATAGCGAGTCAATTGGCAATGAGCCGTTTTGTGTATTGGCAAGTGGCGCGTTAGGGCTGGCAGCCTGTGCCGCAGCACTTTGTTGTTGCAATGCCAGCAGATCGGCGTATTTCAGTTTTTTGTTAGAGTGTGCCGGATCTTTAATTGGTTTGCCGTATTTGTCTTTAGCGTAGCGGCCTTTTGAAGGGTCGGCCAAACGTTTGTTTGTAAATTCGTTACCACGGAAAGGGTTAAAATCTTCAAACTCTTCAAAGGATGTTTGGCGATAGGTATCGGCCACCCACTCGTTAACGTTGCCTGCCATGTTGTACAAACCAAAATCGTTAGGCTGGTATGAACGTACAGGGGCTGTTATGTCGGCCTTATCGTTCAGGTAACCACCCACACCCGCGTTGTCACCGGCGCCACGTTTAAAGTTGGCCATGATCAAACCACGTGTTTTGCTTTTGGCCGAACGCACACCAAGACCGTTCCATGGATATACTTTACCGTCGTCAATATTTTCAAACTGCGTATTGCCCGCTAAAGCCAAAGCTGCATATTCCCATTCAGCTTCTGATGGCAGACGATAGTTTTGTTTCAGGATGCCGTCTTCCATACGTACCGGGCGTACAGATTTGCCGCCTTTACCGGTGCCTGCCTGTGCATTAGGACTCAGGTTTGGCATCATCTTTTTACCGTCGATACCTGCACCTGTCATCTGGCCGTTCAGGTAAATATCGGTGTTGAATGGTTGCCCGTTAGCAGCTATGCCCGCATCGCCGCCGCCGCCTTTTTTGCCCATATCTTTCCAGGCTACCATACGGCCTGTTTCGCGCAAAATATTTTCGTTGGTACGGTCGGTACGCCATGAGCAGTAGGCCTGCGCCTGATCCCAGGTTACACCAACAACCGGGTAATCCTGAAAGCCGGGGTGGCGAAGGTAGTTATCTACGTAAGGTTCGTTATATGATAATTTTCGGCGCCATACCAGGGTATCGGGTACAGCGTTATAGTACAATTCACGATCTGCCGGAAAGGTGATATCAATCCAGTGCAGGTAATCAAGCCAATCCTGGTTGGATACTTCGGTTTCGTCCATATAAAACGACGGAACGGTAACCCTGCGCCTAACATTGTTATAATCATAAGTTACATCCTGATCGGCACTGCCGCCCATTACAAAGGTACCACCTTCAATAGGTACAAGGCCCGGACCGGGAGCAGGGTGCGCCTGCCTGAAACGTTGATAACCACCGTTGTTTTTATCATTATAGGTGATACCGGTTTTTTGCGATTGCTCACGTTTACTGCAGCTACTCATCACGGCACCTAAAGCCAACAGTCCCAGAGCAGTTTTAGTAAAAAGTATTTTCATATTTTTACAGTTATATTAAGTCGTAAATTTATAAAAAAATGAATACAGTACTTAGTTTTGTATGCCATTATTTATAAATAAATAGTACAGTTATCAGGCCTTTTAACGAAAATTTAATGAAATTAGTTGCGCCGATCTGATTTTTTTGATTTAACTTTCAATAAAAAGGTAGCTTAAAAAATACAGATCAAACTTTTACCTTATTTTTGTTTAATACAAATACTGTACCACCTAACTCCTATAAATGAAGTTTTTTACATTAAGCCGCGTTATATTACTTGCCCCTTTTTTATTGCCTGTAGCAGTAGCGGCGCAAACCGGCACCAATACTAACGGAAGTAACATTAATGCCATACCTACCGAAGTAGCCTTCCTGAACATCTCGCCCGATTCACGCTCAGGTGCAATGGGTGATGCAGGTGTAGCTTTAACGCCCGATGTTAATGCCAACTTCTGGAATCCATCTAAACTTGCTTTTTTAGAAAGTGACGATGCTTTGTCATTATCATACAGCCCCTGGTTGCGCCATCTGGTTCCCGATATCAGCCTGTCGTACCTAAGCTATGCACATAAAATTGACGATCGTAATACCCTCGGTGCTTCCCTTCGTTATTTTAACTACGGTTCTATCCCGCTGGCCGATGATAATGCCAACCAGCAGGGTAACTATACGCCTAATGAGTTTTCGCTCGATGTTTCGTTTGCCCGTAAATTCGGCGACAATTTTTCGCTCGCTTTAACGGGTCGTTACATCCACTCTAATATTTCAAGCGTGGCATTTGCAACCAATGCGGGGCAAACCACCAAAGCTGGGAATGCCTTTGCGGCCGATATCTCCCTGTACTACCGCGCTCCTTACGGCGATGGCAATACCTTTGCTTTTGGTACCAATATATCCAACGTGGGCACAAAAATTGGATTTAGCGACGTGGGACCAAAGTACTTCCTGCCAACCAACCTTAAAATAGGGATAGCCAATACCTGGAAACTTGACGATATTAACGAGTTTACCGCTGCGCTCGATCTGAATAAGCTGTTGGTGCCAACCCCGCCTATAAAGGATGGCAACGGTAATATTATAAAGGGACATGATAATGATGTTTCGGTTCCGGCCGGTGTTTTTCAATCATTTGGCGATGCTCCGGGCGGTTTCAGCGAAGAAATAAAAGAAATCACCCTATCACCAGGTTTTGAGTACTGGTACAATAAGCAGTTTGCCCTGCGTGCCGGTTATTTTTACGAAAACCCGATGAAGGGCGGCAGGCACTACCTTACCATGGGTGTAGGCTTTAAATACAACGTTTTCAATTTCGATTTTTCATACCTGGCGGCCAGCCAGCAAAACAGCGCCCTTGCTAATACGCTGCGTTTTACGCTATCGGCAAATTTTGGTGCTACAAAGTAATAATGGGTAAAATAAAAGTAGGTTTTGGGTTTGATGTACACCAGTTAAAAGAAAATCACCCATTTGTTTTAGGCGGAGTTAAGCTGGAGCACCATGCCGGTGCTTACGGTCACTCGGATGCCGATGTATTGTTACATGCTATTTGCGATGCTTTATTAGGTGCAGCTAACCTGCGCGATATCGGCTTTCACTTCTCTAATAAAGACGAACGCTGGAGAGGGATCAGCAGTCTGATCCTGTTGCAGCATGTCGTAGCATTGTTGAAAGAAAAAAACTATGTTATTGGCAATATCGATGCCATGGTGTGCCTTGAAGCGCCAAAGATCAATCCGCATATCCCTGCTATGAAAGGGTATATTGCCGAAGCGGCGGGTATTGAGGAAGAGGATATTTCTATTAAAGCTACTACCAACGAGCAAATGGGATTTATTGGCAGGGAAGAGGGGGTTGTGGCTTATGCTGTTTGTTTGATTGAGCGGGGGGCGTAATACCAGGCAAAGGTGTAGGTGTTTGAATTATTATCATTTTTACAGAGTAAAAAAAGGCCCGTAATTTTTTATTTACGGGCCTTTTTATCTCCCGTTCCGTCAGGGTCTCTCGCAGAGGACCCTGAGGGTCTTTCGCTCTTTTGCACGCTACATTACTACTAACTCTAAAACTCGTAGTCCGTGTATGAGACTTGCATTGCGTATACCTCAAGGTACTCTGCGAGAGACCCTGAGGGGACGCGAAACTCTAAACTTTATTCTTATCCCCCTCAACCTTCACATTCCCGGTACGCTTCAATACCCCCCAGCCACTCAGCTCACCTTTCAATGCCTTACGCACCGATTTAAACAGCACATAATACATTAGCTGCCTCCACATAAAGCGCTGCGGAATAATATAAACAAGCTTCCTGTAATCCTCTTTCTCCATCCGGAAGGCGATGATGCCCACTATAAAATCAACAATAACAAAAGCTGCATAGTATATCAGCATTTTCTCGGGCTTTTCGCCAAATAAGGCAAACAGCATCATTAAATCGGCCAGCGGCGAGAACAATGGCAATATGATCTGGAAGATAAGGATATTCGGCATCCCCACCATCCCGAAAAATTTATACTTTTTATTAAACAGCGCGTCGCGGTTTTTCCAAAAGCTTTGCATTACGCCAAAACTCCAGCGGAAACGCTGTTTAAGCAGCATATTGATGGTTTCCGGAGCCTCGGTATAGGCTACAGCCTCGGCGCAGTTGCGTACCACGTAGCCTTGTTTAAGGATGCGCATGGTTAAATCACAATCTTCCGCAAGTGTATCGTAAGTAAAGCCGCCTGCTTTAAAGATAGCCGATTTACGGAATGCTCCGATAGCACCCGGTACTACGGTGATGCTATTGATCAGGTCAAAAGCACGGCGGTCCATATTTTGGGCAGTGATGTATTCTATCGATTGCCAGCGGGTGATGATATTGTTTTCGTTGCCCACTTTTACGGTGCCTGCCACCGCGCCAATTTCAGCATCGGTAAAGTAGGTCATCAGCTGATAAACGGCATCGGTTTTAAGCTGCGTATCTGCATCAATACAAACCACAAAATCGTTTTGAGCATGGGTAATACCAAAGTTCAGGGCCGAGGCTTTACCGCCGTTTGGTTTGGTTAAGATCTTAACCAGCGGGTTACCGGCATAGGCAGCTTCTACAACGGCATATGTTTTATCCTTCGATCCGTCATCAACAAAAATGATCTCGAATGATGGATAGTCGGTTTTCAGCAAGCTTTGAATAGTAGCTACGGCATTTACCTCTTCATTATAGGCCGGTACAATGATGCTTACCGCAGGCATTACATCTGTATCGCGGTTTAATTTTTTCGATTTTTTATCCTCGCTGCGCTGCCTAACCGCTAAAATACCGATTAACACAATACGCCCGATGGCCAGGAATATAGCCGACAGGAAGATGTAAACCAGCGTCCAGTTCAGGTAGTAATACCCATGCACAAACATATCATAAGCCGGCCCGAAAATGCCTGGTTCCGCTTTAATCGGCGGCATTAAATCGGCTTTGGTTTTGCCCAATACATCGGCAATGGTGGTAAACTGGTAACCGTGCGCTTTAAAGTAATGGATTATTGCAGGCAGGGCTTTCACAGTTTCCTCGCGGGTGTCACCACCGGCATCGTGCAACAGTATCATCGATCCGTTATCTTTTTGACGGATGGTACGGGCGATAATGCTATCGGCAGTAACACCGGGCTGCCAGTCCCACGGGTCGATAGATTCGCCAATGGTGATATAGCTTTGGCGGCGGCTTTCGGCAACCGGGATAACCTCGGCCAGCGTTTGCGGCTCGGCATCGGCATTAAACGGCGGCCTGAACAAAATGGTACTGCGGCCTGTTACCGATTCAATAAGCTTACGCGTTGAGTTAAGCTCCAGTATTACTCGCTGCAAACTGATGGTTGAAATATCAGGGTGAAAAAACGTATGATTACCTATCTCATATCCTTCCTCATACTCACGCCTTAGGATCTGGATGTTTTTTTCGGCCATCGATCCTACAACGAAAAATGCAGCGGGTACATTTTCTTTTTTCAGGATATCGAGGATGCGCGGCGTAAAATCAGGGTCCGGACCGTCATCAAAAGTTAATACCACTTTTTTAGGTGCATAACCGTACCTGCGGATCACATACTTAGTTGGCAGTTTTTTATAGGTTTGATCGAGGATGGTATAGGTGGCGCTATCCATCTTTACATCAATTAAACCGGTAGTAGGGGTGGTGATGAGGTCAAGTACCTCGCCATCGCCGTCATAATCAACATTTACCCGGTTATTTAAACCTACAGTGGTAAGTTTCTTCATGTCGATGCCGGTTTTCTTCAGCGAATCGATTGATAGGTTTTTCTGGAAGAAAGTCCACAATCGTGGGTCTTCTGCACCTAAGCGCCAAAGGGCCACGCCTCCGGTTGCCCAGTCGTCGGCCATGCGGATCACGTTAAAATTGGTAGCCGCGTCGGTAAAATAAACTACATGGTCAAGGCTGTCCTTATCCATATAGGTATAATGCAGGTTGGCCGAATTTGGATCGAAGGTTATCTTACTTTTTTGCTCTTCGGCGGTACTGATAGCCTGCTGGTAGCCCATGGTTTTACCCACGCTGCTTTCGCGCCAGTCGTAAGCGCCGCCGGCAAAGGTTAATATGATTTTTTCTGATGGAACTTTCGAACAAACATCATCCAGGATCTGCTCAACCCAGCGCTGGTTTGATATATCGCCGGCATTGGTAGCTTCGTAATGTTCATCAATGGCCATGATAAACAGAAAGTCGTTTACATGCTGAAGCCTTGAAATATTAAATGTTTCATCTTCGGGCACTACGTTTTGTGTAACCAGGAAGCCTTTGGCATGCAGCGTTTGGTAAAGTTCATTCTGAAAAGCTACGTAGTTTTTGCTGTTGCGGTCGCGTAGCTCGTCAAAGTCAACGTTAATGCCTTTTAACTTATATTTAGTTAATGAGTTTACTATACTGTTAATAAAGCCGTCACGTAGTTTTTTGTTATCAACAATACGGTCAACGTCTTTAGTATCGTAACCGCCATGGGCATTATCATAGTTTACATAGTTTGATAGCGATACAACGATGGGCTTGTTGTACTTTTTATTGAGATTCATCAAACCCGTATCCAGTTTGGTAATAACGGTATCAACCTTCGGGGCGATAGAAAAACCTTCGCTCACAACCATGTCAAGGTGCGATAGGTTTACCACCAATGAGTTATAGGCCTGTGGTTCCCAGGCGCGATAGAAGGCGGCGTTTATCCGGTCTTTATTGTTAGGCTGTTTGAGCTGATGCTGTTTCCTGGCTTTTTCGAGTGCCTCGATCTCCGATTTCTGGATGCGGAAAGATTTAAATTTGGTTGATCTTTTAAGCTGATCCAACTCCTCTTTCGACATTTTTTTAGGAGCCGGGTTAAGGTTTGGAAGATCGGGGTAATAAGTGGAGCGGATAGTGACAATTACGGCTATAATACCAATGACCAATACTACCAGCAGTACGCGGCTAAGCCATTTAAAACGGTTCCACCTACCCGGGTTATCAGCCTGAAAAACTTGCTTGCTTGATGACATTAAGTGATTTTACTTTGTTAAAAGTATAGGTTACTTATGAAGATTGTATGAATGGTATTGCTTAGCGTTTAGCCGTTTTAGCCGGCTCGATGCCCGAAAAATCAACCCCGCATTTGCAGTTACCACCGCAAGCCTTTTTGGTTGTAAGGCTTTTATACATCATGCGGCCCAGGTAAAAAACCGCGCCTGCAAAAAGTAGTATAACAATGATGGTTTGCATATTCATGTTTACAAAATTAAGCATTATTTAACATATACGTATATCGCTACTTATTAGTATTGATTTTTACAATGGCATGAAGGCTACTGTGCCACCCACCCAGTTATAATCCTTGTTATAGCGTACGCCAATCATTTTTCCGCGGCTTAACCTTGCCAGGTTTATAGCCAGCGTTGGCTTTTCGTCGCCATCAGGCCAGAGGTACAACAATCGGATCTCGGCCTTAACACCGCCTTCCGGCGATTGTACTACCGGCTCATAAGCTACTTTTTGCTGCAGAATCCAATTTTCAGGATCGGTTATAGCTTCAATATCGGCCTTACTAATATCGATGATCACGCCCTGACCTGCAAAGGAGAACAACGGTTTAAGTACATAGTTTTCCAGATCGGCAGGAATTTGTTCCACCTGGTGCAAAAACTGTGTTTTGGGCACGTAATTGCCGCTTAAAAAAGGCATGGTGAATTTGCTTACGCGATAAAACCAGTTGGGATGAGTGATCCATTCTACCTCAAGGGGCTGGCGGATATCAGCCACTTTGGTAAATATATCCGGATCGCCGGCTATCTCATCAAATATCAGGCGGTTATAAATACGTTTGATTTGCTTTTTATCATCGCCGGCCATATAGTAAAGCTTTTTGCCTTCCTGTATCAAATCGCTTAGGGATACCACCGGGGTACCGATATATTTTTGGGTGAGATAAAAATCAACCGCGGTTTTTTGTTCAGGAGCGTTTACATCCATTAAAACTACCTCATCGGGTTGGTATGGACCGAGGACGGTTTTTTTCAGCAGATCAAGATAGCTTTTCTTATCCAACCCGCCGAAGAAGATAGTTTCATCTTCCGCAATCTCATAAACATCGCGATAGGTATCTCCCAAATGCACCTGGAAGCCATAAAGCGACGGAAAGCCCTGTAACTCGATCAGTTTAGGTACTATGTTTCCCTGTTCATCTTTACAGATCCCAAAATCGAGCGCGATAAAATGCGGGTGGTCATTCTCATTGGCTACACGCCAGAAATCGGGGATGGCACGTTCAGTAAGTTCTTTAAAGTTGGGTTGGAGGATGGTGTTGATAATATCATTGCCTGCTGCCACAAGTTTATCCCCGAAGTCGGCAGTTAAAAACACAGGCGTTTCTGCTACGCGAAAGGGGACAGGCTCTTTCAGGCTTTCGTTCAGTTTGGCAAGAAATTGCTGATACTTTTCATCGCTGAAAGCATCATTAAATGTTTTTCTGGCTGACGGGTTCATAAGTATTGGTTTATATTTGTCTGAACCGGGATTTGGGGAGATTTTTATGATTTATAAGATTTTGCGTTCATCGCGGAATCTTTTAATTCTATAAATCACAGTTCAGACAAAATCGGTGTAATCAAAAATCAATCGGTGTAATCCCAATAAAAAAAATCCGAATTCCGAAATCAACTCACACAACACCCAAAACGTTCTCCAACGCTGTATCCAAAAAATTAGGTATCAAAGTGTTTTGTGTATGCGTTATCTTATCCGGATCGTCGAGGCGCTGCAGCATTTCGCGGTATTTAACTTCGCCGTGTTCATTAATTACTTCCTGCTTTTTCTCGTCGCGCATCAGCATCCCCTTCATGCCCGTAGCATCAGCCTCTGGGTGAAACTGTGTGGCGAAAAAGTAATCGTTATACCTGATAGCCATCATGGCGCGGGGTAAATCAACATGCGGGCGCTCTTTTTCTATCGCTACCAGTTGCATGTTTAATTCTTTAAACCGCTTTTCATCCGGGTTGATTACCTGCCAGCTACGCGAATCGACAGCGTAAAACGGTTCGGCAAGATTTTTAAATAGTGGCTCGTTAACCCCCTCCGCTGTTTTGTTCACCGGCAATATCCCGAATGATGGCGACCTGCGCATATTGATATCGCCCAGCTTATAATGCCTGCACATCAGCTGGAACGAATGGCATACAAAAAACACGTGT